>NZ_JAESKG010000014.1:0-3145 GCF_017891965.1 Staphylococcus sp. GDY8P126P | reverse complement strand
GATTTAATGAGTATGTTAAACAACGAGGATATGACTTAGAACGTGGTCAATCAAGACAAGTTACGAATGCCAAACATGAGCAAATGAGCCAGTATAAACAAAAAACAGAATACCATAAGCAAGAATATGAGCGTGAGAGCCAAAAAACAGACCATATAAAGCAAAAGAACGATAAATTGATGCAAGAGTATCAAAAATCGTTAGAAACGCTTAAAAAGCCTATAAATGTTCCGTATGAGCTTGAAACGGAAAAAGTAGGTGGTTTGTTTAACAAAGAAGTACAAGAAACTGGAAATGTTGTCATAAGCCAAGAAGATTTTAATGCCTTTCAAAAGCAAATAGAAGCAGCACAATTAATCAAAGATGATTATGAGTATATTAAGTCAGATGAAGCTCTAAATGACCTAAAAAACGAAAACAGTAGGCTTAAAGAAGAAAATAAGAGTGCGTTTGAAACTCTGACGAAAGCGAATGAGGTTCTTGAAAAACGAGATAAGCAGATTGAGAAATCGAATAAAATTTTAGTAGTAACTAGAGAAATAATATCTAAACTATTAAAAGAAATAGAACGTTTACTAGGTAGAGAACAATTTGTTGAGAGAGTGCGTGGTTTAGGGAAAGATAATGAACCAATGATGAATATTATGCGTAATATAGATAAAAGAGATAATCCTCAACATTATCCAGAAGAACAAGAGCAAAAGCATGAAAAGAAAAATAATAGAGGTATGAGTAGATAATAAAAGCCCTTATCTAAATAGATAAAGGCTTAATTAAATACAATGTGGTATTGGTTGTACTCTCATGTATTATAACACGCATTTATGCCGAGAAAATCTATTTGTCGATGAGAGCCCTTAATTAGACTAAAAGCGCCAGCGGTCAATAGCGTTAGCTATTAAATCGACCGATGGACAGCTTTAGGATTATTAAGGAGCGCAGAATCGTCGGCAAATAGAGGAATTGGAATAATGCAATAAAGATATTAAACTAGATCAGTTTTTAACTGGTCTTTTTATTTTGGTTTTTTATGGTTTTGAATTACAAATTTTGGAGGAAAAAGGGGGGCTACTACGACCCCCCCATACTGTGCTGAGTTCCAAATTCAGAAAAAAACACTCTTAACACTTAGAGGCTCAATGGTTTTGGGCTACCAACACCGACCAACGTTTGTTGGCGATTTTACCAATATTTTTCAAAAAATGAAGAAATTATATTTAAAAGTGTTGCACTTTTCTTTCTTTAGTTATATTATGATATTAAGTTTTAGAAAAGGAGAGATTTAATGGCTGTTTCTGATGATAAAAAGCGAATAATGATTTCTTTAACAAATAAGCAAAATGAAGAATTGAATGATTTGGCGAAAGATAAAGGTTTTTCAAAATCTGCAATAGTGGCATTGGCGTTAGAAGAATATAAGAAAGGAGAAAAATGAGTATAAAAAAAGAGCCCCTGTGCAAAGGAAGAGCTCTTTTAAACGAATATATACTTATATTTTCAAAGGTAATTATATAACATGACTAAACAAATAACAAAGGCGAGAAATTTCACTTTTATAATTTATCCTGAAAGTATTCCAGAAGATTGGCAATCACTTTTGGAAAAAATTGATATTCCAATGGCAATTAGTCCATTGCACGATAAAGACGAAACGGAACGAAAAGATTTAACGGAAGATGAACAGAAGATTATAGAGGATGGTGGAAAAGTTTATAAAAAGCCTCATTACCATGTTTTGTATGTTGCTAAAAATGCGGTAACGTTAGAAAGTGTAAGAAATAAAATAAAAAGAGCTTTAGGCAATAAAGCTTTATCTCATGTGGAAATTGTAGATGGTATTGAAAGTGTTTATAAATATTTAACGCATGAAAGTAAAGACGCTATTAAGAAAAATAAACATAAATATGATAGTCAAGATATTATCCATTTAAATGATTTTGATATTGAAAGATATATCTTTTTAGATGAAAGTCAAAAACGTAGTTTAAAAAATGATTTATTAAGTATAGTAAAAAATGAGCATATAGTTAATGTAATTGATTTGATGTCATTCCTTGATATATATGGAGAAGAATATGGTATTGATAATATGAATTATGTTCAAGATGTCATTACATCTAATGCTAGTGCTTTTAGACTTTGGTTTGAAGGTAATTATCAATGTGGATATAGAGCAAGGTACTCAAGAATAATTGATAGTGAAACTGGAGAGATTAAATAATGGAATATAATAATACAATTTATTTTGAGAATGGAATTGAACATACATTAACAGAAAAAGAATTGGTTTTAATTAAACGATTGCTATACTCTGCGAAAATTGAAAACGGCTATGAAGAAGAGTTAGAAAATCTGCAAAATTTATTTTTGGAACATTTAGATTGAGTGTGTGATTTTGAACTTAGTGAATTAAATTTTATACACGTGAGTGATCAAAAATTTATGAACATTAGCAACCACCATTTTTGGTTGCTGGGGTTTTGATTTTGGTTTTGAATTTATGGACTGACTTGTTCAGTCCATATTTTGTGCTCGCACAAAATCTAGCCTCGCAGAGCATACGGTTTAATGACTTATTGAAAATAAGTCTAGTATGTTAGACTTAAAGTATTAAATACACGAAAACCCTTTGTGCAGAGGAGGAATTTTTATATGTCATATTCGATTGTTAGAGTTTCAAAAGTTAAATCTGGAACAAATACAACAGGTATTCAAAAACATGTTCAAAGAGAAAATAATAATTATGAAAACGAAGATATAGACCATAGTAAAACACATTTAAATTATGATTTAGTAAACGATAATAAACAAAACTTTAATAACTTGATTGAGGAAAAAATAGAGCAGAATTATACAAATAAAAGAAAAATTAGAACAGACGCAGTTAAACATATTGATGGGTTAATTACATCAGACAATGAATTTTTTAATAATCAAACATCAGAAGATACAAAGCGTTTTTTTGAACAAGCTAAACAGTTTTTAGAACAAGAATATGGTAAAGATAATTTATTATATGCAACGGTGCATATGGACGAGAAAACACCACATATGCATTATGGAGTTGTTCCGATTACTGATGACGGTCGTTTAAGTGCTAAAGAGGTTGTAGGTAATAAAAAAGCCTTAACGGAATTTCAAGATA
>NZ_JAESKG010000013.1:0-17622 GCF_017891965.1 Staphylococcus sp. GDY8P126P | reverse complement strand
ATAGTTCATACAGAAGACTCCTTTTTGTTAAAATTATACTATAAATTCAACTTTGCAACAGAACCAAAAAATGATATATTAGAGTCATAATAATAGAGGAGGATTCATATGAAGTGCTTATATAAAAATTGGGGAATTTATTTGAGGTGAAAGAATAACTAACCCCTTAAACTTCAATCACCTCGAGCAAAAGAGGTAAAAGTTGAACTATATAAACAATAAAATTAAAAGCTTAAGTTATAATATTTTATTTTGGCTCTGTATTCTTTCATTTTTTAGCGTATTAAATGAAATGGTTTTAAACGTTTCACTTCCTGATATAGCTATTTCTTTTAATACTTCACCTGCTATTACTAATTGGGTTAATACTGCCTACATGCTAACTTTTTCAATTGGTACAGCAGTATACGGCAAATTATCTGATCAAGTAAGCATTAAAAAACTACTTATTTTAGGGATTATTTTAAGTTGCTTAGGCTCATTAATTGGATTTTTTGGTCATAAACATTTTTTAATTTTAATTTTAGGTAGGTTAATACAAGGAATAGGTTCTGCTGCGTTTCCTTCTCTTGTTATGGTTGTCGTATCACGTAATATAACTAAAGCAAAACAAGGGAAGGCATTTGGATTTATAGGATCAATTGTTGCATTGGGTGAAGGAATAGGGCCTTCAATAGGAGGCGTTGTAACTCATTATATTCATTGGTCATATTTACTTATAATACCTATTTTCACATTAATAACCATTCCTTTTCTTAATAAAATCATGGAACCTGGCGAATCTCAAAAAGGAGATTTAGATATATTAGGGATCCTTTTAATGTCTATAAGTATCATAAGTTTTATGTTATTTACAACAAGTTACAAATGGTTTTATTTAATAACCTTTGTTATTTTCTTTATCATTTTTATTAAACATATTGTAAAAGTTACCCATCCTTTTATTGACCCAGCTTTGCGGAAGAACCCATCATTTATTTTTGGATTGATTTCAGGAGCTCTTATATTTGCTACTGTAGCCGGATTTATCTCAATGGTTCCTTATATGATGAAAGCTCTTTACCATATAAACGCCGCGACAATTGGGAACAATGTTATTCTTCCTGGTACTATAAGTGTTATTATATTTGGATATATTGGTGGATACTTAGTAGATAAAAAAGGTGCTTTGTTTGTCTTTGTTATAGGTTCGCTATTTATATCTATTAGTTTTCTTGTTATTGCATTTTTTGTTGAATTAAATTTGTGGGTAACAACCATCTCTTTCATTTTTGTCATGGGAGGACTTTCATTTACAAAAACTGTTATATCAACGATAGTTTCTAGTAGCCTTTCTCATGAAGAAGTCGGTTCTGGTATGAGCTTATTAAATTTTACTAGTTTTTTATCAGAAGGCACAGGCATTATAATAATGGGCGGATTACTATCAACACAATTTTTAAATTATAATTTCCTTTCAGAATTCATTACTTTTTCCACCAACCTTTACAGTAATATCCTTATTGGTTGTACAATTATAATTGCACTTTGTTGTTTGTTAACATTTATATTATTTAATCGTACAGTAAAACAACACACTTAAACTCAAAATTATAAATATATTGTTATTACTGTCGTAGTAAATTTATAGGATATAAGGAAATAGCATAGCGTTATCTTTCTAACCATATAAAACACCTCATATTTATTTGTGAGGTGTTTTATTATGTGTATTGTTGATTTAGAGTACACCCTAATCATACAAAGTGAGTTGTTGAAATTAGCGCAACTGTGACTTTACCTGCTAATTTAGAATAACTTTTCTTGATAAATGATAAAGCTCAATACATTCACTATTCCATTTTTTATATTTTTCGACATTCCATTGATAAATTATAAAAGATCCCCTCATTTTCATTAAAATCATTTAATTTTTCTAAACAAATGGCCACTCTCATTATTGTGGATATGAGAGTGGCCATAAATTTTATTTGTTTACTTGTCTATTTAACAAAGGGGATTCTCATTGCATTTGTGAATAACTAACTAAATACTTTAAAGCTTTAAAATGATAGACATTAACGAGATTTTAGTTCGTCAGTTGTCATCCATTTATGATTTTTAACCATCTCATCGTTTTCTGTTGATTTATAATCCACCATATAAACGGTTGTTTTTTCTACATCATCAATTTGAGCTTCTGCACCTTTCATACCAGGCATATGGTCAGCTTCTAATTTAACTGTATCACCTTTCTTGAATCCATTTTCAGGGGCATCTGCAACTTCCTCATTAACGACCCATTTGTGATTATTAACTTTTTCATCACCATTTGTAGGTGTGTAACTCACGACATAAGCATACGTTTTATAAGCACCTTTCACAGTACCTTTGGCATTTTTCATACCAGGCATATGATCAGCTGTAATTGTTATTTTATCGTCCTTTTTATATTTACTGTCATCTGTACTTTTCATATTATCTGGGGCTTTACTTTCACTCTTATGATTCATATGTTTTTCTTGTTTTTGATCTTTAGAATTTTCTTCTTCTTCGTTACCAGTTGAACAAGCTGATAATACTAATCCTGAAGCTACTATAATTGAGCTCAATTTTTTCATCATATTGAATTCTCCTTATAAATTATTTTGTTACTTTTATTTGTCCCATCATTCCATTATCTTCATGCTCAAGTATGTGACAATGGAACATGTATGTCCCAGTATTTTTAAAAACCACTTCTATTTTGGCTTTTTGTCCAGGTTCCAGAGATATAACGTCTTTTTTGCCTCTCATATCTTCTGAAGGTTTCTTCCCATCCACTGATAAAACTTTAAATTGCGTTCCGTGGATATGGAACGGGTGCTTCATACCACCCATTTTATCTTTGACGTTTTCAATTTCCCAAGTTTCTTTACGGTTTACCTTTTGTGTGAAATCTATTCTGTTAGGATCGAATTTTTTGCCATTAATAGTAACATTATCGTCCATACCTTCTAATTTGATTTTTTTATCTACTTTTGGAGTAGTGTCTTTGTTAGTACTTTTTTCTTTGTTAATAATTGGTAAAATTACTGTTTCATCATTATCAACAAGATTGACTTTTTCTTCTTTCATTTTAGATAAATCTATTACTATTTCTTTTCTTGCTGAAGGAGCTAAATTAATTTCTTTTAACTTTTTAGTCTTTTCTAAATGGCCGCCTTCTGAAGCAATATATTCAAAACTTTGATTATTACTTAGCTTAAGATTTAAATCCCGAGCATTGGAGCCATTTAAAAGTCTCAAACGTATTTTTCCTTCTTTTGTTGTTAATTTAGGATCTACTTTCCCATTCACAAGGACTGTATCACCTTGAGTACCATCTTCATCTTTCGTTTTTGTATAATTTAATTTTTTAGATACAAATGTTTTATCTTGGATTATTATAGGCAAATCATTTTTCCCATAATTGCTAGGATAATTATTCTTTTTGTCATCCTCTATATATAATAACCCTGATAAACCATTATAAACTTGTTTAGCTGTATTTGGGGAGGGGTGGGGATGATACCATAATGTAGCAGCCTCTTGTTTAACCTCAAATTTTATTGTTTTTTCTTTTCCTGGTTTTATAACTTGAGAAGGGCCTCCATCCACTTTTCCATCTATTTCTAACCCATGCCAATGAAATGTTGTATTTTCATCTAAGTTGTTGACTAACTTAATTTTAACCTTATCTCCTTTTTTTAATTTTAAAGTTGGCCCAAGTAAATTTCCATTGTATCCTAAAGTGTTAGAGAAATTACCTTTGTAAAATTCTGTCTTTCCTTTCTGCGCTTTTAATGTATAACTTTTATAACCATTGTTATCTTTTTTAGGATCTAAAACTTTGGGAAATGTTATTTCATTTTTTCCTTGTGAAGAATTCAAATTTTTTCTTTCGTCATGACTTTTCATATCCATCATATCATTTCGCTTTTGATCATTTTCTTTCATGTCCATCATGTTGTGCTTACCTTCTGCAAAAGTATCATTAGGAACCATAAACATTATAGAAAATAACGTAATTAAAATTGTGAACATTTTTTTATACATTATATTTACCTCTTTTATTTTAATTTTAATGTAAATGCATTAATTGCTACGATGATCGTACTTAAAGACATAAGTATTGCACCCACAGCAGGTGATAATATTAAACCAATAGAAGCTAATATACCAGCTGCAAGAGGAACTGCAATCACGTTATATCCTGCGCCCCACCATAAATTTTGAACCATTTTTTTCATCGTATTTTTTGAAAGGGACAAAAAATTGATAATATCAGAAGGATTACTTTTAACGAGTATGACATCCCCCGATTCAATAGCTACATCTGTCCCTGCGCCAATTGCCATACCAATATCTGCTCTAATAAGGCTTGGCGCATCATTGATACCATCACCAACCATCATGATTTTGCTACCATTGCTTTGATAATCTTGGATAATACTTTCTTTATCTTCGGGCATCAATTGCGCGTGGACATCACTAATACCTAATTCTTCAGCCACTGTTTGTGCCACTTCTTTATTATCGCCTGTAAGCATGACTGGCGTAATGTTTCTCGATAATAAATCCGAAACCATTTGTTTTGAACTTTCTTTAATTTTATCGCCTTGTGCGATAATACCAATAACTTGTCGGTCATGAATTAGATAACTAATAGAATTCCCTTGTTGAGCGAGATTCGTAAATTGTTCTTTATTATAATCAAAATTGCTTTTATCGAGATAAGAAACATTCACTATTTTGAGTTTTTTATTATCAACTGTGCCTTCTAAGCCTATACCTGGAATATTATTAACTTCTTGAGGAGTAGCATATGAAATATTTTTGCCTTTAGCAAAATCAACAATACCAGTGGCAAGTGGATGATTAGAATTACTTTCTAATGAAGCAAATAGACTCAATATTTCTTCATTATTTAACTCGTCTGTAAAACTTTCATAGTGATTCACTGAAAAGTTACCTTCAGTTAGTGTCCCAGTTTTATCCATCATGATGTAATCAATGTGTTGTGCGATTTCTACAGATTCTCTGTTTTTAATGATTAAACCATTATGTGCGCCTATAGAGGTAGAACGTGCTGTAACTAAAGGTATTGCCAAGCCTAATGCATGTGGACAAGCAATGACTAATACGGTTACTAGCCGTTCAAGTGCGAAATCGACGTTGTTTTGAATAAGCATCCATACAATAAATGAAATCAGGCCAATACTTACTGCAAAGTAAAACAAATAACCTGCGACTTTATCAGAGAGGAGTTCAGCTTTTGACTTATCGTTTTGAGCTTGGTTAACAAGACCCATAACTTGAGATAGGTAGCCATTTTCACCCGTAGCAGTCACTTTAACTTGTACTGTACCTGAACCATTAATTGAACCTCCAATAACATCATCATTATGAGTTTTATGAACTTTTTTTGATTCGCCAGTAACTAATGATTCGTCAATTGATGTTTCTCCTTGAACAATGATTCCGTCTGTGGGTATACTTTCGCCTGCTCTGACTTCCACAATATCGTCAATATGAATATCTGATATTTTAACTTCTTCTCGTTGATTGTTATCAATCAGCTTCACTGCAGTATTAGGTAAAAGTTCTGCCATTTTCTTCAGTGCATTGCCTGCATTACCTACTGCGTTCATTTCAATCCAATGACCTAATAACATGATTAAAATTAAAGTCGCTAATTCCCAGAAAAAGTCCATTGTATGTGTGGATGAACCACTGAAGTTATTCATATAAAAGGCGTATAAACTATAAATATAAGCTACTGAAATACCTAGAGCAACAAGCGTCATCATTCCAGGTTTTTTAGTTGAAATTTCATCTTTAGCCCCTGATAAAAATGGCTTTCCTCCGTAAAAGAATAAAATTGTAGCAAGAATTAATACAATCCAATCTGACCCTGTAAATGAAATTTGAAACGGTAATTTAACTCCCATCATGGGCGATAAAATAATAATCGGTATCGCAAAAATCAAAGAAATAAAGAATTTACTTTTAAAATTTCCATGATGGTGATGTTCATGATTACCATGACTAGTGTGATTTTCATGTTCTTGATGACTATGATGCTCATGATTACCATGACTAGTGTGATTTTCATGTTCTTGATGACTATGATGCTCATGATTTTGGTGTTTTTTGTTATTCGACAAAATTAAACCTCCTAATTTTATATTTTTAAAGATAGTAATAAGACAATTTGAGTATAACATATACGGTATAGGGGTATATACCATTTGACTTTTTTATTTTGTAATGTACAGAAAATAACCATTTATGTCACTATTTAAAGGAATAACAAATACAATCAAATGGTCATTTGACTATAATGTTTGAGTAGATCACAATAATAACCAAGTGGAGTTGATAGGCTCCCTTAAAGTACAAGCAAGACACTTGAAGAAGAAAAATGTATTATACTTGACCGCGTACTATGGTACGCGGTTTATTATTATTTAGAGGTGAACTATGTGAGTTATCGTATTACTGCATTTGCAGAAAAATGTGGGGTAAATAAAGAGACGATTAGATATTACGAACAAAAAAATTTATTACAAGAACCTTCCCGAACGAAAGCTGGTTATCGGATATATTCAGATGATGATGTTAAGCGTGTATGGTTTATTAAACGGATGCAAGAGCTTGGTTTTTCTTTAAGTGAAATCCACAAGTTGCTTGGTGTTGTAGATAAGGATGATGTGCGGTGTTCGGATATATATGAGTTCGTTTCTCAAAAAGTTGATGAAGTACAACAACAAATTAGAGATTTAATGCGTGTTGAGAATATGTTGAATGATTTAAAAGAATGTTGTCCGAATGAAGAATATTTATATTCTTGCCCTATTATTGAGAAAATGTTTGAGGGTTAAAATCAACTTTTTAGCAGGTGATGTAAATTGACTGTACAAAAGCGAAAAAATGTAAAGGATAATGATAAATTATTGTTTTTAGGAATACCAGCATTGTTGGTTCTATGTTGCGCTTTACCAATCCTTTTAATTGCAATTGGATTGAGTTCTATGGGTGCTTTCTTAATAGGAAAACAAGTTTGGATATTTGGTGCTGTTTTGTTAATTGTCGGACTGATTATGTTGGTAAAAAGAAGAGGTAGTCGTAATACATGTCAGTCGGATTGTTGCCATTCTAAATTCAGTGAAACAGAAGAAAAAGGGGGGGAGTGATTTGAAATCAATATTGTTCTTTAAAAGATTTTATTATCAGCTCTCATTATTGTAAGCCTCTCAGCATGTGGAATATCCAATGGAACCAACACGATAAACAATGAAAAAACACAACCAATAAGTTCCGAGAAGCCAACACTCATTTATTTCATGGCATCTTGGTGTCCGACTTGTGTAGCAGGGGAAAAGGTATTTAAACAGATTCATAATAAATATGGGAACAATGTTCAACTTATAACTGTTGATATGGATCCCCTACAAGATACAGAACAAGATTTAAAGGATTTCCAACGTCAATATGGTGGAGAATGGACACATTTAATCGATAAAGAATATGAACTCACTAAAAAGTATAAAGTAAAACAATTGGAAGAAGTTTTTTTAATAGATAGCAATCAAGAAGTTATATATCACGCGGTTAACCCTTCCTTCGATGATTTACAAAAGGAACTAACACGTATTGGAGTGAGTAGTTCATGACGTTTCCCTTTATATTTATTTTTTCAGCAGGAATAGTTGCTGCGTTTAATCCTTGCGGGATTGTTATGTTGCCTTCATATATTAGTTATTTAATTGGTGAAGGAGAGGTTGAAACAAGGCGTTCCTTAATAAGGACAATCTCAAAGGGGCTATGGTTAGGATTGTCTATGACGTTGGGATTTCTAACTATTTTTGTGATAGCCGGTTTTCTATTATCGTTATTAGGTAGAGCTTTAATCAATGTTTTTCCAATTTGGTCATTTCTAATGGGCGTACTTATCTTTCTTTTGGGACTAGGGATGTTGCTTGGAAAAAAAGTTTCTCTACCTTTAAGAGTTAATATTAAACAGGGTAAACGATCAGTTTATTTCTATGGTATTGCTTATGGAATCACATCATTAAGTTGTACGTTGCCAGCCTTTTTATTTGTACTCACTGAATCTATGCAAGATAATTCGTTATTGATGGTTATACTTAAATTTATTGTGTACTCAATCGGTATGGGTGTTGTCGTTACTTCCATAACCATTGTTTCTTTGATTTCAAAAAGATATGTCCAACAATTACTTTCTAAAAATATGGCAATGATCCAATTTATTTCCTCCATTGTTATTTTAATTTCAGGAATTTATATTTCTTATTATTGGGGGATTGGTCCGGGTGGCATATTTCGATAATTAAAAGGAGTGTTAAAAAATGACTAAGAAAATCAGTATGAAAGTTAGTGGCATGACTTGTATGGGTTGTGAAGAACATGTAGCAGTTGCACTTGAAAATATTGGTGCCAAGAATGTAGAAGCTAGTTTTCGTCACGGTGAAGTATTATTTGAATTACCCGATGATATTGGGATTGAAAGTGCAAAAAAGGCTATTGATGAGGCGAAATATCAACCTGGAGAAATAGAAGAAATATCATCACAAGAAAATGTGGTGTTAGGTAATGAAGGCGATTATGACTTACTTATCATTGGTTCCGGTGGTTCGGCTTTTTCAGCTGCGATCAAAGCGATTGAATACGGGGCAAAAGTAGCCATGATTGAGCGTGGAACCGTTGGCGGAACATGTGTAAACATTGGCTGTGTTCCATCAAAAACACTTCTTAGGGCTGGAGAAATTAATCATTTAGCAAAAGTAAATCCATTTACGGGATTACAAACATCTGCTGGAGAAGTGGAATTAGCACCCTTAATCAAGCAAAAAGATGAATTAGTGAGTGAGCTTCGCAATCAAAAATATGTGGATCTAATTGATGAATATGGAATTGACTTAATTGTAGGTGAAGCAAAATTTACTGATGAACAGACGGTTGAAGTCAATGGGGAGAAACTTTCCGCAAAACGCTTTTTAATTGCAACGGGTGCATCTCCTTCTCTCCCGCCGATTTCAGGACTTGAAGAAGTGGAGTATTTAACAAGTACAACGCTCCTTGAAATAAAAAAGGTACCTAAACGATTAACGGTGATCGGTTCAGGATATATCGGAATGGAGCTTGGCCAATTGTTTCATAACTTAGGTTCAGAAGTAACGCTTATGCAAAGAAGTGAGCGACTGTTAAAAGAGTATGACCCAGAGATTTCTGAAGTAGTAGAAAAAGCTTTAATTGAACAAGGAATAAACCTTGTAAAAGGGGCATCTTTTGAGCGTGTAGAACAATCTGGAGAGATAAAGAAGGTTCATGTTACAGTAGATGGCAAGAAAAAAGTGATTGAATCAGAGCAGCTGCTTGTTGCAACAGGAAGAAAACCAAATACGGATACGTTGAATTTAAATGCAGCTGGGGTTAAAGTCGGAAAACGAAAAGAAATACTGATAAATGATTATGCTAGAACAAGTAATGAAAAGATTTATGCGGCAGGAGATGTTACATTAGGGCCTCAATTTGTCTATCTAGCAGCATATGAAGGTGGAATTGTTGCCGATAATGCAATCGGTGGATTAAATAAAAAACTAGATTTATCAGTGGTTCCCGGCGTGACATTTACAAATCCAGGGGTAGCAACAGTAGGCTTAACAGAAGAACAAGCAAAAGAAAAAGGCTATGAGGTCAAAACCTCCGTATTGCCTTTAGATGCTGTTCCAAGAGCGATAGTAAATCATGAAACAACAGGTGTTTTTAAGCTTATTGCTGATTCGAAAACATTGAAAATGTTAGGGGTTCATGTTGTATCTGAAAATGCAGGTGAAGTGATTTATGCAGCGACTTTAGCCGTTAAGTTTGGTTTAACCGTAGATGATTTAAAAGAAATCCTTGCACCATATTTAACAATGGCAGAAGGATTGAAATTAGCTGCCCTGACGTTTGATAAAAATGTTTCAAAATTATCTTGTTGTGCGGGATAACAACACAATGAATCCACCGTTTGGTTAAGACGGTGGATTCTTTCAACCTTGGACAAGGTACGCGGTTTCATTAGATAGAAATAAGGCAAACGTATTATAGAGTCAATTCTGCGAGGAGGTTAATGATGATAAAGAAATACGATCTTATTGTGATTGGTACAGGTTCTGCGGGTTCAATCACAGCAGCAAAATGTAATAAAGCCGGCTGGAATGTAGCTATGGTAGATGACAGGCCGTTTGGAGGCACGTGTGCACTACGTGGATGTGACCCAAAAAAGGTTCTACATGGTGCTGCCGAGCTTATTGATTGGAACAAACGGATGGTTAAGAATGGAGTACCGTCTGAAGTCTCCATCAACTGGAAAGATCTTATGAATTTTAAAAGAACCTTTACAGATGATGTCCCGGAAAAAAAAGAGGAAGCATTGAATAAACAGGGAATCGATACGTATCATGGCAATGCATCTTTCGTGAGTGAGGACAAACTTGAAGTGAATAAAGAAGTGCTCGAGGGGAGTCATTTCTTGATCGCTAGTGGTGCGAAACCTACCCCTTTACCCATAGAAGGAGAAGAACATCTTACTTATAGTGATGAGTTTTTGGAGTTGGATGAATTACCACAAAGAATCGTCTTTGTTGGTGGTGGGTATATTTCGTTTGAATTTGCTCATATCGCGGCACGTGCTGGATCAGAAGTTCATATTATCCATCGAGGTCAAAGACCTTTGGAGAATTTTGATATAGATCTTGTAGATATCCTTTTAGAAAAGTCGAAAGAGATTGGCATACAGGTACATCTTCAACATTCCGTTGAATCCATTGAAAAAGAACAAGGAAAGTTTCATGTGTACGCTCGAAAAAAAGAGGATATAACGCGGTTTGAAGCAGACATTGTTATTCATGGTGCTGGACGGGTCCCTGCCTTAGATATGAATCTTGAAAAAGGGAATATAGAAAGGAAAAAACATGGTGTCCATGTTAATGAGTATTTGCAAAGTGTAAGTAACCCGAATGTCTATGCAGCTGGAGATGCTGCAGCAACGGATGGCTTGCCCCTCACACCTGTAGCCAGTGCAGATTCTCATGTCGTAGCATCTAATTTATTGAAAGGGAACAGCAAAAAAATTGAATATCCCGTGATTCCATCTGCTGTATTTACCGTACCTAAAATGGCATCGGTAGGTATGAGCGAGGAGGAAGCCAAAAACTCTGGCCGGAATATTAAAGTAAAGCAGAAAAACATCTCCGACTGGTTTACGTATAAACGGACAAATGAGGACTTTGCTGCGTTTAAAGTGCTGATTGACGAAGATCATGATCAAATTGTTGGTGCTCATTTGATTAGTAATGAAGCCGATGAACTGATTAATCATTTTGCAACAGCCATTCGTTTTGGGATTTCAACCAAAGAATTGAAACAAATGATATTTGCCTATCCAACAGTAGCTTCAGACATTGCACACATGTTGTAATTTTTATCATATGTTTTTCCAGCATGATTTTTCCATTATCTCTTGTACACGCTTATTCAGAAAAGGGCGATTGTTGAAAATCAAAAGCTTAATTTCTCACTAAAAATACGGAGGGATTAAGCTTTTTTATCTTTCAAAATCCTTAACGTCCGTATTTTTCCGACGGTACCTCGACTATTAAGTATTTGATTTGCATATATAAAATCCTCGTTCAATACTATCCCTCCAAACTGTTGTTAATCACTCTATGCTTGAAATAATTATCATAGTTCAAAAAGGATACGTTATAATTGCTATATTGATTAAATGTTCAAGGGGTGCTTTATGATTTATACAATTGTAGTATTCATTGTTGCAGGATTAGCTGAAATTGGTGGTGGTTATCTAATTTGGTTATGTCTCAGAGAAGGGAAGCCACTTTATTTGGGGATCTTTGGGGGAATAGCCATAGTTTGGTTCTGTTGCAAAGTCAGAAAAAATATAACTAATTATCATTTTAACATGGTAGTATTCCCTTAACTGGCCAACATGTGATTAATTTCGTAGCACGGCGAAAATCCGTAGATCTGAAGAGACCTACGGTTCTTTTTATATAGACCATAAATACATTCAATACCTTTGAGTGTATTCTTTGCCGTATTGACGCTTTGATATCTCGTCTTTCTCACTTTAATATGACGGTGATCCTGCTCAATGAGGTTATTAAGATATTTAGATGTACAATGACAGTCAGGTTTAAGTTTAAAAGCTTTAATTACTTTAGCCATTGCTACCTTCGTTGAAGGTGCCTGATCTGTAATTACCTTTTGAGGTTTACCAAATTGTTTAATGAGACGTTTGATAAACGCATATGCTGAATGATTATCTCGTTGCTTACGCAACCAAATATCTAATGTATGTCCCTCTGCATCAATGGCACGATATAAATAGCTCCATTTTCCTTTTATTTTGATGTACGTCTCATCAATACGCCATTTGTAATAAGCTTTTTTATGCTTTTTCTTCCAAATTTGATATAAAATTGGGGCATATTCTTGAACCCAACGGTAGACCGTTGAATGATGAACGTTTACACCACGTTCCCTTAATATTTCAGATATATCACGATAACTCAATGCATATCTTAGATAGTAGCCAACGGCTACAGTGATAACATCTTTATTAAATTGCTTATATCTAAAATAATTCATAGAGAACGCTCCTTTTTTGTTAAAATTATACTATAAAATTAACTTTGCAACAGAACCGTTAGTTTTATACTCTATCCTTTTTGTGTTTTGTTTTTTAAGTTTGTCATAACAGTTGTTTTAATATGTTACCCTTATTACTACATGGGACGTTCTGAAATGAACATGCCCGAAATGAATATGGAGCAAATGCAGCAGATGCAACAAATGATGATGGAACATATGGAAACAACAAAACAAATTAAACAAAAACTAGGCTACTTATCCCCTGTAAAATACAGAGAATTAGCAGCCTAGAACATAGTGTTTTTATTAAGTTCCCATTTTAAGGGTTCAGTGCCTTGTAGTTATTGTGTTTTTATATACTTTACTACTTATTTTCTTTGTTATCATCAAAGGACTGCATGAAGTTCGTGCATGCATTTATCATATTATCCATTCTCTGGTCATAATCAGAACCTTGGGTAAAACCAGTTTGTCCAATGACGATTAAACCAGCTAGTACAAACGACAGCACTAAAGGTAACTTCTTTTTCATCGCTTATTTCCCCTTTCATTCAAAGTATCCCTAATCTTTTTTTAACACTTTCTTTAATTTTTCATATTCATCTTCATTAATTTCCCCTTTGGCCAGCCTTTCCTTTAAAATTTGTAAAGAATCATCTGATCTTACACCTTTTGGTTTTTCTGAAGCTTTTGCAATTAATATATATACACCATAAAATAACAAGCCAAGAATGATAATCCAAAAAATCATGCCAATGAACCCCATTCCGCCCATCATATTTCCTATACCCATACAATTTGTCAGTCCTTTCCTTCTTTCTTGTTTTACAATTATACCATATGGGGTATTAGTATCCCAAAAAAGTGTTTTTAATATTAGTAGCAGAAGGCAATTCATTGTACCGCAAAATGGCCCGATTATTGAACTATTTTTTAATAAAATAATTCCTACGTTCCCAATTCCAGAAAGCAATAATACTAAAAGCTTCCTCATCTGCTTTTTCCTCATCATCTGTCATATAATCTGTATCTTTTATTGGATATTTTGCCGTTTCATCAACGGGAGATTGAATATCTGACTTATGCTTATTTTTTGGTTTCACAATTTTTGAGCGTAATATTTTCATGGGAACGCTCCAAATCAATATCTTTATTTGGCTCATATTTGCGTTTTAAGAGCTTATGTATGTTTTTAGGTTAAAAACTATATGATTTATACCTAATTCTTTAAAATACCCCCTTAAAATTCAAAATAAGAACATTTGAATTTAAACAAACCTCCTGCCATCTCAGCAAGGGGCACTTGAAAACCGTTTGGAAATCATCAAGGGACGGGTAGTATTTTTTGAAAAAGCCACTCAAAAAATCTCCACTCAAGGCACGCATAAAATATCAGCGAATATACCAAAGGAGTGAACATATTGATTCCATATTATCTTTGGTTTAAAGAAAACATTTAAAATTCATGATTATATGCCAACCATTCGACTATTTTTTGAGTTTGTTAAAAGTTCCGAGGCTCAACGTCAATAAAGCAATTGGAATAAAGCACCTATGATTATTAAAAAAAATAAGTTATAATATATTCAAAAATATTTTTGAATGAGGTGTAATTATGATTCAGACTATTGTAACTGCTGCTATTCTTTATATTGTGACAGCATTAGACTTATTAGTGATTTTATTAATGTTCTTTGCTAGAGCAAAGACTAGGAAAGAATATCGAGATATTTATATTGGTCAATATGTAGGATCTGTGGCATTGATTGTCATAAGTTTATTCTTTGCCTTTGTCTTAAATTATGTTCCTGAAAAATGGATATTAGGATTATTAGGGTTAATACCGATTTATTTAGGAATTAAAGTGGCTATTTATGGTGATAGTGACGGAGAAGAGAGAGCTAAAAAAGAATTGAATGAAAAAGGATTGTCTAAACTAGTTGGTACGATTGCAATTATTACGATAGCAAGTTGTGGCGCTGATAATATTGGTGTATTTGTTCCCTATTTTGTGACATTAAGTGTTACTAATTTATTAATTACTTTGTTTGTCTTTTTAATTTTAATTTTCTTCTTGGTATTTACTGCACAAAAATTAGCTAATATTCCAGGAGTTGGAGAAATTGTTGAGAAATTTGGTCGTTGGATTATGGCTGTTATTTATATAGCTTTAGGTTTATTTATCATTATAGAAAATGACACTATTCAAACAATTTTAGGATTTATATTTTAATTTAGGGTGTGATTTTATATGAGCTATAAAAATGCTTGTGATGTGATCTGTGTACATGAGGATAAAGTTAACAATGCCTTAAGTTTTTTAGAAGATGATAAATCTAAGAAATTACTTAACATTTTAGAAAAGATTTGTGATGAGAAGAAATTGAAAATTATATTATCTTTGATTAAAGAAGATGAGTTGTGTGTTTGTGATATTTCTTTGATATTGAAAATGAGTGTTGCTTCAACTTCACATCATTTAAGACTTTTATATAAAAATGATGTGCTTGATTTTTATAAAAAGGGAAAGATGGCATATTATTTTATTAAAGACGATGAAATAAGAGAGTTTTTCTCTAAAAATCAGGAGGGTTTTTGAAACGAGTGAAACGAGTTTCTTCTTGTCTTGATACTATAAAATAAGCAAAGATATAACATAAAATGACTTATCGGAAGTACATATGCTTCAAAAGATACAGATGGTATAATAATGGAGTCGCCTATCTCTCAGGCGTCAATTTGACGTAGGGAGGAGGTATTATTCATGTTGGAAATCCTTGTTCACATCACGACCACAGTCATCAGTGGTTGTATTATTGCGTTATTTACGCATTGGCTGCGTAATCGCAAAGACAAATAGGCGACAATAGCCACACCTACAAAAATCCCCTCACTATTTGCGGTAGTGAGGGGATTGGTGTATCCATGCTGGATTCCTTGTTAAGTGCATTATAACACCATAGTAGATAGGAATGCAAAACTAAAATTTTATATGATTGTATTTTATACATGTTAAATATTTAATAATTCATGTAATACAATGTTCCAACGTTTAAGTACTTGTTTAGGTTCGTGCATTTCAACTGTTATACCTGAAGTAATATCAGCATATTTTGCAATATCTTGTCTTATCGATTTTATAGTTGCTTCGAACCTTGTACGTTCATAAACTTCATTATTAGGTGAAGGTAAAAAATTAAATCAAGTTGAGTACATTTTACACCAATTAAATCAAAATCCAGCATCACGTAGAATTATGACAAGTTTATGGGATGTAGATGATTTAGATGAAATGTCATTAGAACCGTGTGTTTGGGCTACAAATTGGAAAGTGAGTTACGGTGCTTTAAATTTACATGTGAAACAACGTTCGGCAGATATGGCTCTAGGTCATCCATTTAATGTATTTCAATATGCGGTTTTACACAGGTTAATAGCAGACCAATGTGGTTATGAGTTAGGAAATTTGTATTGGTGTATAGATGATGCCCATGTATATCTTAAACATATAGATACATTAAAGAAGCAACTATCCAATCCTATTAATCAATCTAAACCAACAATAAGTCTACCTAGTAAATATGATGAGAAGGGTAATCTTAAATCTTTTTTTGAACGTAGACTATCTGAAGTACAGTTGAATAATTATAAACATAATGGAATTTTTAAATATGATATAGCGGAATGATAATGAAAGTAAGGGATTTTATAAAGCTATCACATTCATTTTTATAAATAAGATAAAAAAGATTTGACAATATTCCTCATTGTAACTAAAATAGTTACAATGAGGTGCTTGATTTGAAAATAAGTAGTCGTTTTACGGTCGCTGTTCATATATTGGCTTTAATAAAAATCGAAAAAAATTATGCTTTAACATCGAATCAAATTGCAGAAAGTGTGAATACTAATCCTGTTGTTATTCGAAGATTAATGGGGAAACTTAAAAAAGTTGGTTTTATTGAAACTTCACATGGCAATTCAGGAGTTAAACTTTTAAAATCATTAGACGAGATTACATTATTTGATGTTTATAAAGCTGTAGAAGTTGTTGAACAAGGCCGTTTATTCCAAATACATGAAGATACCAATATCGACTGTACAGTTGGTGCAAACATACAAATTCTATTGGAAGTTATTTTGAAAAACGCACAGGATGCTATGGAGACAGTATTAAAAAGTGTAACATTAGAAAATATAGTAAATAAAATTCTAGTAAACAACGGATAAATATATCCGTCTCCCCTTGTTTGTAACTGTAACTATTACAAGTACGAGCGTGTTGTTTACTTACATTTGATGAAACTGTATTAACCATCTTAATAAACATTATTGGAAGGAGAAATTATTTTGTCACTAAAAGTAAGCGTTTATTCTGATTATGTTTGTCCTTTTTGTTTTATAGGCAAGGATTAACTTGAAAAAGCAATAAAAGAAACAGATGCTGATATATCTATAGAATGGCAAACATTTGAGCTAAGACCCAAACCATTAGAGCAATTAGATCCTGTTAATGACTCATCCAAACTATCACTCTGGCAGCAAGTGATATATCCAAGAATAACTGAATGGGGAGTAGATATGAAATTACCAAATGTGTCTCCCCATCCTTATACAGATTTAGCGCACGAGGGCTTCTATTTTGCGAAAGAACATGGAAAAGCAAATGAATATAACAATCGTGTTTATGAAGCATTTTTCCAAGAAGATAAAAATATTAGAGAAATTGAAGTACTTACTGAACTTGCTAAAGATGTTAGTATATGGCACGTTCTTGTGGGAGCTTTTAGTGGCTTTTGGATTGCTATGTTAATGGCTGGGGCCGTAACAGTAAGAATGAAATCAGGTGAACGTATTAAAGATGTTTATTTACCACTAATGATAGGCTTTTTAGCGCTATTAGTCTTTTTATTAAATATACGGTTCTGTTGCAAAGTTGAA
>NZ_JAESKG010000012.1:0-11024 GCF_017891965.1 Staphylococcus sp. GDY8P126P | reverse complement strand
CAGGAGTCTGGACTTGACTGAAAATTATAGAAAAAATCACTAAGAAAGAAAGTACAACGCCAAATAAAGAATCAATAAAAAAAGAAAGATTTGATGAAAATACTGCAGAGGTTGAAAAGCATATATATAATAATTCAAATAGTTTTGAGACATTAAAAACAAAAGCGAATGAATTAGAAAAGCAAATAGAAATCTTTGAAATTAGAGCTAAAAATGATGAAAAATATATTGAGAATTTAACTAAACAACTAGATCAACAAAATAGCAATGTTAATACATTAAATAAACTGTTGGAAAATCAACAAATATTAGCTTTAGAAAGTAATAAAAAGATTCAAAAACTAGAAAACCAATTAGAAGAAGAAAGACATCTTAATTATTCTTTTGATACAGCGACTAATGATAGACAAAGCGTTAATCCGCAAGAAGCAACTTTTACTGAAGAATCTCAAAATATCAACCAACAACAAAAGAAAACCCAACCAATAGAAGCAGAAGTAAATCATGAGGATATAACTGAAGAGAAAAAGGATGACAGTCCAAACGAAGACTTATTAGCGAAAGATGATAAACCATCTGAAGAAATAGGGAATGGGCCTGAGGATAGGGAAGTAGAACCACCTAAAAAGGGGTTTTGGAGTCGTTTGTTTGGTAGCTAATATAATTAATTAGGCACTAAAAGTTATAAACTTTTAGTGCCTTTTATATAGTGAGAACTTCTGAGAATCATCGGTTATGTTAATTTAAATAATAAATCATATATTATGATTTATTATTTATTACAATTTTCCCTCTAGAATGACCATTTTCACTTAATTTATGAGCCTCTCGAACAAAAGATAGTGGGAAAATAGCTTCAAAGTAAGCTTTGACAACACCATATCCATATAAATTAACAACTTCTATTAAATCTTGACGATTTAATTCTGTCCATGTGAAATATGCTGTAATTCCTTTACTTTCTGCTTTCTTTTTATTAACTTGCCCGCGTATAGATATTAGCCGGCCTCCAGGTTTCAATACATCATAACTACGTTCAAGTGTGTCTCCTGCTTGTGTATCAAGGACGATGTCATAATCATGTACATAATCTTCAAAACGTTCTGTATTGTAGTCAATGGCAACATCTGCCCCAATTGATTTTAAAAATTCATGGTTGTGTGTACTTGCAGTAGTTGCTACATAGGCACCTTTAGCTTTAGCTAATTGAATGCCAAATATACCTACTGCACCTGCGCCACCATGTATTAATACTTTATCGCCGTGTTGCATTTCACCGTATTTTATTAACGCTTGATAGACAGTCAAACCATTAATTGGAATTGTCGCACCTTCTTCAAAAGATAATGATTCAGGTTTTTTAACAACTGTGTTTTGATTAATGGCCACAAATTCTGCATAACCACCGTTTTTATCAAGTTGTTGTGTTGCAATAACTGGTGTACCTACTGTTAAATCTGTTACTTTTGAGCCGACTTTACGTATAACGCCTGATATATCCCATCCTAAAATGAGCGGTATAGGGTAATCAATTTTCCCTTCTTGTTCACCTCGTCTAACATGCCAATCGTATGGGCTAACACCTGTATTTTCAACTTCAATTAATACTTCTTCATCTGTTATCTCAGGTAGTGGTAAATTAAATTCTTGTAATACATTAGCTTCTCCATATGATTCTATTGCAAATGCTCTCATCAATATAACCTCCTAATTAGTTCACTTTGTGTGTTGGAAAATATGGAACAATGTCTTCGACAGGTATTCTAGCAAAATAAGCAACAAAAGCTAAATGATTTACTTCAATTTCTTTATACTGGTACAACAATTCTCTTAAACGATTTTTCCCTAATCTAAATTCAAGTGGTATGGGTTCAGGTAATTGATTAGGGTCTTCGTTTAAATCAACGTAAAGCATTTGGGTAAAGGGTTTAAATTGTTCATTATTATTTTTTGTAATTAAATTTCTATAATCATTAATTAGCTGTGCTTGGTCTTGAGGCGGTTTTGGATATTGAACCCAACCATCACCATGTTGGGCTATCCAAGAAATTGAACTTTGCGCAAAACCCGTAGGAAATACGGGAATTCTTTTATCTGTTTGTGGCATCATTTGTACTTTATTACCGTCAACAAACGAAATTTCATTATTTATTGACGGTGTATCTTGTGCTAATAGTTGTTCTAAAATTTCATAAGACTGTTCAAAACCAGGACTCTTTAGAGTCTTTATAGACTCCCTAAAGGAGTCTGTTATGTATTTTATTTAAATTCACACCTGTTTATAAAATGCTTAACATGTAATATTTATATAATTTATTCGTCTTAAATTAACCTTTGAAATCATTTTTATGTAGTAACTTATGTTTATACATTAACGGTACTAGAATAAAAAAGTGTTTATCTAATGTTTAAATAAATGTATTTACTTCTTTATTTATTTGTTTTCTTTATCTAATATAAAGAAAGTTTTACTTATTTTTTAAAGGGAATATTAACACTAATTCTATATTTAACAAAGGGGAGTTTTTTTATGATTAATAGTATAGATGAAATAAAAGTTCCAGATAGTAAAATTGTTCAAGATGCCCAAAAAATCGTACAAGAATACGGAAATGAATTAATATGGAATCACTCAAACAGAGTTTATTTATTTGGCGAAGTCAAAGGCATGCAAGATAAATTACAATACGATAAAGAATTACTTTATATCACTTCTTTATTCCATGATTTAGGTTTAACCCAAACATACAGTAGCGATGATTTAAGGTTCGAAGTAGATGGCGCTAATGCAGTTAGACAATTTTTAAAAAATTATAATTATAACGAACGCGATTTACAACTTGCCTGGGATTCTATTGCGTTACATACAACACTAGGTGTAGCTGAACACAAAGAAAATAATGTAGCCTTATTATTTCATGGTGTAGGAACAGACGTAATGGGCGATAATTGGGATCAATATTCTGATGAAATCAGAAAAGCAATCGTTACTAAATTCCCAAGAGGCAATTTTAAACATGATGTAATTAAATCTTTTTATGACGGTTTTAAGCATAAACCCGAAACGACTTTTGGAAATATAAAATCAGATGTAATTAAATATTTCGAACCAGAATACCCACAAAATAACTTTTGCTCATGTATTTTACGTTCCAAATGGGATAGTTAAAAATAACTAATTGCTTTATTGACGTTGAGCCTTGGAACACTTAACTAAAATTGTAAATCCGGTAGACCCAATTATTATTGCATTATAGGTCTAAAATTCATCGTTATAATTTAGTTAAATCCCGCAAGGGGGCGTTTACACGTTTGTTCCAAACGGTGCAAAAACCATAATCGACCTTCGTCGATTTTTTTATTTTAAAGTTAAAGAAATTGCTCGTGATATTCCGAGCAGTTATAAAAATTAATTTGCCTTGAATATTGCTATTACATTTTTAAAAAGTGTTGTAGATTTACAACCATAATTTTTGGATTTACATTGACGATACTGCATCGAAATAAAAATCCAATCTACTTTTTCTAGGTTGATTTTTATTTTTATACCTAAAGGCATACTTACACACCTAAAAAACGTCGTGCTAAAAACAAATTTACATGTGGTAATCCAATATCCTTATTATACATTTTAACAGTTGGTTTAAAGCAAACTTTAAAAATATATAATTTCCAACCTATTTAATTACATTTGTTTCTTAAAACGCATATATGAGCCAGAATAGAAAATAGTTCCAGGAAAGATAAAAATTGCTTGAAAATGCTAAGTTTTGACATTATACTTTTTAATCACTTAATAAAACTATTACTTAAAAATACTATTTTAATAACAGGTGCTACAGGTGGTATGGGTAATTATGCTCTTGAATTTTTGAAAAAATTAGTTCCCCAAGATGAAGTTTTCGCTTTAGTAAGAAATAAAGAAAAAGCAAGTCAATTGGAAGAAAAAGGATTTAATATAAGGTTTGGAAATTATGATGATTTTGAAGCGTTATCAAAAGCTTTTAAAGATATAGATCGTCTTTTATTTATCTCAGGGAATAAAGTTGGGCAACGTCAAAAGCAACATAAAAATGTTGTAGAAGCAGCTAAAGCAAATAGTGTTTCTTATATTGCTTATACAAGCTTTGGAAATGCTAATATTTCTAGTAGTCCGTTAGCAGAGGATCATAAATATACCGAAAAATTAATTTTAGATTCTGGTATAAATTATACATTTTTGCGTAATAACTGGTATTTAGAAAATGAATACGGGTTAATTACAGCTGCTTTAAAAAGCGGAAAATTTGTTCATTCAGGTGGAGACGGCAAAGTCGGTTGGGCATTGAAAGAAGAATATGCTCAAATAGCTGCTTATGCAGTATCAGGGGAATATGAATTTCCTAATATTATTGAAATTGGTGGAAATTTGATCACATATCGTCAATAGCAGAAGAGTTAGAAAAAATTTCAGGTAAAAGTCTTGAGATTATTGATACAGATGTTAACACGGCTTCAAAATTCTTACAGGAAAGCGCAGAATATCCTAAAGATTTAGCTGATTTTCTTGCTTCAGCACAAGAAATTATAAAAAGTGGAAGTTTAGATATTGAATCTGATGATTTAAAAAAATATATAGGAAACTCGTTACTACCGATTCAACAATCACTAAATAGATTATTAAAATAGTATAATCGCTTTAGGCTTCGATTTTGAACTGTTCTTATTAGAGTGCTAGCGATAAAGATGAAACTGTTAGTCTCTTAGATAATAAATACTGATTGATATTACAAATTATGCTTTTAATTTTTTAATAATTTCTCTATTGAAATCATCTAAGTCATCTGGGACACGACTCGTTACAATATTGTTATCTATTACAACTGATTCATCAACAACGTGTGCACCAGCATTAGATAAATCTTTACGTACATTGATAACTCCAGTTATTGTGCGGCCATTTAAATCATCAGTATCAACTAGTAAAAGTGGACCATGACAAATCGCAAATGTAGGCACATCATTTTGAGTAAAATACTTAGTAAATGTACCATAGCGACCTTCTTCATCACCACGTAAATGATCGGGTGAGAATCCGCCAGGAATTAATAATGCATCATAATTTTCTGGTTTCGCATCTGCAATGCTAACATCTACAGTTACTTTCTCCCCATGTTTGCCAACAAGTTCATGTTTTGCTGTATCTCCAATAACTTCAGTCTCAAATCCAGCATTTTCTAATGCTTCTTTTGGACTAGTCAATTCTATATCTTCAAATTCATCTGCTAAAATGATTGCTACTTTTTTAGTCATAATACAACATACCTTTCAATTATATTTTAAAACCTAAGTATTATATATAATCAACAGTAAGTAATTTTGTGACTTTATACTATGATAAATGAACGTTATGCTCATAATCTCTTTACTTAAGTACCCCTTTCTTAATTAGTAATTTACTATGAAATAGTCTTTAAAACTTATTCCAGGTTATCAAATACTATTAAATGTATTAACGAATATAGATTGTATTGTTGAGATAGAGTAGAATTAAATTATTACTTATTTCAAAACGAGAATTGGTTGAGAAATATTTACAAGCAATTGGTTGAATTGGAATATTTATTATGACAATTTTATATATCATTTCAGTAATTATACAAATCAGACAAATTAAAATTTCTTTTATTCCATTCTTAGCCTTCGATTAAGTTATTATCGAACAAGGAAGAAAAGGTTTAAAATTAAAAAATCTAACTGAAACTTATTCTGACTATGTAACTACTGCTTTTTAACTACAAAATTTAGGCGGTGGAACTGTTAAAAATATAGATATAAAAGCTTATTTAAATGGAAACGAAGTTATATAAGAAAAACACACTAATGTTTTACCTAATGAGAATTATTATTTAATGCCAATTAATAAAAAACGTTTGAAGAATTTAAAGACACAATCAAAGTAATAGTTATACAACCAATATACATATTAATATAAACTATTATAATCAAATCTCTAAGAAACAAAATAAATAACCGGTATCGAGTGAATATTGGGGAAGTTCATTAATTTAGATGATAAAGATTTATATGAACTGACGTTTGAAACTATTAATAATTAAATATGGAGAATTTTTAATAACTTGGTTTTTAGGACGCTAAGAGACGTTTTTATTTGCATCGAGAATTAGATTTCATTAATAGTTTTACCCGAAAAAGTTTAAAAGAGGCGGTATTCAAATGGCAAAAATTGGTTATTCACGTGTGTCAATAAAAAATCAAAGTCTTGATGCATAAATTGATACACTTGAGAAATATGGTTGTGAATGTATTTTTAGCAAGAAAGCAAGTAATCGTAAAATGAAAAGATTGGAACTTGATAAGTTTTTTTATTTACGAGGAGGCAATATTATAGTTCTCTATAAATTAGATTGTTTAGGACGTACAACGGAAGAATTAATTGAGTTATCTTAATGATTCGCTAAAAACAGCATTTATTTACATATTATATATATGAATGTATTAACGAAAGATGCGATGGGCAAGATATTATTTACTACGATGAGCGCATTTGTTGAATTCGAAGCTAATTTACTAAGTGAAAGTATTAAAAAAGGATTAGAAGCTTCATTACCTGAGCACAAGAAAAGAGAAATCAAAATTCTATATGATTAACAAAGATTACAGGCGAAGAGATTTGCCGAACAGACAGGTGTTAGTCGTTCATCGTTATATAGAATAATAAAAAGGAGGAAATTTATTGGAACTTAAACATATGCAGTATTTTGTAGAAGTTGTAAAACAAAAAAGTATGACCAAAGCAGCAGCTAGTCTTTTTATTACACAACCTACAATTAGTAATACAATTAAATTATTAGAAGAAGAATTAGAAGTAATCTTATTTAATAGATATAAAAATCAAATATACTTAACTGACGCAGGAGAAGCTTTCTTTTCTCAATGTAAAGAAATGCTTAAAATGTATGATAATATCCCTAATGAATTAAGTAATTTATTAGAATTAAAAACTGGACGTTTAAAAATTGGAATACCTACTATTATTAATATAAGAATATTAATTAAATTAATTTCGCAATTTCATGAAATGTATCCTAATATAACTTTTCAACTTTTTGAAAATGGTAGTAAAAAAATTGAAAACGATATATATTATGGTGATTTAGACATGGGAATTACCGTGCTGCCTACAAATAATAAAAACTTTAATACATTCTCTTTTTTAGAAGAAAAATTAAAATTGGTTGTTCATAAAAATCATAAATTATCTAAGAGAAAAACGATTAATATTGACGATTTAAAAGAACAAGAATTTATTTTATTTAATTCTGACTTCTATTTAAACGATAAAATCAAAAATACGTGTAGAAATTATGGCTTTAATCCTAATATGATTTTTGAAACCACCCAATGGAGTTTCATAGAAGAAATGTTATTAAATAATCTGGGAGTATGTATATTACCCGAAGGAATACTAGAATTATTAGATAATAATTTAAAAGCCATCGATATTAATGAACCTTCTATGAAATGGGAACTTGCCATTGTTTGGAGAAAAGATATTATAGTTGATTCTTTAACAAAAAATTGGATTAAATTTCTTCAAGAAAACTTCTTAATTAACTATTAAATATAAAGGCATTTGAGAAATTTATGGCTGTATAAAAAAAAGATATTTTATACTTATATACTCTCGCTCTATAATTAGAAGGTAAAAAATTATAGAAACGGGAGTTTTTTATGGAAAATTATAAATTTCCTAGTGATAGTAAAATTGTCAGTACGGATCAAGTATTAATTAATGATTTAAACAATTATAATACCCTATTTGGAGGGGTGTTGATGAAAAAAATTGATAATAACGCAACGCTATCAGCTAGAAGACATGCAAGAGTTAAAGAATGTGTTACAGCTTCTACCGATTCAGTAGAATTTTTATATCCAATCACGCAATCTGATTCAGTTTGTATAGAATCTTATGTAGTTTATACAGGAGAAAAATCTATGGAAGTATTTTGTAAAGTCATTTCAGAAGATATGATTACTGCAGAAAGAAAAATTGCTGCTTTAGCTTTTCTTACTTTTGTAGCTTTAGATGAAAAGAAAAAACCAATTAAAATACCCAAAATCTCTCCTCAGTCCAAAGAAGAAAAATTATTATTTATGGACGGCGAAGAAAGAGCTAAAATGAGAAAAATTAAAAGATCGCGAAGTAAAAATATAATTGAGTCTCTTGATATCAATAAGCCATGGGAATTGGAGTAGTGATAAAATGTTTACTGAAATGGAAGAATTAAACCAAGCTAAGTTAGATTTGAAAAAACTAAGAAACGAGTTTCCTAGTATGTATGAAAAGTTAGAATATATAGCTAGTTTGACACGACAATTAAGTATCCACTATAAATATTTAGGATTACTCATGTTTTCAGATAACCCTAAAACTATTCAAAATGAGAGACCAACTTTAATAAGAGAATCTGTTTTAAAATTATATGAACAAGAAGTTGAAAAAGTTAAAAATGATAGAGATTTTATATTTTTTAAAGATATGATGTTAAAATTCCAAAATGTGAAGTATTCACAAATATTTCTTATTATTTTAGGTGCCGAACCTAGTTTTGTATTTAACAATACAATCATTAAATAATTGTATTGTTAAATATCCTTAGATTAACGAATTGTAAAAACTCACAAATACTTGACTAAATGAAACTATGTTTTAGTTAATAAAAGAGCCCCCTATATTAGGGAGGCTCTTTTATAACTTAACGAGAATTTTTGCTTGTGATTTATCATTTAGGAGTTGTTCAAATCCTGACTCCACAATATCATCTAGCTCTATCTCATCAGTGATAACATCTTTAACTTTTAAATTACCTTCATTAATTAAATCTATTGTTTGTTGAAATGTAGTAGGTGTATCAAAGGAATAATTAAGCAGCCTCTTTTCCTCTAATTGATTTTTGAATATTTTTTATTACTCTCTAACGTCAAAACTTGCTGATTCTTAAGCAATCTTTGATCTTTAATGCAACTATTTTCTATTCTGGCTCATATATGCGTTTTAAGAAACAAATGTAATTAAATAGGTTGGAAATTATATATTTTTAAAGTTTGCTTTAAACCAACTGTTAAAATGTATAATAAGGATGTTGGATTACCACATGTAAATTTGTTTTTAGCACGACGTTTTTTAGGTGTGTAAGTGTGCCTTTCGATGCAGTATCGTCAATGTAAATCTAAAAATTATGGCTATAAATCTGCATCACTTTTTAAAAATGTAGTAGTGATATTCAATACTAATTAATTTTTATAACTACTATGAAATATCTCAGGGCGTTTCTTTAAATTAAAAATACCCCACAAATAAATGTGGGGTATTAAAGTGAATTATCTTTTGTAGGTTTTATTCCAGATTAGCATGATTTTGCTGCATTGTTTCTTCATCAACGTTTATCTCAGTCATTAAATCTAAAACAATACTATCTAAAAACACCTGTGATGCTTGTTCAAATAAGCTACCTAGAGGTTGTGCTGAACCTTCAACATCATATTTCGTTCCTGCCGGTAATTCAATCACTGCATTTGCAAGTTCACCAATCTTTGACGTTGGATTTGTTGACAATAATACAACTTCTGAACCTACAGCTTTAGCTTTATCTGCTAATAATCTTAAATGCTCTGTCGAACCTGAGCCAGAAAGGATAACAAACAAATCTTTTTCGGTAATGGAAGGTGTAGTTGACTCACCAACTACATGTGCACCTTTCCCAAGCTGATTCAATCTCATCGCAAAACTATTTGCTACAAAACCCGAACGTCCTTTTCCAGATACAAAAACGTGCTCTGCTTTAATAATTTGCTTTAAAAACGTTTCGGCTTCACTGTCTTTCACATGTGATAATGTGTTGTCTATTTCATCTAGTATTAAACGATAATTTGTGATTTCTGTCATCATTATTTTCCTTCAATCGCAGCTCTACATTGTTTAGCAGCTTCTACAGGGTCATCAGCATTTGCAATGCCGCCACCAACAATAATTAAATCAGGATTTTCTACAACAATATCTTTAATTGTATCTGGTTTAATACCACCTGCAACTGCTACTTTAGAATTACTAATTACAGATTTAACTTTACGTAAACTTTCTAAAGGAGATTGACCTTCAGCTTGTAAGTCATAACCAGTATGAACAGCGATATAATCTGCGCCTAAATCATCTAAATCTTTCGCACGTTTTTCTAAATCTTGTACTGCAATCATATCTACTAATAACTGTTTGCCATGTTTATGTGCTTCATCAACTGCTGCTTTAATTGATGCATCTTCTGCAACGCCTAAAATTGTTACTATGTCTGCACCAAATTTAACTGCTTGGCTTACTTCGTAATCGGCAGCATCCATAATTTTTAAATCTGCTAATACTTTTACACCATCAACATTATCATTTAAATGTTGTACAGCTGGTAATCCTTCATTTATAACAATTGGTGTTCCAATTTCTACGATATCTACATGATCTTTAACTTTATTTGCTAATTCTGCAGCATCCTCTTTATTTAATAAATCAATTGCTAATTGTAATTCCATATGTTACTACCTCCTATATATTATATTATTCATTATGGTATTATTTGCGACAAATAACAATACTGACATTTTTGTCACTATATAAATTAAAGACGTTGTGTTGTTAATTAAATATAATAATAAAGAATTTTATATACCCCAATATTTAGCTTTTCTATAATTGGTAGAAGATGAAAATCACTTTTATCTTCTATCTTTTGCAAATTAATCGTTTAAGATTAAGTGAATTATAAAATAAACTACTCAGCGTATTTTATTAAAAAACTTCAAAAATTAGAGCAAAACAAAATCATTGAAAGAATTGTCTCCCCAGTAGTCCCCTAAAGTAAAATGTAAATTTAGTGAATTAGGATTACACCTTGATAAAGTAGTTTCTTCAATTTTTAGTTGGGGAGATGATTTTCTAGATACAATTAAAAAGGTTCTGTTGCAAAGTAAAA
>NZ_JAESKG010000011.1:0-4645 GCF_017891965.1 Staphylococcus sp. GDY8P126P | reverse complement strand
TAAAGCAATTGGAATAAAGCAGCGAAAGGAGTTGAAGAAAATGAGTGAGAAAACTAAGAAAAGTATTCGTATAGGATTATCATTTGCACAAGTGGTAGTACAATCATTAATAGTTTATTACGCTTATAAGCAATATAAATTAACTAAAGAAATGTAATTTTGATTATGTAATAAGTTTTGGTACTAAAAAAGACTTGATCTGATTAGACCAAGCCTTTTGATAGTGTTATATTAATAAACAAATAAAAAGAAGTCGCTCACTCCCCGTCCAAAGTTTGTGAATGCGACTTACCTAAATAAAATATAAAGAGTTATGTTTTATTAATTTTTGTATATCTAGATATTAAACGATATAAGTTTATTCTTCAAGATATATATTTGGGTGAGCGACTTCTTAAAGTAAATTAAGGAGTCGATTTTTTATGAGTAAAAATAATCACGCAAATCATTCAAATCACTTAGAAAATCACGATTTAGATAATTTTTCTAAAACCGGCTACTCTAATAGCCGGTTAAACCGACATATTATGTGCACCCCCGAACCAAAATTACACTTTGATGCTATGACAATTGTTGGGAATCTTAATAAGAACAATGCTCACAAACTGTCTGAATTTATGAGTATTGCGCCACAAATTAGACTTTGGGATATATTACAAACCAAATTTAAAGCTAAGGCTCTACAAGAAAAAGTTTACATCGAATATGATAAAGTAAAAGCAGATGCGTGGGATAGACGTAATATGCGTGTTGAATTTAATCCTAATAAACTTACGCATGAAGAAATGCTTTGGTTAAAACAAAACATCATTGACTACATGGAAGATGATGGTTTTACAAGATTAGATTTGGCTTTTGATTTTGAAGACGATTTGAGCGATTATTATGCGATGACTGATAAATCAGTTAAGAAAACTATTTTTTATGGTCGTAACGGTAAACCAGAAACAAAATATTTTGGTGTTCGTGACAGTGATAGATTTATTAGAATTTATAATAAAAAACAAGAACGTAAGGATAATGCAGACATTGAAGTTATGTCTGAACACTTATGGCGTGTAGAAATTGAATTAAAAAGAGATATGGTTGATTATTGGAACGATTGTTTTAATGATTTACATATTTTGAAACCAGATTGGTCTAGTTTAGAAAAAGTAAAAGACCAAGCAATGATTTATATGCTAATTCATGAAGAAAGTACATGGGGTAAATTAGAAAGACGTACAAAAAATAAATACAGAGAAATGTTAAAAAGTATTTCAGAAATTGATTTAACGGACTTAATGAAATTGACTTTAAAAGAGAATGAAAAACAATTGCAAAAGCAGATTGAATTTTGGCAGCGTGAATTTAGATTTTGGGAGTGAAAAAACAATGAGGACTGAAAAAGAAATTTTAAATTTAGTTTCTGAATTTGCTTATCAACGAAGCAATGTAAAAATTATTGCTCTCGAGGGTTCAAGAACTAATGAAAATATAAAAAAAGATAAGTTTCAAGATTATGATTTTGCTTTTTTCGTATCAGATATTGAGTATTTCACACATGAAGAAAGTTGGTTAAGTTTATTTGGAGAATTATTGTTTATACAGAAACCAGAAGATATGGAATTATTCCCACCTGATTTAGATTATGGTTACAGTTATATAATGTATTTTAAAGATGGCATAAAAATGGATATTACATTAATTAATTTAAAAGATTTAAATCGTTATTTTAGTGATTCTGATGGTCTTGTAAAAATTTTAGTTGATAAAGATAATTTAGTAACTCAAGAAATTGTTCCAGATGACTCAAATTATTGGTTAAAAAAACCAACAGAACGAGAATTTTATGATTGCTGTAATGAGTTTTGGAGTGTCTCAACGTATGTAGCAAAGGGTGTTTTTAGAAGAGAAATATTATTTGCTTTAGATCATTTCAATAATATTTTACGTCCTGAATTATTAAGAATGATTTCTTGGTATATTGGCTTTAATAGGGGTTTTGATTTTAGTTTAGGAAAGAATTATAAGTTTATAAACAAATATTTAACTGATAAAGAATTCAATATGCTTTTAGCTACTTTTGAGATGAATGGATATAGAAAGACATACCAATCTTTTAAGCTTTGTTGTGAATTATTTAAATATTATTCAAATAAAGTAAGTTGTTTAGGAAATTATAACTATCCAAATTACGAAAAAAATATTGAGAATTTTATTCGTAATAATTATGAGAATTAATTTTATTAGCAACCACATTTTTGGTTGCTTTTGTTTTGATTTTGAATTTGGTTTTGAACTATGAGTGGCTAGCATTTTGTCACTCATTTTTTGCGTTAGCAAAAACATAAAGGGTCTGGGATTAATCCCAGCAAGCCGGTATATTCAGAACGAAGTGGCTAGAATATACGACGCTTGCCAAACCACATTATTACTTGAAATTTTGTTGATTATCCTATAATCTACAAATATAGAAAGTAATATATTTCGAAGAAACGTGGTGGGATTGAATGAGTGAACATAATAATTTGGCTAGCGATTTGTCTGTTGGGGAAAACCGAAAACCCAACCGCAAAGAGCCAAAACAAATTAGTTTCAGAGTGAGCGAATCCGAATATGAAAAGTTGAGGTCATCTGCCGAAACTTTGAATATGAGTGTGCCGAATTTTGTTAAAAAGAAGGCACAGGGAAGTCGATTGGTAGCGCCCAAATTTGATAAAGAGACGCGACAATCGATTGCCAAAGATTTAAGTAAGTTAGGCGCAAACGTGAATCAAATTGCTAAATATTGCAATCAACATCAACATGATGCACCGAATTATGAAGGATTAGAACATAACATTAACGCTGTTCGTGAAAGGTTGAATGACATATGGAACAAAATGTAAAAATTGTAAGAAGTTTATTTATTTTAATAGCAGTTTGTGGGGTTGCTATTTTTAGTATTTACATTGAGGAGTATGGACTTTTATATATTTTGGGAATAGCTGTAATTGTTAATATTGTTTTATTAATTAAAGCGATAAATAAGAAACGAAGTGGTAACGATGGCAACAACTAAATTAGGTAATACAAAGTCGGCAAGTCGAGCAATCAATTACGCAGAGAAACGTGCAGAAGAAAAAAGTGGTTTGAATTGTGATGTAGATTATGCGAAATCGGCTTTTAAACAAACAAGAGCCTTGTATGGCAAAGAAGATGGAATTCAAGCACATACAGTTATTCAGTCTTTTAAACCTGGCGAAGTAACACCTGAACAATGTAATCAACTCGGCTTAGAACTTGCAAAAAAGATAGCACCTAATCATCAAGTAGCTGTTTATACGCATACAGATAAAGACCATTATCATAATCATATTGTGATTAATTCAGTTGATCTAGAAACTGGAAAGAAATATCAAAGTAATAAAAAACAACGTGATTTAGTCAAAAAAGAAAATGACAATGTCTGTCGTGAACATGGTTTGAGTGTGACAGAACGTGGCACTGCCAAAATGAGATACACGCAAGCAGAAAAGGGCATTGTGTTTGATAGAGAAGAATATTCTTGGAAAGATGAATTACGTGAATTGATTGAAAATGCAAAAGAACATACAAGCAATTTAGAGACGTTTTCAGAGCATTTAGAAGAAAAAGGGGTAGAAGTTAAGCTTCGTGGCGAAACAATCTCATATAAGCCTGAAAATGCAAATAAATGGGTGCGTGGAAGAACGCTAGGTTCAGATTATGAAAAAGGGGCGATTGACTATGAGCATGAAAGACATCAAGAACAACAAAGAGAACCCGAATATGCAGACGGATTCAAGGTCAACTGGGACGCAGTCGAGCAGCATACAGAGCAACTCAAACAACGAAGAATTGAAAGAGCTCAAGAGACAAAACAAGCTAATCGTAAAATATCTAACAGAGATACAAGAGAATCAGAAAACGAGAGACCAAGAACACAAAGTAATGACGTCGAAATTAAAAGAGACGGCGGAGGTCTTTCGCTCTAGTGGTATTCAAGCACATAATGATTTTGTCGATATAGCACAAAAAAAGTTAGGTAAAGTGAATACTGAAGATATTCAAGCAGCATTGCGACAAGATACTCGTAAAGTCCGAGAAGAAAACGAAGAAATGTTGCGTAAAGTGAGAGAATCACATGAGCATTATCAAAAAAGACAAAAGCAATTATTTACAGGTATTGGGGCTATGTTGTTAGTCTTTATGTTATTTGCTTTAATTATGACCATAGGTAGTGACTTCATGGAATTTTTTAAATTAGATGTATTGCAGAAATCTATAGCAAGCCAAATAAAAGCGTCTGAAGGATTTGTAGCGTTTCTTTGGTATATAGCTTATGGAATTCCTTATATTGTGTGTATAGGTGGCTTTATCATCTTGTATGAATGGATTAGAGCAAGGTTTCACGATTAAAAAGTAATGTAATAAAGTTTTCTAAAAAGGAGATTAAAAAATGCTTATATTTTTATTTATTTTGGTTTGTGGTCTTTTAGGTTATTTTTTGATTAATCGTTCTAAAAAAGATTAGACACGCATTTATGCCGAGAAAATTTATTGATGTTGAGAAGAACCCTTAACTAAACTTGCAGACGAATGTCGGCATAGCGTGAGCTATTAAGCCGACCATTCGACAAGTTTTGGGATTGTTAAGGGTTCC
>NZ_JAESKG010000010.1:0-15333 GCF_017891965.1 Staphylococcus sp. GDY8P126P | reverse complement strand
TTGTTTATATCTGAAATAGTTCATACAGAAGACTCCTTTTTGTTAAAATTATACTATAAATTCAACTTTGCAACAGAACCTTCCTTAGCCTATATATTATTTACAAAATTCTATATTATCGATAATCAGGATGTATAAAAAACAATATTACATATTTTGTTAAGTTCTTTTATAATTTCTTTTTCAAAAGTCTCATCATTTTCCCTTGATGTATTTTCATAAATATCAAATAAAAATAGAGCTGAATCACTTGCAGTATGTAAATTGACTATATTAACTTCATCCATTTTAGTAAGTTCAGTACTTTTGCTACTTCTCACTTGTGATGTAAGTTTTTCTATTTCCTCTAAATTACTTTTTATAGAAAGTTCTTTTGCAAGTTCAGAGAATTCAACATCTGAATTCGTATATCCTAATCTAAAAACATTTATTTTCCTAGTATATTTTGCTAAATCAGATTTCAAACTATTAATAATCCTATCGCTGTTTTCTTCGAACTGTTTGTTTTTTTCTTCTTTATCTTTTTCTTGTTGCTTAACGCTATTATCATATGATTTATATGCGATAACAAGACTGATAACAGTTGTAAGGAGAGTGAATAATGCTACAAATGCTTTTAAAATATTTGGATATTCTTCTAGAATTCCCTCAATTTGATAAGAGTATTTAAAAACAATAAATATGGAGACCACTATTATGAAAATCGATATACGTAACATCTTCTTCATTCTAAAACTTCCTCTCTAAGCCATATAAAAATGTTACTGACTCACATTATTATAAAATGATTCTTATAACATATAACATATATCAGTATAGTTATTAAAACATCAATTAAAAATGCATGTTTTATAAATATCATTAACCCTATTCCTATTTATATATACTACAGATATAAATAAAATAACTCCGTAATTATAATATTTACGCTCAAACTTTATGAACTTTGCATTCCTACCCACTATGGTGTTATAATGCAATTAACAAAGATTATCAGGCATGTATGCACCAAATCCCCTTACTACGGCCATAGTAAGGGGATTTTTTGGTGTGACTAGTCGCCTATTCGTCATTACGCTTGCGTAGCCAATGCGCAAATAGCGCAACGAGACAACCACTTGATGCTGTGGTCATGATGTTTACAAAGATTTCAGACATCGCGTATGCACCTCCTCTCTACGTCAATTGACGCCTGAGAGATAGGCGACTTCATTATTATATCATCTGTGAATTGTTAAGCATATCCACTTCGGATAAGTTAAATTATGAAAACCATTCTCTCCACTTCTTTATAGTTATACATTTAAAAAAGCAGATGATATCACCATCTTAATTATAAAATCACCTGTTCAATTTATTCCTAGTTTAGTAGGAAGTCTTTACAAAAAATAAATTAGGTATTTATGAAGTAAGAGAGCTAGACAGTAATAAAGAAACTGAAAAATACTTAATTAAAACATCTCAATCCCACCAAACTACTATTATCGTTGGTGGAATTGATCCGTTTATTTTTGTAATTTATTTAATATTTTTTAGGTACCTCTTGTTGATAAACCTTTTTGATTTTTACTACGGTTCCTTTAATCCCTCTAAATATAAATTTATATAGCTCATCATAATCTCTTTAATAACTTATATATGCTTTATACACAAGTGTAAGTTACACTTGTGTGAATTACATTTGTGTAACTTACACTTAATTCTTCTAATTGTTTGCATACAGTATGCACGCATACATTATGCATATATTAGTTATGCAAACATAATATATGCTTTAAAGTAATATCATAATATTGTTTGCTTTTTACATACTTATAAGAATATAAAAAGCAACATGTTGCTTTAGTATGTCCACTAAAAAACAGTAATTTGTATTATACTAATAGGTTTAAATAAACTCTATTTACTCACCAAAGTATATGTTAGATTGCTATTTTTTTACTATCACTATCTAAGTAGTACTTTAGAATTCTTATACATGTTCGATACACAAATGTAAACTACACATCTTTAAGATTATTGTATAAACTCATCCAAAATTCTATATCTTTTACACTCACTTTTCGCACCTCATTATGATATAAATAATCTTTTAATTCTTCTCTGTTATACCTTTATTTATATCTTCAATCAAGTTTCCTTTTGGCGTTAAAAAGGATATATTTTTGTTAATTATTCTTTGCATGAACGCTTTGAATTCCAATACATTTTAAATATAAAATAGCTCACACTTTTCCAACTTTTGTTCTCATATTTAATAATCTACTGACTCAAGTAATGCTAAAATTTTGTCTTGTTTACTCGCAACTTCTTTTAAAATTTTTGTATTTTGCGCTTGCTGATGTGACTGTTCTGCATATAATTTTTGATAACTTTCAAGTGGATCTAATAACTCTAAAGTCTCTAAAATTAATTTGTTTCTTGATATATTTTTATCTTTAGCCAATCTACTTAATCGATCTAACAACTCACTATCTACATCTCTAATTAGTAAATCTTTCTTCATTATTTTGAACTCCTTTTTTTAAAATTTTTTACTTATTTTTTTATGTTTTACGTACATATACTTACTAAGATTATTTTGAAATTCAAACGAAATCCAGAATGATATTAAAGTATTATGCCTTCAAAAAAAGGTGTCTCACCTTTGTGACATTTTCTATATATCGTGTCACAAAGGTGAGACAAACACAATATGTTGTGTCACAAAAGTGAGACATTTCTATTTTTTTGATATCATAACACAAACCATTTAAACCCTTGAAATGTCTGGCTTCGCCAGACCTATCATTTCAAATGATAGCATATTTCCCTTATGCTCTTACCAAATATTTACCGATTTTTACGTTTTTTCTAAAACGCTCCTAAAATCCATATAGTTTTTTTAGTTACATGATATGAAAAACATACCGAATCGAACATTTAAAAAACTCATTTTTATACTATATTTAAGATGTATCTATAGCAAAAGGAGTGTTCAAAATAAAACTAATTTATAAACTAAAAATGAAACGGCTTAACGAAGAATTATCTCGAAAAAATTGGCAAAATCACTTAATAAATTTTTAAAACGACCTATTATGCCGAAAGAAAAATAGGACTCATTGCTTTCAATGAGTCCTATTTAAAATTTGATGTTATAGATCAAATTTGTAGCTTTCTTAATTTAACGATTCAAGATTTTCTATATAAAAAGTGGTTCAAATAAAATTAAGATTTCACTAGCTGCTTCCAAAATAAAATCATAAATTTTGTCATTTACTTAATGAAAATAGAACATTCATTCATCAATTTTATACACTTATACTTCATTTAAATTTAATTAATAAACAAGATAGGGTTTCATTTCCTAAATATGATTTTAACCAAAGAATTTATTACGATTACTTTGAAAAAATCTCATTAATTGCTTACCATATGAAATAAATTTAAATATTTTTGAGTCATATTGACTAACAATTAATAAGTTAATTTAGATAGTAATTTTAGCAACATGGATTTAGTTTTCAAAATTGATAGTTTTAAAAGAGGTTATAAAATGAACAAAACTAATAACGAAACGAAACTAACGAGTAATTTAAAAATTTTAGGTGGGGTATTTGTAACATTAGCTATATTATTGTTTATATTTCGTCTAATAATTGATTATTTTTATGGTGGAAGCCCTCTTGAAAAAACTAATGATATTTTAATAGCTATAGCTTTTGGTATGGGCTCCTTAGCATATACTTTAGAGAAACGTGTTATATTAACAATCTTTTATGGTCTTTTCTTTATTTTATATGTTCTATCTTTACTTGGAATATAGTTATATATAAGCAATTAGCTGCTTATATATCTTAGAAAATTTTGAAGAATATTAAACATCGAAGGTGATTTTTTGAAACAAGAAGAAAAATATAGTTTTTTAACTAAAGCGATTAATATCTTAGTTGCTATATTATTAATTATCGCCATTTTTTATATGGTTATACTTTCGGATAATAGCTATTTACCTATGTTATTCTCTCTTATAGCATTTACAATCGCATCTATCCCAGAAATTTTGAAAAAGAAAAAGAGTGGTTGGATACTTGGTATTTTAGGTTTAATATTGATCATTTTAGTTTTGGTTTAATTTATCTTTATATTTAAAAGCCACATTACAATATTTATGAATCCAGAAAATAAATAAAAGATGGTGAAGATAAAAATGATAAAACCTAAGTCAAGATCCATTTTTAATTTCATTATAGTAATCAATCTTATTTGGTATATAGTTTTAATATTTGTTATTGATGTTGGAACTATAGGGTCAATTATTTATTGTAGTTTATTTTTTATACTTGTTGTTTTAAGAGATACTATAACTCCAAAGTAAAAACAACGTGCTAAGAAGGACAAAAACTAAAAAGATACTATAAAAGGAGCCATAATCCTTTACGCATCAAGGATTATGGCTATAATTTAAAAATCGAGTTATTTCTATATAGTATCAAGACAAGAAGAAACTCGTTTTCAACTCGTTTCTAAAACCTTAAATATCTAAAATCAATTATTAACTGCGACCCAAATTTCACTATAAGCATTATCTCTATCTGAATCATTAAATTTAGTAAAAGAAAACATTGGTACATTAGCTAATTTATATTCTGTTTCTGGCAACCATTCAGAATAAATTTTAGCATATGTGTCTTGTAAAACTTTTGGAAATTTACCTTCATTTTCAAAGACTATCCATTTACTTTCATCAATATTTATAACATCAAGTTGATCGCTTATATTGTTTTCTGTTGTTATAACACCAATCATATGAGTTAAATAACCCTCTTCTTTAATAAAATTCTCATCAGCATCATATGAAACATTTACAATTTCTTTAGGTTCAATGTTTTGTAAATTATTCATTTCTTCTTTTTGTATATTAGTAATACTATTTGCTAGTTCTTCAATTTCATTGTTAACACCCTCGTATTGCATACGAACACGTTTTTTTACGCCTACTATATTAATTTTTGGCAAATCTACAATTCTAGTTTTCATGCCTATTCCTCCTTTAACATTAATAGCAAATGAAAGTTTCGGATATGAAATTAAAACTTGTTTTTCATATATTTGAGATGGTAAATACCCACTCCAATCTCTAAAAGACTTTGTAAAACCATCAATTGAATATCCATATTTTATAGCTACACTCGTTACTGATTCTTTATTTAATAAATCTTTATTAGCAAAATACAATTTTCTTTTTTTTATATACTCAGATAAACCGATACCAGTAAGAAATATAAACAAATTTCTATAATGCTGCTCAGGTAAACCAACAAAATTCGCTATATCATATAAATTTAAATCGTTTGTTAAATTCTGATCTATATAATCTATAGAATTATTTAAATTTTTTAATATCATATCCATCACCTTTCAATCCTATAGTAATCAATAATCAAAGAACTAACTCGATAATTTATATATAACAATTATCGAATAAAAAATAATTGCTTTATTCCAATTGCTTTATTGACGTTGAGCCTCGGAACCCTTAACAATCCCAAAACTTGTCGAATGGTCGGCTTAATAGCTCACGCTATGCCGACATTCGTCTGCAAGTTTAGTTAAGGGTTCTTCTCAACGATGAATAAATTTTCTCGGCATAAATGCGTGATCTAACTTTTGTCATAACGTTTAGCAAAACATAATACAAAATAAAAAAAGAGATGTGAAATTAGATTCACATCTCTTTTTAACTATCACTTGATATCTATTACTTTTCTTTGATTATTCTCAGTTTTCGGTAAATCTACAGATAAAATACCATCTTCAAATTTAGCTTCAATATTATCTTCATCTATATTATTAAGTGAATACATTCTCTTCACATTACTATAAGATCTTTCTTTTTGAATGACTTTACCTTCATCATCTTTTTCTTCATTTACCTGATTATTTTCAGCAGAAATTATTAGCGTCCCATTTTCATAAGAAATATCTATTTGGTCTTTTGAAAATCCTGGAAGCTCTGCTTTTAATTCATATCTATCGTCTTTTTCACTAATATCAGTTTTTATACCTTGTTCATCAGGAAAATTACTAAAAAATTGTCTTCCAAAATCTCTAAACAATTCACTAGGTATCATATCAAAATAATCTCTTCCAAATGGTTTTAAACCATAAGTCATAACGATCACTCCTTATCATATTTAACCTATTTTTTGATTCATATTTTTGACATAATCCAAATCATTTAAATACTCTTCCCAATTACTGTTGAATTCGAATTCAACAAAAGGGTTAAATTCAAATACACCATCAAAATTAGACATATTCTTAAAAGGAATTAGTTTTTTTGAATTTTTATCTAAACTCATATCAACCCCTCCCTATAAAGCATATAACTATTTTCACTATATATATAACATAAAGGTCAAAGTTGGTCAATGAATTTTCTCGGCATAAATGCGTGGTCTATTTATTTTTCTTTTCTCCAAAATAGTAAGATAAAAACACTCCAATACCACTAATAAAAACTGCAATAAAAATCCCAATCCACGTAAAAATAGACATAGAAAACGCTCCTTTTTAAGTAAACTCTATCACAAGAACGATTTAAATTTAAATACCTTTATTTTGAATTTTAAGGGGGTATTTTAAAGATTTAGGGGTAAATCATATAGTTTTATGCCTAAAAACATATATAAGCTCTTAAAACGCAAATATGAGCCAAATAAATATATGCTATTTCCAAAAGCAAAAATTTGAGCAAAACCAGTGTCGATTTTTTACGACACTGCCCAGTTACATGCAAATTAAAATTTTCATGGTAAAACTGGTCAACCATGCCGGTTGAACGCTATAGTTCCTGCAGGGGCAAAAATACATAAAAAAAACGCTAGCTTTTAAGCTAACGTTTCAAATCTTTTAAGTAATAATTTTGTTTTTCAAAATTCCAAATTGCAGTAATTGAATGTGCTTTTTCTTCTTCGTCTGTTGTTTTATCTTCGTCACTTGTATTAATTAAATTGCCGTCTTCGGCATCATCTAAATTTAAAATTTTATGTTTTTGTTTTAGCAATCCACCCCAACTCAACATACGTTTTCGGTCTAAACCTTTTTCCAAATCATTCACGATTGCTTGATTTCTTTCATCATCATCATTAAAAAAACAGATGACTTAACCGAATATTTTGAGGTTGCTTTGATTGCTGTAAGATCATTTGAATTATTCGTTAAAGATATTGTACTTAGTCATGTTTTGACGGCGCATATACAGTGCATGTATTTCTTCAAGCTCAGCTTTAATCGATTGCATCAAATAACCCTGCATAGCTTCAACCGTTTCATTTTTCTGTAGCAACATCGCTTTAAATCGTTTTAAGACACTGACAAGTTCGAACTCCACGTCTTCTAAACGATAATATGTATCATGGGCGTTATTAAATGATTTTTTCCCTTTGAGTAAAACACTTTTAATAATACGAATTTCTCTAATTTCAAATTTACTTAAATAATCTTGAAGTTGTTTTGGTAATTCTTCAAGGAGTTGGAACTTAAGCGCATCATTATTAAATTCAGTTTGTTGATGATTTGTATGATTCGAATGAGCGTTTTCAGAAATATTGTTAGGTGTATCATTCAAATCATTCGTATCATTGTTCTCAGTCTCTATATAATCAGTATTACTAAATTCAGTATCATTAGGGTCTAAGTTTTGGGATTCTGGAGTCCCATCATTTGGGATTCTGGAGTCCCATTGTTTGGGATTCTGGAGTCCCATTATTTGGGAGTCCTTGATATTACTCGATTCGTCATCGTTCGAAGTACTATTTTGTATTTCTTTTTCAATAGTTATATTCGTTTCTATTTCATGAAGATATAGTTTGTTCGGTCGATTAAACCCGGTTTTAACTTGTTCCAGTAAACCAACCTCTTGTAACTCTTTTTTTATTTTAGTTATTGTATTTTTACTTTTATCTAACACTTCTTGAAGATTTTCATTAGTAAAAATAAAGTATATATCTCCATTTTGATCTATCCAATTATTTTTAATAGATAAACTAACTCTATCATTAAGAATTGCATAGGTAACTTTAGCACTATCACTTAGCTTTTTATATTTTTCGTTGATAAATAAAACTTTATGTAGCATATAGAAATTTTGATTGGCTTGATTTTTTATATTTTTTCTAGGCATAATAAAAACCCCTTTCCTATTAAAGTTTTGGATAGAGGTAATAAAACATTACAAGAACACATAAATTTTCTGCTTGCACTTTGATGATATAGTTGTATATAATACAGATATCAAAAGATTTATAAACGTGCTGCAACGTTTTATCACCAAACCCCGACTATTACCAGTAGTTGGGGTTTTGTCATGTTAAGGTTATTATATCACTTTGAACAACCTTATAAAAGGGAAAATGCAGGATTATCAAAGGTTTATAAAGGGTTTGTAAACCTTTGATAAAAACCATCAACCCTTTATGAACCTTTGATGAAACGATTGACGGGAACCGTTTTTAATATTGTAATTACTTTATTATCAAGCTTTATGAGTTTATACTGTTTTATAAAGGGTTGATAAACATTTTATAAAGGGTTGATGATATGAGAAGCGTGAAAGCTTTGAGTGAAGAATTAGAAGTTAGTAAGCAAACAATTTTTAATAATATTAAAAGATTGAATATAGAAACAATAAAACAGGAAAACACTTCGTTTATTAAAGAAGATAGCGACATAGAAAAAATAGTTCAAAGAGTAAATGAAAATAAGAAGAAATATGGATTTGAAAATGTTGCTGAAAGTAAACAAAAAAAAGACCCAGATAATATTGACGTTGAATCTAAAACTGATGCTCAAATAGTGGAGATTCTTAAAAACCAGATTGATACTTTGAATAATCAAATTGAAAAGCAAGAAAGTCGTCATGAAACAACAATTGAATTTTACAGAAAAGAGTTGCAAGAAAGGTCGAAATTGCTTGAAAATCAACAAGTATTAGCATTAGAAAGTAATAAAAAGATTAAAAAATTAGAAGATCAATTAGAGGAAGAAAGACGACTTAATTATTCTTTTGATACGTCTGTTAATGAGAGACAAAATGTTAATGTACAAGAAGCAACATTTACTGGAGAGTCTAAAGATACTGATCAACAACAAGAATGGGAACAGCCTACAGAGGTTCAGTATAAAGATATACCTGAAGATAAAGAGAATGAAAACCTCAATGAAGAACCATCCACAATAGACGATAAACAATTCGAAGAAATAGATAATGAATACGAAGATAAGGAAGAAAAACCACCTAAAAAAGGTTTCTGGAGTCGGTTGTTTGGTAATTAACACAATAAAAAGCGCTACAAGCTCATGAACTTGTAGTGCTTTTTTATGCTAGAACTTCTGATAATCATCGATTATGTTAATCTATAATTTGTCTATATTCAAATAAATTATAGTATTACTATTATTGAAACTACATCACAGACTAACTATTAAATGATAATATAATAATAAAAGAATTTTAAAGGTGGCATACATATGACTGAAAGACCGGAGAAAATAAATTTATCAAGTATTAATAGTCGTAAAGTTAATATCAATTTATTAAAGGAAATGCATAAACTATTTGAAAATTTAGATGATAGAAATGAAAGATATAATTTTACGTGGAATGGAAAGGCAAAATCATACTTTGAAGCTGCTACACCCAGCACTAAAACATTAAAACCTCAACTTGAAGAAAGCGTTAATTTTGATAACTCCGAAAATTTATTTATCACTGGGGATAATCTAGAATCATTAAAATTATTACAAGAATCTTATTTAGGAAAAGTTGATGTCATTTACATTGATCCGCCATACAATACGGGTAAAGATTTTATATATAATGACAATTTTAAAAAATTAAAAAAAGAATCTGATTTGGATGAAGGTAAAATAGATAATGAAGGTACTAGGCTTATTAAAAATGAAAAATCTAGTGGCCACTATCATTCTAATTGGTTGAGCATGATGTATCCTCGTTTGAAACTAGCACGAAATTTATTATCAGATGACGGCTCTATATTTGTATCTATTGATGATAAAGAGCTAGCTAATTTGAAATTATTGATGGATGAAATATTTGGAGAGTTGAATTATCAAGTAACCATATCTAGATTAACAGGAACTCCTACTGGAAATGGTAACGCAACATTCGTAAACGAACTTGATTATATATTAGTTTATGCAAAAGATAGCTCAAAATTTAGAACAACAGGACTTCCTTTATCTGAAGATCAACAAAAAATTTATAATGAATCTGATGAAAATGGTAGTTATTTGACTCGTTCTTTAAGGCGTACTGGGGGGGAAGATAGACGAGAGGACCGCCCGTCTATGTACTATGGTATAGAAGCACCAGATGGAACAGTAATTTACCCTAAAGGGCCAACTGGTTATGATAGTAGATGGGTTGTTGGTAGAGAAAAATATAAAAAAATGCTATCGGAAAACTTAATTTCTTGGAAAAAGGCTAATGGTAAATGGCAAGTTTACCAAAAATTTTATTTAGAAAATAGAACTCAACAGCCTTCAAATCTTTGGAAAAATAATACGGGAAATAAAAAAGCAACTAAAGAAATACGCAAATTATTTGATAATAAAAAGGTTTTTGATTTTCCTAAACCAGTTAGTTTAATTTCTCAAATACTTCAAATTTCTACAACGAAAAATGGATTAATTTTAGACTTTTTTGCAGGATCGGGCAGTACAGCTGAAGCTGTTATTCAATTGAATGCACAAGATGGCGGTAATCGTAAATTTATTATTTCAACTCTTGACGAACAAACGCCGAAAGATTCTGACGCACGGAAAGAAGGCTATGAAACAATAGATCAAATTTCTAGAGAAAGGATTCGACGTTCCGCAAAAAAATCAAAAGATGTTAGTGGTTTTCGTGCTTTGAAAGTAGATAATACTGGACTTAGAGAAGATGTATTTAAAACTTCTAATGATCTAAAGCAAGAAGATTTATTATCTGATATAGAAAATCAATTAGAGAATCGATCAAATTATGCTTTACTATATGATGTTTTGATAGATAGTGCTTTAGAATTCAACAAAAAAATTGAACATGAATCTATAGATGGAGAAGACATAATTAAGTATGACTATTCAAGTGAGATGTCAGGAATTGTAGCTTACTTTGATGATAATTTAACAGATAATCTCACACAAAAAATAGCTAAATTTAAACCACTTATAGCTATATTTAAAGAATCTACCTTCAATAAATCTTCTCAAAAAGTTAATGTGCTGGAACAATTTCGTATTATTAGTCCTGACACTAAAGTAAAAGTGATTTAATGATGGTAAATAATTATGTAATGGAGGTATTGAGTTCATGCAGCTCCAATATAAAGACCAACAATTCCAAATAGATGCTGTAAATGCTGTAACATCGGTTTTTGAAGGTCAACCCAAACAAACAAGTATGTCTTATATGATGGATATAGGTAATGAAGAAAATATAACGTTAGATATTTTAAATGGTTTTAAAAATTTTCCCATATCTTTACCAGATAATGAATTATTACAAAATATTAAAACTATACAAAAAGATAATGGATTATTAACAGAGAATAAATTAATTAAAATGGCGATTGGAGGGAAAGATAAAACCACTAAAATTGACAACTCTCGTGAAAGCCTAACATTATCAGTTGAAATGGAAACTGGAACAGGGAAAACATATACTTATATCAAAACAATATTTGAATTAAACAAACAATATGGGTGGTCTAAATTTATTATTGTGGTACCAAGTATTGCTATTCGTGAAGGTGTTGCAAAAACATTTGAATCTACTACTGATCATTTTAAAAGAGAATATGGAGTTACAATTCGTCCATTTATTTATAATTCTAAGCAATTAGATAAAATAGAAGCATTTGCTAACGATGCAGGAATCAATGTGATGATTGTCAACACTCAAGCCTTTAATGCAAGAGGAGCTGATGCACGACGCATAGATATGGTTTTAGACCAATTTCGAGGCCGTCGGCCTATAGATGTAATTGCAGCTACTAACCCGATAATGATTATCGATGAACCTCAGTCAGTTTTAGGGAGTGGGACAAATTCAGAATTAAATGCAACACGGATAGGTTTAGCTAAATTTAATCCCTTATTTTTTATTAATTATTCTGCTACACATCGTGATAATTATAATATGATTTATCGATTAGATGCTGTTGATGCCTATAAAAAACAGCTCGTTAAGAAAATTGCAGTAAAAGGAATTGAAGTTTCTGGCTCAAATGCATCAAGCGGATATTTATATATTGAATTGATAGTTGAAAAACCTAATTTAAAAGTTCGTGTTCAATTCGAAAAGATTTCAGCAACTGGGAAAATCATCAAATCATCTAGGTTACTTGACAGGGGGGACAATATTTATCACCTTTCGGGCGAAATTGAATCTTATCATAGTGGCTTTATTGTTTCTGAGATAAATGCTGTCGAACAATTTGTAGAATTTACTAATGGACTTAAATTACATGTTGGAGAAGTGGTTGGTAATACTAATGATGATGATTTGCGTCGGATTCAAATTCGTGAAACTATTCATTCTCACCTTGATAAAGAATCTAGATTATTTAAACGAGGAATCAAGACATTATCATTATTCTTTATTGATGAAGTAGTAAAATACAAAGATTATGATGCTGTAGATGATAAAGGTTCATATGCAGTAATTTTTGAGGAAGAATATGAAAATATTGTTCGTGATCGCTTAGTTGATACATTTCTAGATAAGGATTATCGCGATTATCTGGAACGTGAACTTACTTCAATTAATAAAGTTCATGCTGGTTATTTCTCAGTTGATAAAAAAGGTAAATTAATCAATAGTAAGATAAAACGCGGCAGTGAAGCAAGTGATGATATTTCTGCCTATGATTTAATTATGAAGAATAAAGAGCGATTGTTGTCTTTTGATGAGCCTGTGCGTTTTATTTTCTCTCACTCTGCTTTAAAGGAAGGTTGGGATAATCCTAATATTTTCCAAATTGCAACGCTACGTCAATCATCCTCTGATATAAAAAAGCGTCAAGAAATTGGTCGTGGATTACGGTTATCAATCAACCAAAATGGTGATCGACAGGATGCACAAACATTAGGCGAAAATGAAGTACAACAAGTGAATGTGTTAACTATAATTGCTAACGAAAGTTATGAAAATTTTGCACGAGACTTACAATCAGAAATAGCTGATGCTGTTAAGAATAGACCGAAATTGCTTGAACCTAAACTATTTGAAGGGCATGAGCTAGTTGTTAACGATGCAAGTGGAGATGTGATTAGTACAATGACTATAGATAATGCACAAGCAGCTGAAATTTGGGCTAGTTTAAAGCTTGGTGGTATTATTACAAAAGAGAAACAGGTAGTTGATAACTACAAAGCAATGTCTAGTGAAGAACAAATTATGAGTATTCAAAATATATTGAATGAAGAATATCAAAAATTCGCTTTGCCTATCCAAAACCTTATTAATAGCGTTTATGATTCAAAAGATTTACCAATTGAAAATGAAAATAAGAGAACAACCTTGAAATTGGATAAAGAAAAATATGCAAGTTATGAATTTAAGAATTTATGGTCAAAAATTAATCGTAAATCTTACTATACAGTCGATTTTGATGACCAAGAAATAATTGAAAAAGCAATTGAATTAATTAACAAGGAGTTGACAGTTACAACTTTAAAAGCTCTTATTACAGAAGGGAATATGAACGCTAATGATATCGAAACAACATTTACTGTTGATAAAAGAACCAGCATTGATATTTATAGTCCCACTAATAATGTTAAGTATGATTTAATTGGAGAAGTCGCAAAAAATGTTGGCTTACTTAGAAAAACAATAGGTCAAATATTATCAGGTATTCACTCAGAACAATTTGCCAAATATAAAGCGAATCCTGAGAATTTCATCGTACAGCTTAGTAGTATTATTAATTCTGTTAAAGCACAAAATATTGTGTCTCATATTATTTATAATAAATTAGATGAAGTATGGGATGAAGATGCAATATTTTTAGATAGGGATATTCAAGGTATTATGGGTGAAAATGTTTTTGAGGCAAAAAAGCATTTATATAACAAAGTTCGTGTTGATTCTGATACTGAGAAATACTTTGCTAGAGATTTAGATACTCAAGAAGATGTCGAAATGTATGTAAAACTGCCAGGAGGTTTTTATATTAATACACCTGTTGGAAAATATAATCCTGACTGGGCTATTGTATTAAATGAACCTGATCATAAACATATTTATTTTATTGCTGAAACTAAAGGAGTGTCAGATAATCTCACTTTAAATTTAAAAGGAGTTGAAAATGCAAAAATTGAATCAGCAAGACAACATTTTAAAGTTATTTCAAATAACGAAGTAACATATGACGTCGTTGATAGTTTTGAAAAAATGATGGATAAACTTTCACCTCACTAAAAATGATCATTATTGAGAAAAAATATAGAAACAAAGAGAGGGCAAAAATGCTCTCTCTTTTTCCTGTCTTATTATTAAAATCTCATAATACATGATTAACATGTACTATGGGAGGCTGTGAGAAACGCTCAGTTGCATTGACAGTCCATTTATCAAGATAATCCCTTATCATGTTTAATTCTATAAACTGTTTGTCTTGTGATATTAACTTCTTTCGCAATCTTACTAATCGCTTTGCCTTCTTCTAACATTTCGACAACTCGATGATAGATAATACGTTTTTGAGGATCTTTTGCATTCGGTGAATAAAGAAAAGGCCGACCTTTATATATACCTTTTTCTTTCGCAACTTGAATTCCTTGTGCTTGTCGACGTTTACTTTCATTTCTCTCTTGTTCTGAAACCATTGCTACAATTTGAACGATTAAATCCTTCATAAATTTATCTAGTAATGGATTACCAATCACTTCATTCATCATAGGTAAACTTGTGATCATTAACTGCACGTCTTTTTCTTTTAAATAACTCACCGTTTCAATAATTTCATCATAATTACGTCCCAAACGATCAATAGATTCCACAACGAATCGATCTCCCATTCTGACAAAATTGAGTGCTTCTTGAAATACAGGTCTATTTTCCACTGACTTTCCCGACTGTTTCTCTGTAAAGATTTTCTCCACACCAAACGTCTTTAAATTATCCAATTGTCTTTCTAAATTTTGATCTATCGATGATACTCTCGCATAACCTATAATCATTCATCTTCACCCCATAATTAATATACACCCTAATCATACGTTTTAGTTGCGATAATTTCAACAACTTATTTTGTATGATTAGGGTGTATCCTGTCT
>NZ_JAESKG010000001.1:0-485091 GCF_017891965.1 Staphylococcus sp. GDY8P126P | reverse complement strand
TAGGACGTTGCCAGGCAATTTATATGGAGGATTAGCTCAGCTGGGAGAGCATCTGCCTTACAAGCAGAGGGTCGGCGGTTCGAACCCGTCATCCTCCACCATTTATTTAATTTAGCCGGCCTAGCTCAACTGGTAGAGCAACTGACTTGTAATCAGTAGGTTGGGGGTTCAAGTCCTCTGGCCGGCACCATTTTGATGAGCCATTAGCTCAGTTGGTAGAGCATCTGACTTTTAATCAGAGGGTCAGTGGTTCGAGCCCACTATGGCTCACCATTATCATTTTAATATCGCGGGTGTGGCGGAATTGGCAGACGCACTAGACTTAGGATCTAGCGCCTTACGGCGTGGGGGTTCGACTCCCTTCACCCGCATATGCAGAAGTAGTTCAGCGGTAGAATACGACCTTGCCAAGGTCGGGGTCGCGGGTTCGAATCCCGTCTTCTGCTCCATTATTTTGCCGGGGTGGCGGAACTGGCAGACGCACAGGACTTAAAATCCTGCGATAAGTGATTATCGTACCGGTTCGATTCCGGTCCTCGGCATCATCCTATAAAAATTATGCGCCCATAGCTCAACTGGATAGAGTACTTGACTACGAATCAAGAGGTTATAGGTTCGACCCCTATTGGGCGCACTAATTTACGGGAAGTAGCTCAGCTTGGTAGAGCACTTGGTTTGGGACCAAGGGGTCGCAGGTTCGAATCCTGTCTTCCCGATTCCCTGAAAATTTATATATGGGGGCTTAGCTCAGATGGGAGAGCGCCTGCTTTGCACGCAGGAGGTCAGCGGTTCGATCCCGCTAGTCTCCACCATATTTAATACAAACTAAAATACAACGGCGGTGTAGCTCAGCTGGCTAGAGCGTACGGTTCATACCCGTGAGGTCGGGGGTTCGATCCCCTCCACCGCCACTAATTATTAGTTGTAAATTATATTTAGGACCTTTAGCTCAGTTGGTTAGAGCTAACGGCTCATAACCGTTCGGTCGCAGGTTCGAGTCCTGCAAGGTCCATATAATTTTGGAGGAATACCCAAGTCCGGCTGAAGGGATCGGTCTTGAAAACCGACAGGGGCTTAACGGCCCGCGGGGGTTCGAATCCCTCTTCCTCCGCCATCTTTATAATAATTGAATATAATTTATTTTTAGCTAATATTTGTGGAGGAATACCCAAGTCCGGCTGAAGGGATCGGTCTTGAAAACCGACAGGAGCTTAACGGCTCGCGGGGGTTCGAATCCCTCTTCCTCCGCCATTTATATTATTAACGCGGGATGGAGCAGTTCGGTAGCTCGTCGGGCTCATAACCCGAAGGTCGGTGGTTCAAATCCGCCTCCCGCAATTTTTAAAAGGTCCCGTAGTGTAGCGGTTAACACGCCTGCCTGTCACGCAGGAGATCGTGGGTTCGAATCCCATCGGGACCGCCATTTATTATGGTTCAGTAGCTCAGTTGGTAGAGCAATGGATTGAAGCTCCATGTGTCGGCAGTTCGATTCTGTCCTGAACCATTTTTAATGCAAGCCGGCCTAGCTCAACTGGTAGAGCAACTGACTTGTAATCAGTAGGTTGGGGGTTCAAGTCCTCTGGCCGGCACCATCTTTTGGAGGGGTAGCGAAGTGGCTAAACGCGGCGGACTGTAAATCCGCTCCTTCGGGTTCGGCAGTTCGAATCTGCCCCCCTCCACCATTTATTTAATTTAATAGGGGCATATTTCAACGGTAGAATAGAGGTCTCCAAAACCTTTGATGTGGGTTCGATTCCTACTGCCCCTGCCATGGCGGTTGTGGCGAAGTGGTTAACGCATCGGATTGTGGTTCCGACACTCGTGGGTTCGATTCCCATCATCCGCCCTTAGTATTATTGGGCTATAGCCAAGCGGTAAGGCAATGGACTTTGACTCCATCACGCGCTGGTTCGAATCCAGCTAGCCCAGTTTTTTATTGGCGGCATAGCCAAGTGGTAAGGCAGAGGTCTGCAAAACCTTTATCACCGGTTCAAATCCGGTTGCCGCCTTCAACAATATGCGGGAGTAGTTCAACTTTTAGAACACGTTCCTTCCCGGAATGAGGTATAGGTGTAAGTCCTATCTTCCGCTCCATATTAAATTATTATATCCCATGCGGGGGTAGTTCAACTTTTAGAACACGTTCTTTCCCGGAACGAGGTGTAGGTGTAAGTCCTATCTTCCGCTCCATATTATTTTGCGGGAGTAGTTCAACTTTTAGAACACATTCCTTCCCGGAATGAGGTATAGGTGTAAGTCCTATCTTCCGCTCCATTTATTCTTCCATTAAGGAAGTTTTTTTTTACACTTTTTTAAGTATATAAATTTAATAATCACTTTGGATTGTTGTTTATTTATATTGAGGTAAATATTATTTTAACGTCTTAATCAATGTGGTATTATTAAGTGGTTATGTTATATGAAGTAATAATTAATACTTGATTTATGTATAATTAAAAATTTGAACTATAGGGGCTATAATTTCTATGATACGTACAATGATGAATGGAAAAATTCACAGAGCAAGAGTAACAGAATCTAATTTAAACTATGTAGGTAGTATTACGATTGATAAAGATATATTGGAAGCAGTAGATATATTACCCAATGAGAAAGTGGCAATTGTAAATAATAATAATGGTGCACGTTTTGAAACCTATGTTATTGAAGGAGAACGTGGAAGTGGTAAGATATGCTTAAATGGAGCTGCTTCTAGGTTAGTAGAAGTAGACGATGTTGTGATTATTATGACATATGTTCAATTAAATGAAACTGAGCTTATAAATCACGTACCTAAAGTAGCTGTAATGAATGAATTTAACCAAATAACACAAATGATTGGTGAAAAGGAAAATGAAATAATTTTAGATTGATTTTTAAGTAAATAGTTAATTTGATTTGTACTTAATAATTTGATTCTAATTAAAAATGATGAATTTATTTAAATTAAGACGTGGTAATTAGTTTAATTTATTTATAAGGCAAAGATATTATGAATAGTGACAATTTATACTTTTTTAGTAAGGTGTTTTTCTTTCAAAAGCTAGTGATTACGCTCTTTATTAAGAAATCTATTGACGACAAAAGTTCTAAGTTATATAATGTATTTATGCTGTTTCGAACATAAACGGTTACTTTTTGTAAAATAAGTGATCGCTCAATTATTTATTGAGCCGGTGTGGCGGAATTGGCAGACGCGCGGGACTCAAAATCCCGTTCCTTCTTGGAGTGTCGGTTCGATCCCGACCACCGGTATAACTATAGTAATAAACAGACTCTGTTTGTTTTTGAACCTCGTATCTACGAGGTTCTTTTTTTATGTCAAATATACGTTTTGTTTTAAATTTAAAAAAAGAATATAAATCATTGATATTATATTTACCATTATAACTTTATATTGTGGTTTTTAAGAAAGTATAATATTATGAGTCTAATGCTTTATTTGGAGGAAAATGAATGTCTAAGAGTAAAACTAAAAACAATAGTAGTAAACAATTTTTTAGCAACATACTTCAAGCTGTGGGTGCTGGTGTTGTAATTGCATTAATACCGAATGCATTGTTAGGAGAGTTATTAAAATTCTTCAAAGAAGGTAATCAATTATTAGAATCAGTGTATCAATTGGTTGTATTAATTCAATCATTTATGGCTTTTATTATTGGAGTATTAGCAGCGCATCAATTTAAATTTAGTGGTGCTGGTGCAACGATGGTTGGCGTTTCTGCAATGCTTGGTAGTGGGGCAGTAAAAATAACATCAAACGGTTTTATGTTAAATGGTATTGGAGATATTATAAATACGATATTAGTAGTCATGGTAGCCTGTTTTTTATATTTAATACTTCAAAACAAATTAGGATCGCTTGAAATGATTATTTTACCGGTAGTGATTCCGGTTGTAAGTGGCATTATAGGTATTTATACACTAGGGTATGTATCGAATGTGACGAAAGGAATTGGACATTTAGTGAGTTCTTTTACAGAACTGAATCCTATGTTGATGTCTATCCTTATCTGTGTTACATATTCTTTATTAATGGTTACACCCGTATCTGTGGTAGCAATTGCCACTGCAATTGGTTTGTCTGGTTTAGGAAGTGGTGCAGCTAATATGGGTATTGTAGCAGCTTGTGTAACATTTTTATTCGGTTCAATACGAGTGAATGGTGCAGGTGTCAATCTTGTATTAATTATTGGTGCAGCTAAAATGATGATTCCAGTATACTTTAAACATTTAATCATCGCGGTGCCTTTAGTTATTAATGGTATCATAGGAGGGTTAATTGCTTATTTCATAGGAATTCAAGGGACACCAATGTCTGCTGGTTTTGGTTATACAGGTTTAGTAGGGCCAATAAACGCATTTAATCGGATGGATGGTGATCCAGTAATAAATATTATCCTTTTAATTTTTGGTTATCTTATTATTCCATTTGTAGCAGCATTTTTTGTACATGAATTATGTAAAAAATTCATAGGCAGTTATTCAGATGACATATATAGATTTGAAATACCAAAACAATAAAGTGTTTTGAATTTGTGTATGGCAGTTGGTTATCTAAGAAAATGAATATCTATACATTTTCAAGGTATTGTATAGGTGTAGTTAAGTCTAAAAATCTAAAACTTTAAGTTTATTATAGTGTCAATATTATTTTCTATGTCTATATATTTTACTTTAAGGTATAGAGTATAAATTAATGTATATTAACAAGCATGACAGCAACCTGTAATTGATTATGAAGCATAGGGCAGAAATTAAATTTTCTAGTGGGTCTTTTGTAGTTCCACCTATGTAAACAAGGCAGAGATAACTATGATAAAGGTCTGCCTGAGCTAACGTGCATGTATAAGTTTCACTAGAATTATATATAAGATTTAGCCTATGTATAAGAACTACTCTTTTCCATAAGAATAGGAAAAATAGTTTCTTTAAAATAAGTAGGCTATACATTTTCAATTTAGTCATTTAGTGCCTAATTGAACAAGAGTCTGAGACATCTAGTTTTGTCCCAGGCTCTCTTTTTTTATACTCAAGGGACAGAATTTGAGGTAATTAGCTGTTTATATAAGTTTAAATAGATTCCTAAAATTATATTGAATATTATTTCGTAATTATGTATAATAATGAATTATATAGAAAGGGGTTAGAAAATGAAACACATGATTAAATTGATTATGACTGTTATTTTAATTAGTAGCGGTATATTAACTTACATTAGCCCTGTTGCACATGGAGCGGAACAGGATCAATGGGATAAAATAAAAGCGCGTGGTGAATTACGCGTAGGTTTATCTGCAGATTATGCACCATATGAATTTGAGCATAATGTAAATGGTAAATCGGAATATGCAGGTATCGATATTGACTTAGCTAAAAAAGTAGCTAAAGATAATCATCTGAAATTAAAAATTGTAAATATGCAATTTGACAGTTTATTGGGAGCAATTAAGACTGGGAAAGTCGATTTAATTATTTCTGGTATGACACCAACACCAGAGCGTGAAAAAGAAGTAGATTTTTCTAACCCATATATGACAGTCCAACAAAAAATGATAATAAAAAAATCAGATGCAGATAATTTAAAAGATATTGACGATTTTGCAAATAAAAAAATAGGTGTTCAAAAACAAACACAACAAGAAAAAATTGCTCAGAGTGAAATTGATAATGCACAGGTACAATCTTTGACTAGAGTTCCAGAAGTAATCATGTCATTAAAGAGTGGTAAGGTAAAAGGAATGGTCATCGAAGGACCAGTAGCTGAAGCTTATTTGAAACAAAATAAAGATTTAACATTTGCTGAAAATGTTAAATTTAATGAAGGTACAAAAAGTACAGCAATCGCTGCTCCGAAACATTCTCCAAAATTAATGGAAAAATTGAATGCATCTATCAAAGATGTTAAAGATAATAATTTAATTAAGGATTATAAAGCTTCTGCGGCAGAAGCAATGAAAAAAGATGACGGTAATTTTTTCACTAAGTATGGTAATTTCTTCTTAAAAGGTATTCAGAACACGATATTAATTTCCATTGTTGGTGTTCTATTAGGGACAGTGTTTGGTGCTGGTATTGCTTTACTTAAGTTAAGCAAAATTAAATTATTAAGTTGGCTTGCTTCAGCTTATATTGAATTCCTAAGAGGGACACCGCTTTTAGTTCAAGTATTCCTTGTTTACTTTGGAACAACAGCAGTTCTTGGATTAAATATATCAGCGCTTATATGCGGTATGATTGCTTTAGTAATTAATTGTTCAGCATATATTGCCGAAATAATAAGAGCAGGTATTAACGCTGTTGATAGTGGACAAACTGAAGCAGCACGTAGTTTAGGTTTAACTTATGGTCAGACAATGAAGTCAGTTATTTTACCGCAAGCTATTAAAAATATTTTACCGGCTTTAGGTAATGAATTTGTAACGGTAATTAAAGAATCGTCAATTGTTTCAGTCATTGGTGTTAGTGAAATAATGTTCAATGCACAAGTTGTACAAGGTGCGTCATTTGATCCATTTACACCATTAATCGTTGCTGCAATACTATACTTTATTCTTACATTTACATTATCTAGAGTGATGTATTACTTTGAAGGGAGAATGAAAGTTAGTGATTAATATTAAAAATTTATATAAATCTTTTGGTAAAAATGAAGTGCTCAAAGGAATTGATTTAACGGTAAATCAAGGTGAAGTCGTCGCAATCATTGGTCCTTCTGGTAGTGGGAAAAGTACATTACTTCGTTGCATGAATTTGTTAGAAACACCGACTAGTGGGGAAGTTATTTTTAAAGAACAACATTTAACTCATAACAGCACTGAGTTAGAAACCTTACGTCAACAAATGGGGATGGTATTTCAAAATTTTAATTTGTTTCCTCATAAAAAGGTCATAGATAATGTTATATTAGCGCCAAGTTTATTGAAAAAAGATAATATCGCTAATTTAAAACAACAGGCGAAATCATTACTTGAAAAGGTTGGATTAGCAGATAAAGCAGACGCTTATCCCTCTCAATTATCTGGTGGACAAAAGCAGAGGGTTGCAATTGCTAGAGCATTGGCAATGAATCCTGAAGTGTTATTATTTGATGAACCAACGTCAGCACTTGATCCTGAAGTTGTTGGTGATGTGCTTAAGGTAATGAAAGATCTAGCAAAAGAAGGTATGACAATGGTCGTTGTCACACATGAAATGAACTTTGCAAGGGATGTAAGTGATAAAGTGGTCTTTATGGCAGATGGCGTGATTGTTGAATCTGGATCGCCAACAGATATTTTTGATCATCAACAACATGAAAGAACTAAAAACTTCTTGAGTAGAGTACTATAAGCTGTTGAAACCAAGCATTTAAGGTTAGATTAATTAATAATCGTAACTTTAGATACTTGGTTTTTAATTTTGTCATGAAAAACTAAAATACGTCATACGCTAAACACTTCGGAATGTGTTAAACTATGGAATGTATGTTTTTAATGTGGGGTGTAATTAAATGGATTTAAACCAATTGAAACAAGATGTCATAGATTATGCTCATACAATTGGTATCGATAGTATTGGTTTTACTACAGCTGATCCTTTTGATGAGTTGAAACAAAAGTTAGCTGACTATCATGCGAAAGGCTATGCATCTGGTTTCGAAGAATCGGATATCGAATTGAGAACTGAACCGAAGTTATCGCTGCCGACAGCTAGATCAATCATTGCAATTGCAGTGGGTTATCCTAATAAATTGAAAGGCGCTCCTAAAAGTGTTCGTGGTGATCGCCGTGGTATGTTTGCACGAGCATCGTGGGGACAAGACTATCATTCGATTATGAGGAAACGCCTAGATAAATTAGGTGCGTATTTAGAAGAAAAAGTACCTGGTGTAGAAATACAATCAATGGTAGATACTGGTGTACTTTCAGATCGCGCAGTTGCTGAACGCGCGGGCTTAGGTTACGTAGGTAGAAACGGTTTTGTTATTAATCCAGAATTAGGTACATGGACATATCTAGGTGAAATGCTTGTAAGTATACCTTTTCCACCAGATGATCCGTTAATCGATAGTTGTGGTGATTGTACCATTTGTGTTGATCGTTGCCCAACTGGAGCACTTGTTGGTGATGGACAATTAAATAGTCAAAAATGTATCAGCTTTTTAACGCAAACTAAAGGGTATTTAGCTGATGAATATCGTTATAAAATTGGTAATCGTTTATATGGTTGTGATACATGTCAGCAAGTTTGTCCAAGAAATAAAGGAATCAATACTCAACAAGATGATATCGTATTAGAACCAGAAATTTTGAAACCTAGGTTGGTGCCTTTGTTGCAAATGAGTAATAAGGAATTTAAAAACACTTATGGTCATTTAGCAGGTGCATGGAGAGGGAAGAAACCGATACAGCGGAATGCTATCGTCGCATTAGCGCATTTTAAAGATGAAACTGCAATATCAGAATTACAAGAAGTAGCTTTGAATGATCCTAGACCCATGATTCGTGGTACTGCATATTGGGCAATAGGTCAAATTCAAGGTGAAGCGGCAAGGCCTTTTATAGAACAACATTATAATGATGAAATAGAAGAAGTCCAAGTAGAAATGATAAAAGGACTTGAAATGAGGAGCGAATAAAAGCATGACAAACCATATAGTATTATTTCAGCCACAAATACCTGGTAATACAGGCAGTATTGCTAGAACATGCGCTGGTACATATACACATTTACATTTAATTAAGCCATTAGGTTTTAGTACAGATGATAAAATGTTAAAACGTGCAGGCTTAGATTATTGGGAATCTGTGAACATTACCTATTATGAAAACATTGAATCATTTTTTGAAAACACAGATGGTACATACTATTTGTTGACTAAATTTGGTAAAAAGACGTATTCAGATTTTGATTTCACAGATACAGAACATGACCACTTTTTCATATTTGGACGAGAAACAACTGGATTACCTGATTGGGTAAAAGATGCTTATGCTGAAACTGCCTTAAGAATACCAATGAATGATAATATTAGATCATTAAATCTATCTAATACAGCTTCATTACTTATATACGAAGCTTTAAGACAACAAAGTTTCCCTGGGTTACATTAATTGTTTAAAATGAATGAAATTATAGTTAAAGCTTTGTATAATGAAGTTAAGCCTAAATATAATTTAAATCAGAAGAATCATAAGTTAAATTAAGTAAATAGTTTATGGTTACTGTAACAAGGGTAATAATAAAAATAATGCTAGAACGCGTCTTAATAGACAAAGAGGAGTGTAATTACTATGGCAATGAACTTTAAAGTTTTAGAAAATGAACAAGTTGTAGCGGAATATGCTGCAGATATCTTAAGAAAACAATTTAACAACAATCCAACAACAATTGCTGGTGTACACCTTTCAAGTGACAATGCACCAGTATTGGATGAATTAAAGAAAAATGTTGATAAACATGCAGTAGATTTTAGTCAAATTAATATTCTGGATTATGATAACAATAAATCATACTTTGAAGCACTTGGTGTTCCAGAAGGCCAAATCTTCAATGTTTCATTTGGTGAAGATACGGAATCATTTATTAAAGATAAAATCAAAACTAAAGAAAATAAAGGGAAATTGATTACACAAGTACTTTCTATTGATACAAATGGTAAATTAGATGTAAGTGTGAATCAAGGTTTATTCTCGTCACGTGAAGTTATTTTAATTATTACAGGTAGCAATAAAAAAGAAGTCGTTCATAAACTTTATGAAGAAAATGGTAAAACAAGTTTTGAACCTTCAGATTTAAAAGCGCATCGTATGGTTAATGTTATTTTAGATGAAGCGGCTGCTGAAGGTTTACCAGAAGATGTTAGACATTATTTCACTGCACGTTTTGCATAATTTATATGTGAGGTGATTGCAATGAGTTTAGATAAAAATCAAAATAATCTACATCGTGATGAATTAGAGTCAGAAAACGCGATGGTTGATGATTTAGAGGATGTCGTAGAATTAGGAAAAGAAATGGAACAAATCTCTGAAGAAAATGATGAAGATAAATTAGATAAATCACATGACCCAGCAGTACGTTCCGATTTAAATGAATAGTTTAAGCCACCTTTGTGAATTATTATGGTTCACAAAGGTTTTTTGTGTAATTGTGATGACGATTATTTTCGAAGTCATGTGGTAAAAAAAGAAATGCCATGTTAAATGTGAATGTGTTATTATTAAAGCATTATTGATTTAAGGAGAATTATATAAATGTTAAGCAAATATTGGAAATATATCATGATAAGTGCTGTTATTGTAAATTTAATTTCTATAAAAGGTTTTCCAATGGCAATTGGAGCGCTTTATTTACCAGTATTATTCAAAATTATTAAATTACAAATTAATTTATCACAAGGTTTAGTAGATCAAGTGAATGCATCAACTTTTGTAAAAAGTAATCAAACAGGCGTCATTATTAGTGTGTTATGTTGTATTGTTATAACTGTATTATTATTTAAGCCTTTAGGTAGCTTTTATGATAATTTAGATGGTTTCCTAGGATTATTAATAACAATTAGTCCAGTTACATTAGTGATAGGTGCGATCTTATTAATTTTAACTGCAGTTGGCGTGATTCAAGCGGCAAAAAATCAATTTAAAAGTGTTAATATCACTAAAGAGCGTTAAGACAATTTTTAATAATAGAGCTTTTAAGATTAATAAAATGTACGTCACTATGTTCATTCATCTAATATAAAAATTTTAATTGTATTTCCAATTATCGCGTCTGAGACAAAGTAGATGTCTCAGACGCTTTTTTTCATTTAGGCAGTAGATGACTGAATTGAAAAGGTAAAATCTCACTTATTTAAACAAACGATTAAAAAATTTGATTACTCTCCTGCTACCTTTTTATATAAAAGAAAAAATATCAATGTGTTGTTGTTTATGTATTTTAAAATTATCAATTGAATTATGAAAACGCTATATAATACGATTGCTCCTATAAAATGTTTAATGCTATACTAATAGCGAACAATGAATAATGAAGGGGAGAATTATAAATGTCAGTAAGAATAGAACATGATACATTCGGTGAAATTGAAGTACCTGCAGATAAATACTGGGGTGCACAAACAGAAAGAAGTAAACGTAATTTTCCAGTGGGTAAAGAACGTATGCCAATTGAAGTTGTATACGGATTTGCGCAATTAAAAAGAGGAGCAGCATTAGCTAATCATGCATTAGGTAAATTATCAGATGCCAAAAAAGATGCGATTGTCTATGCATGTGACCGCGTATTAAATAAAGAATTAGATGAACATTTCCCACTTGTTGTTTGGCAAACAGGGAGTGGTACACAAAGTAATATGAATGTAAACGAAGTTGTAAGTTATGTTGCCAATACTTACTTAAAAGAGCAAGGTATCGATGAGTCTATTCATCCTAATGATGATGTAAATAAATCTCAAAGTTCTAATGATACATTCCCAACAGCAATGCATGTTGCATTATACAATGAAGTTGAAACAAAATTAGAACCTGCATTAAAAACACTGAGAGATACGTTTAAACAAAAAGAAGAACAATATCACGATATTATTAAAATTGGGCGTACGCATCTACAAGATGCTACACCGATTCGACTAGGTCAAGAAATTAGTGGTTGGCGTTATATGTTAGATAAATGTGAAACGTTGTTAAGTGAATCAAAAGCGCATATTTTAAACTTAGCTATTGGTGGTACTGCAGTAGGTACAGGAATTAATGCACATCCAGAGTTTGGTGACAAAGTAGCTAAATTTATAGCTGAAAATACAGGCTATCCTTTTGTATCATCTGAAAATAAATTCCATGCATTAACAGCACATGACGAAGTTGTACAATTGCATGGTACACTTAAAGCACTTGCAACAGATCTAATGAAAATTGCCAATGATGTAAGATGGTTAGCTTCAGGACCTCGTGCGGGTCTTGCTGAGATTTCCATACCAGAGAATGAACCTGGTTCATCTATCATGCCTGGTAAGGTTAATCCAACGCAATGTGAAATGTTAACTATGGTTGCAGTTCAAGTAATGGGTAATGATACAGCAGTTGGTATTGCAAGTTCACAAGGTAACTTTGAACTCAATGTATACAAACCAGTTATTTTATTAAATACCTTGCAGTCAATTTATTTATTAGCAGATGGTATGGACACATTTAATAATAATTGTGCAGTTGGTATTGAGCCAATTCCAGAGAATATTGATAATTATTTAAACCAATCATTAATGCTCGTAACTGCTTTGAATCCACACATTGGATATGAAAAAGCAGCTAGTATCGCTAAAAAAGCTCACCGTGAAGGGCTTACTTTAAAAGAATCAGCAATTAATTCAGGGTATGTTACAGAAGAACAATTCGAACAATGGATTAAACCAGAAGATATGGTTGAACCTAAATAAAACTCCATAGAGCACTGAAAATACAAATTTTTAAATTAAGAGAGCTAATCCTATCATATGGATTAGCTCTTTTTGTTTTATACTTTAATGCGTTGAACGTTAGCAATTGACTACAGAATAATCAAATGCAACAGTTTGTTTACACTTAATAGTATGCTAGCTTATTTTAATAGAGATAAGGTATTGCAATTATTTTATATGATTAAACTTCATCGTCTAAACTTACAGTTATACTTTCTTGTGTGAGTGGATGAATAAATTCTATTTTGTGACTATTTAATTCTAATTTTCTTAACGTAGAGTTACCATATAATGGATCACCAATAACTGGGTGACCAATTTCTGCTAAGTGTACACGAATTTGATGCGTTCTACCGGTATCTAATTTTATTTCTAATTCACAGACGTCTTCTTTAATCATTTTTGAATTTAAAATATGTGTGATTGCAGATTGACCTGTAGAAGAGACACGACGTTTATTAGAATGAAATTTATCTTTACCAATAGGCATATCGATAGTCTGAGGTTTGATAGGTAATAAACTATGTACATTTGCTTTATATATACGGTCTATTTCATTTTCCTCTAGCATACGGTCTAAGATTTTTTTCATTAATGGGTTTTTTGCGACGATTAATAAACCAACTGTTTCTTGGTCTAATCGGTGAATAGGTTCTACATAATCACTTTTTATTGTATAAATGACATGGTTCATTAATGTATTACTTTCTTTTAAATCATTTGGATGTGTTTTCACACCTTTTGGTTTCATGACAATTGCTATGTCATCATCTTCATAATAAATTTGAGCGAAGCGGTAACTAGGTAAGTAATTACTCACTTCATCTGGTGTTGGAATATAAACATTATCGCCAGTATTTACTATAGTCATGAGCGTTCCAGGCGATTCGTTAATGGTAATTGCTTTCGACATATTTAAAGTGTGTAAATCTTTTTTTGGTAAGTGCAATTGTTGAAAAATTTCTCTTAATGTTAATTGATTATATTTATTAGGGATTTCAAATTTCATAGTATCCTCCTTGATTATCAACTATTATCATACCATAAAGAAAGTATTAAAAATATTAGTCAAATGAATTCTATATTTAAAATTTAAATGAATGCATTTATTAATGTTGTAGAAGCAACATTTTAAAATTTAACATGAAGAAGGTATAATATATATTAAAGTAGTAACGGAATGGAATGGTTAAATGGAAAAACCGACAAGACTTGCATTACTTAAAGAAATAGCTGAATTTTTAAATGAAGAAACAGAAACATACAGCATGATGGATTGCGCGTTGAGATATCTTATAGAAGGAACGGATTTTACTACTGGATGGATTTTCTTTATAGATGATGTAGGGCAACATGAATTAGTCTCGCATTTTGAGCTTCCAGGAGCGTTAGCCAAAGACAATTGTAAATACATGTGTGAAGGCACGTGTTGGTGTGTTCAAGCATATCAAAATAAAAAGTTAACTAAGGCATCAAATATTATAAATTGCTCTCGCATTAATTTAGCTAATCGTGCACATCATGCTGAAACAAATGGTATTACACATCATGCAACGGTGCCATTACGTTCAGGAGAAGAACAGTTTGGATTATTAAATGTGGCGACACCTTATAAAACAAGCTACAGTGAAGAGGACTTAGAATTACTAGAGTCAGTTGCTTTTCAAATAGGTTCTGCTATCAAACGAATTATTCTCACAAATAAAGAAAAAGAAGCTGCTCGTATCAGTGAAAGAAATCGATTAGCTCGAGATTTACATGATTCAGTGAATCAATTATTATTTTCTGTGAAACTGACTGCACATGCTGCCCAGGGTATTACGAAAGAGGAAGTATCACGGAATGCGTTTAATGTAATAGAAGATACAAGTCAACAAGCCGTGAATGAGATGCGGTCATTGATCTGGCAACTTAAACCTGTTGGATTAGAACAAGGATTAGTAAATGCATTAAATAACTATAGTGATATTTTACAAATTGAGTTAAGTGTAAAAGTTGAAGGTTTGATTAATTTACCAAGTTTAATAGAAGAAAATGTCTACCGTATTATCCAAGAAGCTATGAATAATACTAAGAAACATGCGAATACAAATGAGATTAATGTGAAATTGACGCAAAATCATCAATCTTTAATCGTGGAAATTAAAGATTTTGGTAAAGGTTTTAATATGAATTAATCAAATTTTAATTATTCACATGGAATCAATAATATGAGACAACGTGCGAAAGCGATGAATGGTAATTTATATATTGAATCAATTGAAAACAAGGGTACTAAAATATATATAAGCGTGCCGTTGTCGTTATAGGAAGGAAGAAAGTTATGAGTCGAATTATACTTGTAGATGATCATCATATTGTTAGGCAAGGATTAGAATTTTTATTATCAACGGTAGAAGATTTAGAGGTTATAGGTGGATTTTCAGATGGTCAAACCTTTTTAGATTATCTAGAAAACAACACGTTACCCGATATTGTATTATTAGATTTAGTAATGCCAAAAATGAATGGTATTGAAATTACAGAATGGATGAAGAAAAAATATCCAAATGTAAAAATATTAGTGTTAACAAGTTATATTGATGATGAACATGTTATTTCTGCAATTGATAAAGGTGCAGATAGTTATGAGATGAAAGATGTAGAGCCTGAGCAATTAATAAAAACAATAAAACATGTTCTTGCAGGAGAAAAAATTATTCATCCTCAAGCACAACATGTCATTGAAACAGTAAGTAAAAAGCCACATTATGCAAACAAGCTTTCAAAAAGGGAATCAGAAGTACTTACGGAAATGGCAAAAGGTAAAACAAATAAAGAAATTGCAGAAACACTTTTTGTATCAGAGAAAACAATTAAAACGCATGTTAGCCATATATTTAGTAAACTTCAAGTAACGGATCGTACACAGGCGGCAATTTATGCTATGCAAAACAATTTAATATAGTGTGTAATAAAACGATCATAAATAATGGCATGGCATGGCAATATATCTATTTTGGTGAATTATTACTTTAATTTATATAAAAATACTATATAATAAATAGTAATAACTAAAAGGGGGATATTGCTATGAAAACGAAGCATCTTTCATTAAAGATTGTCATCGCGTTAGTATTAGGTATTGCAATTGGTTCTATCTTTAATGTATTTTCGAATACAGCTTTTGTAGAAAACGTAGATAAATACCTATTTAATGTTATCGGACAAATCTTTCTGAATTTAATCTTTATGTTAGTAGTGCCAGTTGTTTTTGTTTCCATCGTCTTAGGGGTAGTCGGTGTAGGTGATCCAAAATTATTAGGGGGCATAGGTATAAAAACGATTACCTTCTATTTAACCACGACAGCGATTGCAATTATCATTGGTATTACATTGGCTTTAGTATTACAACCCGGTGCTGGAAAATCAGAACTATTAAATAGTGATGATGTATCCAGTTATCAACAAACATTAGAGAAAGAAGACAGTTCACAAGATTCAGCCGCCAAACAAACATTTGATCAAACTTTAATTAATTTATTTCCTAAAAATCCATTGCAAGCCATGACGGATGAAAATATGTTGCAAATTATTACATTTGCTATTTTCATTGGTGTAGGTATTATCATGGTGGGTTCAAAGGCACAAATGGTTCATAAATTTTTAGAACAAACCAATGATGTACTCATGTATATTGTAACAATGATTATGAGTGTCTTTGCACCAATTGGTACATTTGGTCTTGTAGCACATGCCTTTACTGGTGCTGGATTTGGGGCAATCCAGCAATTAGGTATGTATTTCTTTATTGTCTTACTGGGGTTAGGGATTCATTTCTTTGTGGTATATGGTGCTGCCGTTAAATTTATGGCAAAATCAAGTCCATTAAAGTTTTTCAAAGACTTTATTCCAGCTATCACATTAGGTTTTAGTGCTTCAAGTTCTACGGCTACTTTACCTGTATCATTAGAATGCACGAAAAAAATGGGGGTTAGACGGGAAATTGCTTCATTTGTTCAACCCTTAGGCGCAACGATTAACATGGATGGTACTGCCATAATGCAAGGTGTTGCAACGATATTTATCGCTCAAATTTCTGGCGTGACTTTATCTGTTTCGCAAATTATAACAGTTGTCGTTATAGCAGTTGTGGCATCTATTGGTACAGCTGGGGTTCCTGGCGTGGGATTGATTATGCTCGCAATGGTATTAAATGCAGTAGGACTAGATCCAGCAGCCATCGGTATTATTTTAGGGATTGATAGATTACTTGATATGACAAGAACATCACTCAATATAACAGGCGACGCAGCATGTGCTTTAGTTATTTCAAAGGCTGAAGAAAGAAAGTTAGCAAAAGAACGTACACTTAATGAATAAATATAGATTAATAAAGGGTAGGGCATAGAAATCAAATTTTCTAATAAAGATTACGTCGTCCTACCTATGCAATCAAGGCAAAGATGACTAGAATAAAGCTTTACCTGAGCTAACGTGCATACATAAGTCTCACTAGCATTTTTATGTGGCATATCTAAGCTTTAGCTTATGCAAAAGAACGATTTGTTTCTATAAAAATGGAAAAATAGTTTTTATAAATAAGTGAGTCTTTATATTTTCAACTCAATCATCTACTGCCTAATTGAAAAAGTCTGAGACATCTATTTTGTCTCAGACTTTTTAATGCGTACTGATATGCTTTAATAGGTTCGTATTTTTAATAATCATAAACACTGAAACACGGATATCATCAAATTAGAAGTGATTTGCATCATATGTTATCTTGTGATTGATCTAAATTTGAAGGAGCACTATGCATATGAATAAAAATAAATTATATGTACTGATTGTCTTAGCAATTTGTTTAATAATAACGGTGATATGCACATACTTTTTTATAAAGAGAGGTCATTATTCAGTATTCATAACATTATCTATACCTTTTATCATTTTAATTATTGATTATTTCTTAGGCAGAAAAGATGATAAAGATAAGTAGTGACAGCCGATTAAATTAGATGCAATATATGTGCAATAACATAAGTAAGTTGCACGTTTGATAGGCAAATTTAATTGATAATCAGTTGTCTGTTACAAACATTTTTTTAGTAACTTGTATTGAAAATGATGAAGGCTAAATGGGTATTATGTAATAGCATGATACAGTTCTACAAATTTTTTTGCATCTTTACGATGGACTTGATCAAATATCCATGTTTCACCATCATGGTCCATTATTGTAATTCTAAAAGGTGAAAGTGAGAAACCTGTCTTCAAGCTTTTGATATCTGTAAATAAAAATGTCTCCTTAATATTTCCAATTTGCATTGTCTCTAGAGATTTAAAGATGATACGATCATCTAGCAAAATGAGTTGCCCTGAAACAGTTTGTAATTGAAAAAATTTTAACGAAGCACTTATAGCAATGACGGGATGATTGATATATACTTGCATAATTAATTCCCCAATCTAAAGTTTATTTGTCATATATTGATAAAACATTTACTTATAAATTATTTTAATTGAGTATAACATGAGAATAGTCTATTACAAATTACATATATGAAATCTCGGATAATTGTGGAGTTTCAATAATGATTACATCGTTTAGCTAAGGGCGGTTAAATTGAGAAGTGGAAAATAATGTACATTTAAGCTAATGCACATGTATAAAGCCCCGGATACACTTTATATAGAATACAAAAGCTAGAGCTTATGTATAGGAATGCCTTATTTTCATAAAATGAAAAAGTAGTTCTATCAATGTAAGGGAGCTTTATTAAGATAAATTACATAAAATCAGCAAAATGATCTCTATAACGCATGTGCACGACAGCTCCTACGATAAAAAGAATCAAGACAAGTACAAAATTATAAACAGTTAAATGCCAATGATTAATAAAATACCATTCTTTGTGCAATAGGGCGGCTCGGTATCCTTCAGCTAAAAAATAAATCGGGTTTAATTTCATGACTGTTACCACAATTTCATTTTTAGGTGCGTATAATATGGAAGATACAAAAAATATGATTCTCATTAACGATTGAATAACCATTTGCGTATCACGAATCAATACGGCCAAAGTTGATGTGAATATTGAGATAATAGTCGTTAATATTAAGGCATAAGGTACATAAATTAATAATTGTAATGAATAAATAGAAGGGTGATATCCACCCGAAAAGCAAATGATTAACACAATCAACAATAAGCCGAGATGTCCATAAAATCTACTAAATACAATGTAACTAGGTATGACAGATAATGGAAAATTCATTTTTGCAACTTGATTGTATTTTGATACAATCGCTTTTGTACCCTCTAAAACACCTTGATTTACAAAAAACCACATACTTATACCTACAATAAGCCAATAAATAAAAGGTATCCCATCATGAGTAGCATTATTCCGTAAACCTAGACCAAATACAAACCAATATACTGCAATTTGCAATGCTGGATTAATGATTTCCCAAGCTACACCTAAATAATTGTTATGGTTAGAAATTCGTAATTGGAAATCTGCTAGTCTTTTAATTAAATACAGGTTCGTCAACTGTTCCTTTAATATAAACCATACTGAATTCATTTGAACATATCACGCTTTCATATTTAGTTTTTATTAATATTAGTGAAAATAATTATACATTATTTTTGGAATGTAAGTAAATGAATTATCATTTGATACATAGAATATTTTGAGTCATATGATAGGGAGAATAAAAATAGATTATTGAATAGTGCGATTAGATCATTGCTTTCCAATATACTGGTATTTCGAGTCTATTAAATTTAAAAAAATTAATGAAATCGCAAAATCATTTTATAATCGTCAGATTCTGTTGTATAACAGAATTGAACGATATATAAGTAAATTAAAGAAGTATATTACAGGAGTAAGTGGAACTATATATAAATAATAAAGTTATCTGAAGTCAATACAATGAGTTTCAGATAACTTTAAATGTATCTATTTACAATAGTAGGTTTTAGAAAATATATAATTCTTAAAAATTTTATTTTTTATCTCTGAAACAGTGATTAGTACACAAAAAATATTTGTTAATTAAAGACAATCGTCTTATTTCCATCATTTACAATAATTTTATGTTGTACGTGATATTCGACTGCTTGTGCTAGCACGGTTGATTCAACGTGACGTCCTATTTTTCTTAAATCTTGAACACTGTAGCGATGATTTATGCGTGTGACATCCTGTTCGATAATTGGGCCTTCATCTAAATCCGACGTAACATAATGACTTGTAGCGCCTACAAGTTTAACACCGCGTTCCCAAGCTTGTTTATAAGGATTTGCACCGATAAATGATGGCAAGAATGAATGATGAATATTTATAATTTGGTTTGGATAATGACTTACAAAATGATCAGTTAAAATTTGCATATATTTTGCTAGTACAATGAGATCGATTTCGTGATGGCTACAAATATTAAGTATCTCTTGCTCTACTTCTTGTTTCTCTTTATTATTTGGCACATAATAAAATGGAATAGACAAAGATTCAGCAAAATGTCTGTTTGTTTCATGGTTACTTACGACACATACAATTTCTGCAGGCAATTCACCTCGTTGTACTCTTAATAGCACTTCGTTAAATGCGTGATCTTCTTTAGAAACAAATAATGCGATTTTCGTTTTATCATTATTATCGAAAAGTTCAAATTTTATATCGTATTGATTTAAAGTCGATTCTAATGCTTCTTTAAGTTCTGTAACTTGTTCAAATTCTAAGCGTAAAAATAATTTACCATTTTCAGATTGGTTGCTTTCATACTCTGTAAAATGATCTAAATGTAAAATATTAGATCCATGATCCGCAATAATCGTTGTAATTAATGACGTTAAACCTACGCTGTCTGTACATCTAGCTAGTAATATATATGTATTTTTCATATTAAGCACCTCAAAATTTTAAAAGTAACTCAGATTATAATGAAAATTCTAAATAATGTAAACAAAAGCTATCATTTAAATTAATTTAGAGAAATTTGTAGTTTATCTATGCGTAAACAAGAAAAATGGTCTATAATAATAAATAGTGTTTTTATCTTAAAAGAGTAATAAGTAATTTGAGTTGATAACACATTTCACAATAATAATACGCTTACAAACAAAGTGATTTTTGTTTTTAATATATTATAAGATATAAGATTGATTATTTTGATAATTGCGCCAATGATAATTAACAATGAAAATTTCATTTCACTCTTTTATTTTCCTAAAAATTGTATTATGATGTAATTTGTGTTTCAAGAAGCGTGTATTATTGCAATTTCTTGTGTCCGGATAAAATATTCTTTTATGAAAGGTAGATTAAAGTAATGGATAGACAGAGTTTCACAGATTTAATTCAAACAAAATTTAAAATGGTACGTATTGAAGCAGGTTATACGCAAGATACGATGGCCCAAACAATAGGTCTTTCTAAAAAGACATTGGTACAAATAGAAAAAGAGAGAGTATTACCTAACTGGACAACATGTGTGTCAATTTGTGCATTATTTAGAGATTCAGATGTGTTAAATAGTACATTTGGATGTGATCCTCTAGAAATGGTACAAACGATTTCTCGTAATCATTGTGCATATCCTAACCATTCTACAACAAGTGATATCTATTGGAACACTGTTGATAGTCGTAATGGCTTCATCTTACAAAGTAACAAAGTGAGTGATATCTATCGTGTGCTAAATCAAGAGACACAGCCGATATTTGGTACTTCAAAATTAAGAGAAGCTGAAACTTATTTTGGTAGAATTTCTAAAGAAGAATTAATGCACGTATAATATTAATTCAATTAGTGATAGAAGAATCATTATTTATATAATTATCAGTCATGGGAAGTGATATTATATATGAATGATTTAGTCACTCTACCTCTACTTGACCTAAACATAGATTTAGGTCTTTTTTTATGTTATAAGTAAAATTTTGGAATGTTTTTCTACGCAATGAATCGTTATATGTTATACAATGTAAAAATGATTATAAGAAAATTTGAAATTTATTTAAGAAAACAAAGGAGTCATACACATGCAGACATTTTTAGTTATCATCTTTATGATGGTTATAGGCGCACTGATTGGTGGGGTAACCAATGTCATTGCTGTTAAAATGTTGTTTCACCCGTTTAAAACATATTATATTTTCAAAAAAAGAGTGCCTTTCACTCCAGGATTAATACCTAAAAGAAGAAAAGAAATTGCGGATAAAATTGGTCAAGTTGTTGAAGAACACTTACTTACAGAAGAAGTTATTCAAGCTAAGTTAAATGCACCAACTTCTAGAGATGCAATTGAAGAGATTATATTTAAGCAAATCGCTAAATTGAAAGAGAATCATACGACAATACAATCATTAGCAGACATTGTAGATATTGATTTTTCTAAAACAGCAAATCAAAAATTAGATGAATTAATTTCAGATAAAATGGATAACTTTTATTTAGATTATCAAAATACGCCAATCCAGCAACTTATTCCTAATGACATTGAAAGTAGTATAGATGATAAAATTGCGCTACTTCCTGAGTTGTTATTTGATAGAGCACGCGTATACTTGAAATCAGAAAAAGGTGGGGCAGATATTGCTTCTATGTTAGATACATTCTTCAACGAAAAAGGAAAAATTGTTGGTATGTTACAAATGTTCATGACAAAAGAAAGCATTGCAGAGCGAATACAGCATGAACTCATTAGATTAACGAGTCATCCTAAAGCAAAAGCAATTGCTACGCAGATTATTGAAAATGAATATGCAACAATGAAATCGAAACAGTTGAATGAATTGATAAATGAAACGCAATATCAAGCTTTTAAAACATCAGTGACAGAATTAGCATTAGGATATGTGGACTTAGAACAAACTTCACATAAACCATTGCATACCATTATGCCAAGCTTTATTTCATTCTTAGAAACAAAAGTATCTAAGACGTTAACCGATGTAATTATTGATAATGCGTCAAAACATCTATCTCCAATTATGAAAAAAATAAACTTGAGACAAATGGTAGAAGAACAGATTAATACATTTGATTTAGCTTATATTGAAAAATTAATCATTGATATCGCTAATAAAGAATTGAAATTAATCATGTTTTTGGGATTTTTACTCGGTGGCATAATCGGTTTATTCCAAGGTGTAATTGCAATTTTTGTATAACATATTAAATTATGTTATTGTAATATCGATGTGGTTTTCACACATATACAAAAAAGGAGTGAAGCATAGTGGCAGTAAATTTATACGATCATGCAAATCAATTAGAACAAGCATTAAGAGAAAGTGATGAATATCAAGCTATTCAAAATGCTTATGCAAAAGTTAAAGAAAATCAAGAATCAAAAGATTTATTTGATGAATTCCGTGAAACACAATTAAGTTTCCAACAAAAACAAATGCAAGGTGAAGAAATCGGTGAAGAAGAGCTACAAAAAGCACAAGAACAAGCTCAAAAAATCGAAAATGATTCAAACATTTCTGAATTAATGGCTGCTGAACAAAATATGAGCCAAGTATTCCAAGAAATCAACCAAATCATTGTTAAACCTTTAGATGAAATTTACGCTGACTAATTTTTAGTTGAATATAAATGAATTTTATTTAAATAATATAGTCGTTTAAAGAATAAAACAGTAATCCTATCTTTTATAAATTTGATTTTGTAGTAGTTCAATACCGATGCGACCTATATGGTTAAATAGATCGAGACATATATTTGTCTTGGTCTATTTTTTTGTGAATATATAGATTGATTATATTTTGGCTATTGATTGAAAGGGATTTTTACTAATAAGGTAGATATGAGAGAAACAAAGTGATTGCTCGCTTAGTTTTATCGACTGGTGAATAAACAATATGGTAAAATATAGAGGTAAAAGGATTGTTATGCATACAATTTAACAAGTGACAGAAATAACTTAGATGTTAATTAATTGTGGTATATGCATAAGTACAAATAAACCTTTCAATAAAGGAGAACTATACTGTATGGTGAAATTTATTCATTGCGCTGACTTACACTTAGATAGTCCTTTTAAATCTAGAAGTTATCTTAGTCAGTCTATTTTTGATGATATGCAAAAAAGTGCTTACGAAAGTTTTAAAAAAATAGTAGATTTAGCATTAAATGAAGAAATAGATTTTATGATTATTTCTGGTGATTTATTTGATCAACATAACCGCACGCTACGTGCAGAGGTATTCTTAAAGGAACAGTTTGAACGATTAAAGAGAGAACAAATATTTGTTTATTTATGTCACGGGAATCATGATCCATTATCAGCAAGTATTGGCACAGTATGGCCAGATAATGTTTCCGTTTTCTCTGAAAATGTTGAAACTTATCAAACAATCACTAAAAATGGCGAAGAGATTTATTTGCATGGTTTTAGTTATCAAAATGATGCAAGTTATGAAAATAAATTAGATGCATATCCTTCAAGTCAAGGTCAAAAAGGCATACATATTGGTATCTTGCATGGTACATATAGCAAATCAAATACCAATGATCGATATACTGAATTCAGACTAGAAGACTTAAATAATAAGTTATATCACTATTGGGCTTTAGGCCACATTCATGAGCGTCAACAACTGAGTGATATGCCACAAATTCATTATCCTGGTAACATTCAAGGCAGACATTTTAAAGAGCTGGGTGAAAAAGGATGCTTGTTAGTTGAAGGGGACGATTTAAAACTCAACGCGCAATTTGTTCCTACTCAATTTATAAGATTTGAAAAAGCAACTATAGAATCGGATAAAACATCGAAGCAAGGTCTTTTTGATGACATTCAATCTTTTAAATCACAAGTGAGAAAAAATGGAAAAGCCATCTATCAACTGAATGTTGTTGTAAATTCAGATCAATTGATATCTGAACAAGATATTTTGCAAGTACATGAAATGATAAGTGATTTTGAAGAAAATGAGCATGATTTTGTATTTGTAGAACAACTCTCAATTAAAAACAAATATGAAGATCAAAATACATTAGTTAAAGAATTCTCGCCTGAATTAATAGATGATACAACTGTTTATGACGGTGCTATGAATGATTTGTATTTAAATCCCAAAGCGTCTAAATATCTAGAAAATTATAGTGATTTCGATAGAAGAGCATTAATTGAACATGCTGAAGAATTATTGAAGTCAGATATGAGGGGTGAATAATATGAAAATCAAATCATTAGAGATTTATGGATACGGTAGATTTATTGAAAGAAAAATTGAATTTGACGAATCATTTACTCAGATTTATGGTGAAAACGAAACGGGTAAATCTACAATACAAGCATTTATTCATTCAATTCTCTTTGGATTTCCTACAAAAAAAGAGAACGAACCACGTTTAGAACCAAGATTAGGTAATCAATACGGTGGTAAATTAACATTAATTCAAGATGACGGCTCGCTCGTCGAAGTAGAACGTATTAAAGGCAGTGCGACTGGTGATGTGAAAGTTTATTTGCCTAATGGTAGCATTAAAGATGAAAGTTGGTTAAAAAAAGAACTTAATTTTATCTCGAAACGTACGTATCAAGGGATTTTTTCATTCGATGTTTTAGGGTTGCAAGATATTCATAAAAATATGGATGAAACACAATTACAAAATTATCTTTTACATGCTGGTGCTTTAGGCTCTACTGAATTTACGACTATGCGTGAGGTATTAAATACTAAAAAGGAAGAACTTTATAAAAAAAATGGTCGCAATCCAATTATCAATCAACAAATAGAACAACTGAAAGAATTAGAAGGCCAAATTCGTGAAGAAGAAGCAAAATTAACTTCTTATAAGCGATTAGTAGATGATAAAGATAAAGCAGAAAGACGACTTAATAATTTAAAACAAAATTTAGCACAGCTATCTAAAATGCATGAACGTAAACAAAAAGAACTCGCTTTACTTGAACAGACTCAAGAGTGGAAACAATTGGAAACCCAATTGAATATAGAGCCTGTTGTTTTTCCAGAACAAGGTATAGATCGTTATGAATCGGCAAAGTTACAAACTCAAAATTTAAAGCGTGATATCAGTTTAAGAACAGAACGGTTAGCACATCTTAAAGCCGAAAATGAAAAAATAACAGTACCAAGGCAAAGTGACATTGATGCATTTAATCATTTACATCAACAAGAAAATGAAATAAAACAAAAAGAATATGAAGTTAAGGCGTTAGATAAAGAAATACAAGATAAAGAACGTGAAAAAGAAGGCTTGAAGTCAAACATTGGATGGCAAACTGTTCATCATGAAGTCGATGGTTCAGAAGCTATGAAGAGTCATGTCAGTAATCAAATAAAAGATAAACAAGAACAAATGGCTTATATCCAACAACTCGAACGTAATATTGAAGAAAATAAAATTGATAATGATACAAATCACGCAGAAATGAATGCGCTTGAAGCAGATATTGTTCCAGAAGAGAACTTTGAAAAGAAAAAACAATATAATAGACAAGTGTTTGAGCTTCAAGAGAAAAACAATCTTTATCAAAAAATGAAAGAAACATTTGATAAAGAGCAAAGAGAGAATGAGAAGAAACAAAATTTAATGCGAATAAGTTTAATTATATTGGCTATTATTGGCATTGGACTGACAGTCTTCTCATTTGTATCTGCGAATATCATTTTCGGGATTATCTTTGCTATTCTATCAGTCGTATTTATTGTCGGTATATTCTTTGTTAAAACGAAAGAGGTCGGACATAGTGAATCTTTCTCTAAAGAAATTGAAGATTTGCAACAGCAAGTAACACAACTTGAAGATAACTATGATCTTGACTTCGACTTGGATGATCAGTACAGAGTACGAGAACAGCTACAAACAACAATCAAAACAAAAGAAGCAATAGATAAGAAGGCTGAATACTTAACCAATACTTTAACTCAGGCAAAGGAACAATATCAAAATGCGCAACAAAACATTGATAAAGTGAAAGCTGATTTATATTTATCTGATAAAATGTCAGATGAATTAATCGTAGATAGTATTGGAACAATGAATAAAATTAAAACACATGAAAAGCATATCGATGATTTGCAAACACAGGTACAAGCCTTAAAACAACAATTAAATGATTTTTACGAACATGCGCAAGAAGTAACTAAAAACCAATTTACGTATTTTAATGAATTATCGCTATTTCACGATATAAGACAATGGCTTAAAGAAGAAACAAGTAATTTGGAAAAATGGACACGTAATGATGAACAAATCAAATTAATTGAAAGTGAAGTTTCACAACTGAATAGTAGATTAAATGAAAATAGCCGTGTGATTGACCAATTATTCAATTTTGTTAATGTTAACGATGAAGAATCATATTATCAACATCATGTTCAATATCAAAATTATCATCAAAATATGTCGAGATTTAATGACTTATCAAAATATCTGGAAAATCAAAATTATAATTATGATACAAGTTCAAGTTTAAGTGAGAAAACATCTGCACAACTTACTAACGAAGATGAAGTATTAGCACGTCAAGTTGATGATTATAATGATCAGTATTTAGAAATGCAATCTGAAGTAAGTGACTTAAATGCCAAAATCACAGATATGGAAACAGATAAGACTTTAGCTGATTTAAGACATAGATTCCACATATTGAAAAATAAAGTGAATGCTGAAGCGAAAGATTGGGCAAGTTTAAGTTATTTACAAGCATTGGTAGAAGGACATATTAAACAAATTAAAGATAAACGTTTACCACAAGTGATAAATGAAGCAACAGATATCTTTACGCATTTAACAAATGGTCATTATGTTCAAGTTACGTATGCAAATGATAATTTAATGGTTAAACAAGTTAATGGTCAAATGTATGAACCCGTTGAATTAAGCCAATCAACAAAAGAAATCTTATACATTGCATTGCGTTTAAGTTTAATTAAAACATTAAAGCCATATTATCCGTTCCCAATTATCATAGACGATGCGTTTGTTCATTTTGATAAGCAAAGAAAAGAAATCATGATGAATTATTTGAGACAAATGCCTAACAGTTATCAAATCCTATACTTTACATGTGTGAAAGATAATAGTGTGCCTTCAAAACAAATTATTACTTTAGATAAAATTCAGGAAGGCGGTAAATAATGAGAAATGTAGAAAAATTAAATCCAGGTGATTCAGTAGATCATTTTTTCTTAATCCATAAAGCGACACAAGGTGTTACTGCTCAAGGTAAGGACTATATGACACTATACTTACAAGATAAAAGTGGCGATATAGAAGCCAAATTGTGGACTGTGAGTAAAGAAGATATGAAAATATTAGAACCTGAGAAAATCGTACATGTTACTGGTGATGTAATTAATTATCGTGGTCGTAAGCAAATGAAGATAAACAAGATAAAATTAGCTACACCAGATGATAATATGAAAACGCAAGATTTTGTTGATGGGGCGCCGCTTACTCCAGATGAAATTCAAGAGGAAATATCGCATTATATGTTGGACATTGAAAATGCAACGTTACAACGTATTACGAGACATTTGATACGTAAGCATCAAGAAGCGTTTTTTACTTTTCCAGCAGCTAGTACACATCATCATAATTTTGCGAGTGGTTTAAGCTATCATGTGTTAACAATGCTACGTGTTGCAAAATCAATTTGTGATATTTATCCATTGTTAAATCGCAGTTTGATATATAGCGCAATTATTTTGCATGATTTAGGCAAAGTTAGAGAATTAAGTGGTCCAGTAGCTACTTCCTATACTGTCGAAGGTAATTTATTAGGGCATATTTCAATTGCTAGTGATGAAGTCGCAGAAGCGGCAAGAGAGCTGAATCTTGAAGGTGAAGAAGTGTTATTGCTACGCCACATGATTTTAGCGCATCATGGTAAAATGGAATTTGGTTCGCCGAAATTACCTCATATGAAAGAGGCAGAAATATTATTCTTCATTGATAATATAGATGCGAAAATGAATATGTTTGAAAAAGCTTATAAGAAAACTGATAAAGGTCAATTTACAGAACGTATTTTTGGATTAGATGGTAGACAATTTTACAATCCTAAATCGCTAGATTAATAATGAAGGTCTTTTAGGTTGGATATATAATATTAAAAGGTTCGAGACATTTGTGGATGTTCTCGAACCTTTTTCATTTTCGAAAAAAGTGGTATAGAAATCTAATTGAATAGGTTTCTATACCACTTGATTCATTTATGAAATTATTGTCCAGTTGACATGCCAGCACCACTTTGTTGCATAGATTGTTGTTGCTGTTGTTGTTGCTGCTGTTGTTTGATTTTTTCTGGATCTAATATTGAGTCTTCAATCGCTTTTTTAATATCTCTATCTTTATAATCAACTTTATATTCATCTAATAATTCTTTATAAGCGTCAGTTAAAAGCTTAGGATCTTTTTGAATTTTAGTTTGAATTAATTGTGCTTTTAATTTGCCTTTTTCTTTATCAAAGTCATTTTCTTTATCTGCTTTGATAATATGGTAACCGTAATCTGTTTTAACTACGTCAGATACTTTACCTTCTTTAAGTTTGAATAATGCTTTTTCAAATTTGTCTTCCATTTGACCTTTGACGACATAACCTAAGCTACCATCTTTTTTAGCAGAGGCTTTATCCATTGATTCTTTTTTAGCAATTTCTCCAAATTTATCTGGGTGTTTTTCAACTTCTTTTTGGATTTTTTCAGCTTTTGCTTTAGCTTCTTTATCAGATAAGCCTTCTTTATCATCTTTATTTTCTTTAACTTTAATTAGAATGTGAGAGCCTTTTTTGGTATTTTCTTTAATTTCTTTGTCAGACATACTCACTTTATCATTAAGTAGTTCTTTTTGATAAGCTTGTAATTTTTTCTGTTCTTTATAATCGCCTATAGACATTTTTTGTTGTTTTAACATACTTTCAAATTGATCTTTGCCACCATATTGTTTTTGTTCTTTTTCAACTTCTTTATCAATATCTTTTGTATTTACATCGTCTTTATATTTATCAGCAAGCAATTTGTTTAACATGATTGAGAATGATGTATTAGCAATTTGCTCATCACCCATCTTGTTCATAACATCTTCGACTTTAACGTCGCCAGCTTTTGAAGAAATAATTGTATCTTCTTTTGAATCTGTTGCACTGTTACCACATGCGCCTAATAACAATGCACTAGCTGTAACAGGAAGTAAAACTTTTTTAAATGTTTTCATAGTTGGAAACTCCTTTTGTAAGAATAACAACGTAAATATAACATATTATTGATTATTCACCAATTAGAAACATAATTTCTACGACTATAGTATTAGTGTTTTGTGACTTTTGATATAACTTAATCAAAAAAGAGGTGACATCGTAACCTATTGTTAGATTACTTATGTTCACCTCTGTAATATTTATCTATGCATACAAGTAAATCATTATGAAACAAGACTATACTTTTTTCTCATAATGCGTATTAACTTTATTTAATATATTAATACCTGTTTGATGTTCTTCTATATAATCACCTTCATTTGAAAATAAAATGATTTTTAAATATAGAAAATCCATAACTGAATAACCCATATTTAAAGCAATTAAAAACATCAGATAATGACCGTATTGTGGAAACAGTGTACTGAAATAAGCACAAATTACAGTGATGATTATAACTGGTGTTATTAAATCAAAACAAAAATAATACTTATTTACTGGTGTGTTCACATACGTATTATAAAATGGTATTTTTTTATGCCGTAACAATTTATATTTTTTAAACGATTTATAATATGGAATAAAAAATATGAGGTGAATGGCTTTGTGGATAGGGTACAAAATAACCACGAGTAGTAAAAAGATTAAAAAATATTGATCAGTTAGTTTTGTGTTAGAAAAAAAATAGAGTATTTCATAAGCAAGGAGAAATGTAATAATGGTTGTAACTAAACTTAGAAATGCAATCCTTGGTAATCCAAATCGAGCATTGATATCGATTTGTCTTGTACAGAGATACATTGTTTATTCACTCCTCTTAAACTAAAGTCATATGATATATACTTATGTATTATCTATCTTAATATGTGAAACGTCAAGATATATTCCATCATTTGAGTAGGTAAGTTTATAGCATGCATAAAAGTATTTTCAATTAAAAAACTGTTATCTAGCATTAGTTTAAATGTTAGATAACAGTTCAATAATTGATACTTTAATTAGTGGTTATTTTTCATCTTTATCAAATGCTTTTGAAATTTCTTCACCACGGTTTTGAAGGTTTTCAATATGTGATTGCAAATTCTCAATATTTGGATTGATATCAGATTTGAAATCACCAATCATCGTTTTTACTTCGTCACCGATAGAACTACCGAATTCAGTACTTTCAGTTTTGATTTGTGAAATATAGTTGGCTATGTCATTCACACTTTGCTTAATTGTGTTTATTTCTCTATCTACTTCTGATTCAGCACCAGTTGGTTTTTTAGCACGTGCAGTATTTAGGCTAGAATCTTTTTTATCACGATTCATTAAAGCTACACCGAGGCCAGTTGCAACGCCAGCGCCTAGGCCTAATAATATTTGAGCTGTTTTCATAAAAATTCTCCTCATTTCTAGTAGTATCTCATCCGTTAATATTTTTTATATACCCCATATGTAATAAGGTAAGCATGATTAATCGAATTGAGCGGCTATTTCTTGTGCAATTTCAGCCTTTTGTTCATCGTCGATACTTTCTTCGTGTGTTTCCCATTTATAGCCAAAACCATCGACATCATTTTCATATCTTGGTAGTAAATGGAAATGAAGATGAAAGACAGATTGATCGGCAAATTCACCATTATTCTGTATAATATTGAGTCCATCTGGGTTAAAAGCTGTTTTAATAGCGTTAGCAACTTTTGGCAGTGCGACACCAATATGTTTCATTGTTTCACTGTCAGTTTCAAAAATATTAGCAGATGCTTTTTTAGGGATTAAAAGTGTATGACCCTTGGTAACTTGTGATATATCTAAAAATGCATAGACATATTCATCTTCATATACTTTATGACTTGGTATTTCACCATCTATAATTTTACTAAAGATTGTTTCTGACATAAAATCTTCACTCCTTGTAAGATTGTTATTGCCTATTATAGCATTACTGTATTATTTACGTCAGTTTTTGCAGTAAATTTATGACTAATTAAAGATTTTTGATACAATATATTTTGTGGAGGTGCTATATGACAGTAAAAGTAGAACATTTAACAGGTGGTTATGGAAAACGACCTGTAATTAAAAATATAAATTTTGAATTAACACAAGGTGAAATTGTGGGACTTATAGGATTAAATGGGGCAGGTAAGAGTACAACGATTAAGCATATGCTTGGATTGTTAACACCTATGGAAGGTAACTTGTCTATTTCTGATATAAATATAAAGCAAGATGTTGAAACATATAGAAGAAAGTTATCGTATATACCAGAATCACCAGTTATTTATGAAGAACTAACTTTACAAGAACATATTTATATGACAGCAATGGCATATAATATTAGCAGAGAAGTTGCTATGGAACGTGCGCGTCCATTATTAAAAACGTTTCGTTTAGAAGATGAATTAAATATTTTTCCAAGTCACTTTTCTAAAGGTATGAAACAAAAAGTGATGATTATATGCGCATTTATAGTTAATCCTGAACTATATATTATCGATGAACCATTTCTTGGTTTAGATCCGTTAGGTATTCAATCTATGTTAGATTTGATGGTGGAAAAAAAGCAAGAAGGTCGTACAGTGCTGATGAGTACACATATACTAGCAACTGCAGAGCGTTATTGTGATAGATTTTTAATCATGGATGAAGGAGAAATAGTTGCTTTTGGAAACTTGGAAGAGTTGCGTGCTCAAACAGGGCTAAAAGGTAAGACATTAGATGAAATCTATATCCATGTCACGCAAGGTGGCCAAAATTCATGAAACGAGATGCAGAACAATTATTTAAAACTAGAAAACGTGAAATAAGTAAAGAAAAACAATATTATAATAAATTTATTTTTAATGGTCATTTTTCTTTGTTTTTAGTTATTATGTTAGGTGCATTTATATTAGGCTACGGTGATTGGCTTAAATCAATACCGAAACATATTAATTATTCACTTATTGTTAGTATATTCGTTTCAATAACGTCAATGTTTCCATTACGTACGTTGCTTAAAGATGCAGATAAATTATTTTTATTGCCATTCGAAAGCAATATGAATCACTATATTAAGCAAAGTTTGATTTATAGCTATGTTTCACGTATTGGCTTACAAGTTGTTATTATGATTGTATTATTTCCATTGTTTTATGTGATTAATGACCAGACATTTGGCTTTTATATATTATTTGCATTATTAATGTTAATCATGCCATTTGTAGGCTTATTATTAAAATGGCAATGGTACACGTATAAATTGGAAAGTTGGTCATTGCATACATTACTTTTTATTGTACTTGCATCAGGCTATTATGTGACATTAGATGCCAAATCATTTGCAAGTATCACTTCGATATTAATTATTATAGGCTTAACACTACTACTTCAATATCAAAATAAGCATCAATTGTTTCCTTGGGAAAGAATGATTAAGTCAGAGCAACAACATCATATGAATTACTATAAATTTGTAAATATGTTTACAGATGTCAAACACCTTAAAGAAACAGCGGTTCGACGAAGTTATTTGGATCCTATTTTACGAACTCCTAAGTTTAAGAAATTCAATGAGAATTATATGTATTTATATTTATTCGTTAGGAGCTTCGCAAGAGGGAAAGATGTTTTTAATATAATATTAAGGTTAGTTATTATTGCGCTCATTCTTATGTTTTGGTTGCATCAACCCGTAATCACTTTGATCATAGGAAGTTTGTTTATGTATATTATCTTGCTTCAAATGGCACAATTTTATACACAACAGGCATATGGTTTATGGCCACAAGTTTGGCCAACACCAGAATCAAAAGTGATTAAAGGTTATGAACAATTTTTATATAGATTAATGTTTATGATAGGCATTTTATTTATTATCGTATATGCGATATCTTTCCCATTATACAGTTATTTTGGCTTATTATTCTTAATAGTGGGTTGGTTAACAATTAGAAATGTAATTAAAAAATTAAAATATCAAGAAACGTTATTGCGAGATTAAAAAAACACTGTTTATGTCATTTGCTTTGACATAAACAGTGTTTTTAAGTTCATTACATTAAATCAATTATCATCGATAGGGAATAAATATCTTTCGAAATAACTAGAATGTTGGCCACTAGAACCAAAGAATTGACTTAATGCTAATTTATCAAAATTATCTTTGAAAATAGATGATGCTTTAAAGTCTTCATAAGCCGTTCTACTTTCAAAGCCAAAGTAAATCTTATAAGTTAAACCTTGATCAGGTTTTAGGAAACGATAGCTTCGATAACCCGCAAATTGTTTAAAGTCAGCAGTAATATTTTCTAATCTTTTTTCTAGTTGATAAGCATGATCTTCTGATGTAGGTACAAATATGACCGAATAAAAATAATTTTCATTTAAATCTCCCTCAGCTTTAAGTACATCATAGACTAAAGGTTGTTTTAATACAGAAGTTTGGTCAGTTTCTTCAAGAATGACTGAAGAATCAGACGCTGAAAATTGTAATAAGTTATGGTCAGGATTATTTAGCCTAATCTGGTTTAAGTAACCAAACGTTCCATAAGATGCATAAATTTTCATAAGATTGTCCCCCTTGCTTGGTATATGAAAGTATAAATAACTATTTCACTTTACTATAAAAATATCTACTTTTTCAAATAAATATAAAATAGGCTTTGATAACATTATAATTGATTTTTATTATAAAACAATAGTCAAATAATTAAGCTGTTAAAATGAGACTGTTTGTCTTTTTTATGACATTTTAGAACAATAAAATACGCGTAATTAAGCAATATGGTATTATAGACAAGAATGATTATAATCTAGGAGGATTAAAAGGTGCATAATAAAAACAATACGATCCTAAATATGATAAAAGGCGAGTCGGTTTCGCACACACCAGTTTGGTTTATGCGTCAAGCTGGCAGGTCTCAGCCAGAATATAGAAGATTAAAAGAAAAGTATTCATTATTTGAAATTACACACCAACCAGAACTGTGTGCGTATGTAACACATCTGCCTGTAGATAACTATAATACAGATGCAGCGGTACTTTATAAAGATATCATGACACCTCTACAGCCAATAGGTGTGGATGTAGAAATTAAATCTGGCATAGGTCCAGTGATTCATAATCCAATTAAAACGATACAGGATGTTGAAAAATTAGGACACATTGATCCAAAGAGAGATGTACCTTATGTGTTAGATACGATTAAATTATTAACTGAAGAAAAGTTGAATGTGCCATTGATTGGATTTACTGGTGCGCCATTTACACTTGCAAGTTATATGATTGAAGGTGGTCCTTCTAAGAACTATAACTTTACAAAAGCAATGATGTATAGTGATGAAGCGACATGGTTTGCATTAATGGATCACTTAGTTGAAATGTCTATAACTTATACTTCTGCACAAATAGAGGCAGGTGCACAAATTATCCAAGTATTCGATTCTTGGGTGGGTGCATTGAACGTTCAAGATTATCGCTATTATATTAAACCTGCGATGAATAAATTGATAAGCGGTATTAAGGAGAAGTATAATGTACCTGTTATTCTATTTGGAGTTGGTGCTAGCCATTTAGCAGATGAATGGAACACATTACCTATAGATGTATTGGGATTGGATTGGAGACTATCAATTAAAGAAGCTAGTTCAAGGAACATTGATAAGACATTGCAAGGGAATTTAGATCCATCTCTATTATTGGCACCATGGGATGTAATAGAAGAAAGGCTGAAAGCAATATTAGACCAAGGGATAGCGCATGGCAAACATATTTTCAATTTAGGTCATGGCGTATTTCCAGAGGTGAAGCCCGAAACATTAAAACGTGTGACTACATTTGTACATGACTACACACAGAGATAGTACGACATAAATTTTGACTATCACGAATTACAAATAATTATGTCATATGCATCTAAAAATTATAATACAAAAGGATGATCTTAAAATGACAAAAACAATAGGCCTATTGGTTATGGCTTATGGAACACCATATAAAGAAAGCGATATAGAAGCTTATTATACAGATATTAGACATGGGAAAAAACCTACTGAAGCGGAACTACAAGATTTAAAAGATAGATATCAATTTATTGGTGGTTTATCTCCGTTAGCAGGAACGACAAATAGACAAGCAGAGTCACTTCGTGATGCGCTCAATCAAGCCTATGACGACGTTGAATTTAAACTATATATCGGTTTAAAACACATTCACCCATTTATTGAAGACGCTGTACAATCAATGCATGAAGACGGTATAGATGAAGCTGTTACAGTTGTATTAGCACCACATTATTCTAGCTTTTCAGTTGGCTCTTACAATACACGTGCACAAAAAGAAGCAGATAAATACGGCATCACGTTTAAACATGTTGAACATTACTATCAACAACCTAAATTCATTCAATATTGGACAGAGAAAATCAATGAAACATTAGCAGATATTCCACAAGATGAACATGACAAAACAGTTCTTGTTGTTTCAGCTCATAGTTTGCCAAAAGGCTTAATTGAGAAAAATAACGATCCTTATCCTAATGAGTTACATGAAACTGCTCAGTTATTAGAACAACATTCAAATATTATACATGTAGCTGAAGGATGGCAATCTGAAGGGAATACGGGTACACCTTGGTTAGGACCTGATGTTCAAGATTTAACTCGAGCGTTATACAATGAACATAAATATGAACACTTTATCTATACCCCAGTGGGTTTTGTTTGTGAACATTTAGAAGTACTCTATGATAACGATTATGAATGTAAAGTGATTTGTGATGAATTAGGTGTACATTATCATCGTCCAAAAATGCCAGATACTGATCCGCTATTTATTGGCGCAATTGTTGAAGAGATAAAAAATGTTTATTAAAGGAAGCGTGACTTATTTTGACTAAAAGTATTGCTATTATCGGAGCTGGTATCACAGGTTTATCTAGTGCATATTTTATAAAAAAACAACGACCAGATATAGATGTGACGATATATGAAGCGACTAATCGAACTGGCGGTAAGATTCAAACCTATCGAAAAGATGGTTATACGATTGAATTAGGTCCAGAATCTTATCTAGGACGCAAACAGATTATGACAGACATTGCTAAAGATATTGGATTAGCAGATGAACTTATCACTAATCAAACAGGACAATCTTATATTTATGCTAAAAATAAACTGTTTCCTATTCCAGGGGGATCTATCTTAGGTGTGCCAACTAACCTTAAACCTTTTATTAAAACAAAATTGATTTCGCCTAAAGGTAAATTACGTGCTGGTTTAGATTTATTAAAAAAGCCTATTCAAATAGAACGCGATATTTCTGTTGGGTCATTCTTTCGTGAACGTCTAGGAGATGAAGTCTTAGAAAATTTAATTGAACCTTTAATGGGTGGTATTTATGGTACAAACATTGATGAATTAAGTTTAATGTCTACTTTTCCGGAGTTTAAAGAAAGAGAAGAACAGTTTGGTAGTTTAATTAAAGGTATGCGATACGAAAAAATGCAACGTCAAAAACAACGACAATTATATCCAGGAGCACCAAAAGGCCAATTTAAACAATTTAGGCATGGGCTGACTTCTTTTATTGAAAAATTAACTGATTATGTCGTAAACCAAGGTGTAAAAATCAGATTTAATACACCTATAGATGATATCGTCATCTCACAAACGAATTATGAGCTTGTTGTAGATGATGAAAAAAATATCTACGACAGTGTGCTTGTTACCACACCACATCAAACCTTTATGAAATGGTTTGGTAATGATCCAGCCCTTGATTATTTCAAAACAATGCCATCTACAACCGTTGCAACGGTTGTACTAGCATTTGATGAACAGCATATTGAAAATACCTATGACGGTACGGGTTTCGTGATTGCAAGAACGAGCCAAACCGATATCACAGCATGTACATGGACAAGTAAAAAATGGCCTTTTACTACACCAGAAGGTAAGGTGCTGATACGTGCTTATGTTGGTAAACCAGGTGATACGGTTGTGAAAGATCATTCAGATGAAGAACTTGTAGATATTGTTAAACGAGATTTAACACAAATGATGACTTTTAAAGGCGCACCAGATTTCAGTATTGTGAATCGTTTACCTAATAGTATGCCGCAATATCGTGTGGATCATATGGATAACATATCTGCGATTCAAGCGCATATTAAACATAATTATCCTAGGTTAAGAATAGCCGGTGCTTCATTTGAAGCGGTTGGCCTGCCAGACTGTATTTTACAAGGTAAAAATGCAGTATCAGAATTATTAAATGAATTATAGAGTATATGCGAGTAAAGATACGGAGCGAGGATTTGAAATCTAATACAATTTTGGTTTCTGCCTCGTTTTTTAATTGATATTATTTATGTAGCATTAAAAACGATGACATGCTATATAAATGATAAAATGATATATATATATTAGAAAGTTATTTTTAATGGGGGATTTATATGACGGATATAATTATAGTACATTCAAAACAAGGTGATGCATCAAATCATTGGTATGAATGGTTAGCCAGTAACCTCACGCTAGAAGGTTATAATGTAACTTTATTTAACTTGCCGGTTGATGAAAATGATCATATTGATACTTGGATGAGTAACATGAAAAATCAAATTTGTGTTACTAAGTATGAAACGTTTTTTGTAACGCATGGTTTTGGAACACTCGCAGCTTTAAAGTTTATAGAGAAATCACAAATTAATACTATACAAGGATTATTTAGTATTTCTGGATTCATGGAGGATGTCATACCATTTGTCGAAACCAATCAAATTGAAGACTTTCATATAGATTACGAAAACGTTAAACAAAAAGTAGAGGCATTTTATGGTCTATGTGCCAAAAATGATTCCTATGTGTCTTACAAAGAAACAAAAAGATTAATGGATACGCTTGGAGGGACATGTAAAGTAACTGAATTTGGCGGTCATTTTATGGAAGATGATGGTTTCACGACATTTACACAGCTACAAAGTAAAATGCAAGGCATTATGAGTGAGTAATCGAAATTATTATTGTTATAGATTTATAGTCGAGAAATGGGAGGATAAATTAATTAGTAAAAAGCTTTGTTTGATGTATCAATCATAAAGGACGATAGGTTTTTGTATAAATAAGAAACAAAATATAAAATATTATAGTTATATTCCATTTTTACACAAAATAATTTCTGGAATCCATTGACTATCATGTGAAAAATTTATATACTGAGTAAGTCCTAATTGATACGAGATGTGCAAACATCAATTATCGCATTTGAATTTTAATTTCGAATTAAGTTAATGTTAATTAATTTTAAAAAACGTTGACATTAAGTAAATGTTTATGATATATTAATTGGGTAGGCGTCATAAATATTATTAACGCGGGATGGAGCAGTTCGGTAGCTCGTCGGGCTCATAACCCGAAGGTCGGTGGTTCAAATCCGCCTCCCGCAACTTTTTAAATAGGTCCCGTAGTGTAGCGGTTAACACGCCTGCCTGTCACGCAGGAGATCGTGGGTTCGAATCCCATCGGGACCGCCATTTTTATTATGGTTCAGTAGCTCAGTTGGTAGAGCAATGGATTGAAGCTCCATGTGTCGGCAGTTCGACTCTGTCCTGAACCATTCTTTTAAAGTTTATACTTTGGCGGTTGTGGCGAAGTGGTTAACGCATCGGATTGTGGTTCCGACACTCGTGGGTTCGATTCCCATCATCCGCCCCATAATCGTTAAAGTGCGGGTGTAGTTTAATGGCAAAACCTCAGCCTTCCAAGCTGATGTTGTGGGTTCGATTCCCATCACCCGCTCCATTTTAATTATTCCACAGTAGCTCAGTGGTAGAGCTATCGGCTGTTAACCGATCGGTCGTAGGTTCGAGTCCTACCTGTGGAGCCATGGCCCCGTGGTCAAGCGGTTAAGACACCGCCCTTTCACGGCGGTAACACGGGTTCGAGTCCCGTCGGGGTCATACAAACAGAAGTGAATTATCGCTTCTGTTTTTTTATATGGAGAGTTGTCCGAGTTGGCCGAAGGAGCACGCCTGGAAAGTGTGTAGGCGCCACAAGCGTCTCGAGGGTTCGAATCCCTCACTCTCCGCTAATAATAGATGCCTCGTTATTCTACATTTATTAAAGTGTTGAATAACGAGGTTTTTTATTAGTTTAAATAATGAGTTGAACGAAAATAAAATTAGGGTCTGATTTACAAATCTTGTATATTTATAGCAGATATCCAAAATAAGTTTGTCAACGCTTTAATAGTGGTAAAATATCAACGATTGCAAGTATTATTTTTTATTTTTAATTAATTTAAAGATAAATCACTTCGTTTAAAAAGATATGTAGGTTCATTCATGGATAATCGAATAGACTATTATGAAATCGCAAAAGAAGAACTTGGGTTAATTATGGATTTAGAGAAACAATTGAAAAAACATCGATAGATAGAAAACTACGTGAATTGATTAAAATACGCGTCTCACAAATCAATGGTTGTGCATTTTGTATTGGCATGCATACTGCAGATGCTAGAAAATGAAGGTTTCAGAAGAAGAAATATATTTATTAAATGCTTGGGATGATACGAATGTTTTTTCTGAAAAAGCAAAGTTAGCATTTAAATTAGCAGAAGCAATTACACATATCTCTAAAAATGGTGTGCCAGATAAACTGTATGATGAGGTACGTACATTATTCTCTGAAGAAGAATATACAGATTTAGTATTAATTATTAATCAAATTAATATGTGGAATAGACTATCCATTTCTATGGGTAATCAACACCTTATATAGTAAGTCTTAGAATTAAAGGCATCCAGGCAATTTATTAAGTAGTTCAGTTTTGGAGTACAAAATGACAAAATGTACTTCAAAATGGACTACTTTTTTCATTTTAACTTACATACCAAATTACATACAAAATGATTTATAAAATGCAATTGAAAATGATAATTGAATGAAAATTTGTGATTTTGTGGTATTATGATAATATAACTTATAGAAAAAATTGCTTATTCAACTAACGGGCAGGATAATGAGAAAAGGTTTTTTGATAGAAATAAGAAATTAGATGGTAAATTAGTTAAAAAGGCTGTGTTATAAATGAAAGTTTCTTTGATTGCTGCGATGGATAAGAATAGAGTGATTGGCAAAGAGAATGACATTCCTTGGAGGATTCCCAAGGACTGGGAATATGTTAAAAATACTACAAAGGGACATCCGATAATATTAGGTAGGAAGAACCTTGAATCAATCGGAAGAGCCTTACCTGACAGAAGAAATATTATTCTGACGAGAGATAAGGGGTTTACCTTTAATGGTTGTGAAATTGTTCATTCAATAGAAGATGTTTTTGAGTTATGTAAAAACGAAGAAGAAATTTTTATTTTCGGAGGAGAACAGATTTATAATTTGTTTTTCCCTTATGTTGAGAAAATGTACATCACAAAAATACATCATGAATTCGAAGGAGATACTTTTTTTCCAGAAGTGAATTATGAGGAATGGAATGAGGTATTTGCCCAAAAAGGGATAAAGAATGATAAAAATCCGTATAACTACTATTTTCATGTATATGAAAGAAAAAACTTATTGAGTTAACGGGTGCGTTAATTGAAGAAGAACAGTAAAGATAAAGCACAAGAGCTTGGGATTACTCCAAGCTCTTTTTGTCATTTGAAATAAATTATATCTTTCCAATCAAATTGTTTATCTGTAATCCCTAATCTTTGAGCAGGTGTCAAAACCTTTTTATCCGCTGATTTAAAAGGGCGACAAAAGTTGTAGTAAGTTCTTAGAATTGTAATCGCAAATTGAGCATACTTCGGATTGAAGTTAGCGTAAATATAGCTCTTCTTATCACCACGAGCTGTTGTTAATGGTCTTTCAAGAGATGATATATAACGTCTTATCTGTTGAATAAAGCTATTGGTCGAATGGTCATTAACATTTAATAGCATCTTTGCGATTTCGTTTGGTTCCAGAGCAGATAAATCCGTTCTACAATCAACTGAATAAAATCCTTTATCCTTAGTGGCTAATGGATGTTTGATAGGGTTATCGGCATATTTGCGATATCTTTCTCCATCTTTACTAATAGCCTCTTCGTGGAATTGATGACTTGTTAGTAATTCAGTTAGATAATGAGATGCCAAAGTCCGTAGAAACTTTGTTTTGAATCCTCTGATATCTCCCCAATCGAGCAGTTCTGCTTTTGCTTGTCCGAATTCTTTTAAGCATTGTTTTCTGCTTTTCGTCTTGTTAACTTGGCAAATAAAATGATGTGCATCGCTCAACCTTAATTCTTTCGTGAATACTCTATAAAAGGCGTTTCTAATAGAGAAGTCATCATCACTAATCATTCGCCATTCGTCGGCATTAACCATTTGTTTAATTAACCAATAGTGAGCAGTTGTAGTATAAGGAGCATCAACATTTAAACCATCGACAAATCTACTCCTATTAGTAATTTTCCCTAATTCGTGAAGATAAGCATTCCTATTTTCGCTATCGTTAGCGGATGGTTCTTGTGGATAATAAGACCAATCTAACCTATCATTTTTACGACTAAAAGTATTGAGATGGTCTTCTTTGAATTTTCTTGTATCTTCATTTAATTCATCCATTGAAATATTCCAATCATAGGCAACATCAGAACGGAACACATATCTTGATAAGACCTCAGCAGATACAACTATATACGTTTGCATATTAAGGTCTTCAAACCCCGTATATTTCTTTGAACCTTGTCCTTTCTTACGGACGTTATTTAGGTAGTAGTGCATCTTGTCCGTATTAAGCCACATCTCGTTAAATTTCTTTGTTTGAAGGGGTTGTGTCTCATATCGTTCTAAAAACTCCAAACAACGCCTATACAGCCACTCCAGCTTATGATAGTAGGTTCCAACTCCAATTCCTAAAATATCACAAGTACGACTGACTGAAACCCTTCCAACAACCATCTTAGCGAACATTGGAAGAATGGTGTTCTTTTGTTGGTGATAAGTAGTGGTTTCTTCTCTTTTTGGTAGAACATTAGTGAACTTCTTACACGCCTTACATTGATAGCGTTGAGATTTGCCCCTACTTTTCCCCCTTTTGTAAAATTGCTTCGGCTCATTGAATGGGGTTGATTCTTCTTCCGAGCAGCCTTCTTTATGAAATTGATAATCTGGCTCAACATCTTGGATGCTATTGATTTCTATAAGGCGTTTAATTTCTTCAACAACAGACCAATTAGATAAAGGGGTTACTGTACAGTTTTGCGATACACCTCTGCCAATAGGATTGTCATTGCAGTACATACCTTTATGACCTTTATCTTTGGAACTACCAGTCATTTTATATCGACTTGGTTTCCCTTTTACATCTTTGAATTTGTGCTGTTCTTTCCCAAAATTACAACAAAACGGATTGATGCAGTAATTATATTGAATGGGATATTCAGAACCGTTCCATTTAAAAGACGTTGGCAAGAACAACATTTTGTTATACCTTGTTGCAAATCGTTTTGGAGTTAATAAATCATATTGTTTAGCCCTATCTTTTAATTCTTCGTTTGAAATCGGAATTTTAACATCTACAATTTCATCTTCCTTCGTGGCTAATCTTTTAAGCTTGGTCATTGTCTATCAACCCACTCTATCTTTGATACCCATTTTTTCAACAATCCGCTTATTACTTCGCTTGTTGGCAATCCATTCAATAAACTTCTTATCGTCTAAAATGTTCAATAAGAATTCATCCACTGCTTCGCTTTCAGTACGCTCTGCATATTCAGCGTATTGCTTAACTATCACCCTTACTTGCTCTGATATTTCCCAATCCACAGACTTAGCGTTCTTATTTTTTGGCTCAAGAAATTGCATAGGAAAATGCACCCCTTTTTGCTTAGTAAATTGTAACCATTTTAACACACCAATTTGCATTCCTACAATAATTATTTCACGTTCGCATTTTTATATACATTTTAACTTACATTTTGTGGTGTAAATTAACAACAAACGTTGATTTAACAATAAAAAACGAGTATCAAATTCAGTTGCAATTTGATACTCATTTAGGTTTACATTTTCACTTTTTGTACTCCAAAACTGAACTACTTAGGCAATTTATGGATGCTTTTTTATTTTGTGGTCATCGGGGTAATGTTAACGTGTTTACCTTTAATTATAACATTTGAGTTTAATAGATTATTTGTTGTTGATGTGCAGACACTGTTAAATAAGACTAAACACGTTATAATGAGTATGAGATGGAGGAATGATGAAGTGGATTTTTGGTTAAAACAACAGGCGCAACAAAAGGGTGAACATATATTTATTGATGATGGTGAAACGCAAGTCACGTTTGCGACAATGTACGACAGAGCTTCAAAACTTGCTTGTACTTTACATCAGTTAAATAAAAAGAGAATAGGCTTTTATATTGATAATACTATTGAATCTGTTTTGCTTATTAATGCTGCTTGGCTGGCAGGGATTGAAGCAGCTATGATAAATACTCGGTTAACTCGAAATGAGATGATAGCACAGATGGATTCAATAAATGTTGATACAGTAATTTCCATGCATGATCTTGAATTAGAACATATTCAAGTTGTGCCTTTTAATGAGCTTATTTCAGTTAATAATGATAAGTATTTTGAAGAGATATTTTCATTAACGCGTATAGCATCTATTATGTTTACATCCGGTACTACAGGGCCACAAAAAGCAGTGCCGCAAACATTCAATAATCATTTGGCGAGTGCTCTTGGATGTCGAGAAAGCTTGGGCTTTAATGAGAAAACAAAATGGTTATCTGTGTTACCGATATATCATATTTCAGGATTAAGTGTCGTATTACGTTCATTAATTGAAGGCTTCACATTACGGTTAGAATCAAAATTTAATACGGAGCAAATGTTAAATATCATAAAAAATGAAGCGCCAACGCATGTATCGCTAGTGCCACAAACATTAAAATGGTTAATGGATGCTGGATTACACCGTCCATTCTATATTGAGAAAATACTGTTAGGTGGGGCTAAGCTTTCTCGTAACTTAATTCAACAAGCTTTAAGCTATGATTTACCAATATATAATTCGTTTGGCATGACAGAGACATGCTCGCAATTTTTAACGGCGACACCTGAAATGCTTGAACATCGATTTGATACTGTTGGCAAACCGAGTAATGATGTTGAAGTTAAAATTAAATCACCTAATATAGATGGACATGGAGAACTATTGATTAAAGGTAAAAATGTAATGGATGGTTATCTTTTTCCTAAAGTAAAAATGGATACATTCGAAGACGGTTATTTTAAAACTGGTGATATAGCGGAAATAGATGAGGAAGGCTACGTCATGATATACGATCGTAGAAAAGATTTAATTATTAGCGGTGGTGAAAACATATACCCATTTGAAATAGAATCTGTAGCCAAACAATTCCCTAATATCGAAGATGCTATGTGTATCGGTGTTGAGGACGATACTTGGGGTTCAGTACCTTATCTGTATTATGTTGCAAATAAAGATATCGCAGAAGAACAATTAACTGTGTTTTTTAAAGAAAAACTTGCAAAATATAAAGTACCTAAACAATTTCAACGAGTATCTCGTTTACCTTACACGTCAACTGGTAAACTTCAAAGAACGCGTTTATAATCTTAACTAAGGAGTACATATGAAAATAGTTAACATGCATTTGTATGATTATAATGCAAAATTTAAAACACCTGTCATTACCCCTAAAGTAAAAATGAATACGCGCAAAGCGCTTTTCGTTGAATTAATAACAGATAAAGGTAAATCATATTTTGGTGAAAGCAATGCGTTTGAAACGAATTGGTATGCAAATGAAACAATAGAGGATGTAAAACATTTTTCAAAACTATGGTTTCAACAGGTTCAGGGTAAAACGTTTCATTCTTTTTTAGAAATTCAAGATGCATTAACGCAATTATCTAATTATCCTGCAACACGTAGCATGTTGGTGATGGCTTGTTATCAAATGTTTCATGTTTTAGAATCATTGAATGTGCCTTATGGCGCGACAGTTAATGGCATGACTTCAAGAAATTTTCAACAACTTGTTCAAACGCAACCGCAACGCGTAAAGCTTAAATGGAATGCTGATATCTTAGATGATGTGGAAAAGGTGTCACAATTAGCTTTTCGACCTGATATAGCCATCGATGCGAATGAATCATTAAGCAAAGTAGATTATGATAAATTAAAAACACTAAGTGAAGCGCAAATATTATATATTGAGGAACCTTTTAAGTCACTACAACATTTAACACATTTTGAAAAAAATGAACTACCACCCGTTGCGATTGACGAGAAAGCGACATCTAAATCACTTATTTCACAAGCTATTAATGATTTTGGCATTGATGTCGTTGTGTTAAAACCATTTAGATTGGGTGGCATAGATAAAGTGATGGATTTGATAAAAATGCTCAATACTCTAGATGTGAAAATCGTGATAGGTGGTATGTATGAATATGGCCTAAGTAGGTATTTTACAGCGATGTTAGCACAATATGCTGATTATCCTAGTGATATTACACCAGAAGGTTATTACTACGAGGTAGATATGATTAATCAGGCAGGTATATTAAAAGGAGGCTCAATTTATTTTGAGCCTCCAGTGGTAAATCATAAGATATTGAATTTTATTTGTTAATGTTTTTATCTTTTTTATGCTTTGTTTTCTTTAGCGGTACGGGATCAAAGCCACCTTTATGAAGCGGGTGACATTTTGAAATTCTTTTAATACCTAACCATGTGCCTTTGAAGGGACCATACACTACTATGGCTTCTCTAGTATATTCAGAACAGGTTGGATAAAAACGACAAGTTGCAGGGGTTAATGGTGATATAAAGCGTTGATATATATGGATAAGTCCTAGAAATATAGTTTTCATAATTTTGCCTCCAACAAAAATCTTAGCATAGCTAGTTTAACATAATAAGGGGAAGAGTGATGTATGTGAAGTTTAAAGACAAAGAAAATGACGATGTGTACCTAACATTTAAAAAGAAAGCAGATTATGCCAACGGTAATCATGTACTTATAATCCCTAAATATAAGGGTAGCTTGTTATTCACAAAACATAAAATACGTGGTATTGAATTTCCGGGTGGTAAAAGAGAAAAAGGTGAGGCGAGTGAAACTGCTGCAGCACGAGAAGTCTTTGAAGAAACTGGCGCAACGATTAAATACTGTGAATACATAGCGCAATATAAGGTTGATCGTCAAATTGGAATGTCCTTTACTAAAGATGTCTTTATGGTGGAGATAGAAGCTATCACTGAGCAACCAGATTATTTTGAAACGGATGGACCACTATTGTATAAATCATTATCTGAGATTCCAGAAGATAAAAAAAGTTACTTATTGAAAGATCCAGCAATATTACAATGTTTAGAGAGAGTGATTGAACTTGGATTTTATTCATAAAAAGAGAATGCCGGTTGAATCAAATAGCCATATATTTGATGAAGTAATCTATAGAGTAGATCATTTAAATGTTAAGGGGCTGCTGATGACACCTCATGCAAAAGTGCAGAGAATTGTTTTATATTTACGAGGTGGTAAAGGGCAAGTAGGTAAGGTGAGAACGGGAAGATTGATGCAATTTGCGGATGAACATACATTGGTCTTTGGACCTTATTATAGAGGTAATAATGGTAGCGAAGGCAAAGATGAGTTTTATGGTTCGGATCTGCATGACGTTACAGTTGCGATACGTTTGTTAAATCAAAAGTACCCTGGTATTCCCATTCACATGATTGGTTTTTCTAGAGGTGGACTTCAAGGTTTATTAACATTTCAAGATTTACCGGTGACGAGTTATATTATTTGGGGCGGTGTCTCAGACATAAATCTGATGTATGAAGAACGCGTTGATTTAAGGGGAATGCTTAAACGTATGATTGGAGATCCTAAAAAGAATATAGAAGCTTATAAACAACGTGATGCTATCGCTCAAATTAAAAACACAAGCCCGCCCATATTTATAGTTCATGGGGGTAAGGATAAACAAGTAGGTATTCATAATGCTTACTATTTAGTGGAACAACTTGAAAAGATTGGTGCGACATTTCGTACTTATTACCAAATGTCGGAGGGACACGTACCAAGACCATTTGCGCTCAAAGATACGCTACTGGCAATTAAACAGTGGATGGATGATGTTGAACAGAACAAGCTTAAAAACCAATATGATAGATAAGATGTTATAGATATAAAGTATTTACAAATAAAAAGTAGCCATGTAGTTTTCTATTGTAATAGAAGACTACATGGCTACTTTTCTAATATTTTAAATTATTCAAATCCGCCATTGACGGCTAATTCGTCAACATCTTCTCCAAATTTTTCAAAATTAGATTTAAAACGATTAATTAAATCTTGAGCTTGTGTTCTGTATGCTTCTGGCTTACTCCAAGCATTGATAGGATTGAGCAATGTTTGAGGGACATCTTCTACTTCAACAGGAATATCTAATCCGAACATATCATCTTTCACATATTCTGCATCTCTCAATTTACCTGTAATGGCTTGATTAACCATTTGTCTTGTATAATTTAGGCTAATACGACGTCCAACGCCATACTTTCCGCCAGTCCAACCCGTGTTAACTAAGTAAACATCAACGCCATGTTTATCTATTAAGTTACCTAATAAATCAGCATAAACTTTAGCGTTTAATGGTAAGAATGGGGAACCAAAACAAGTAGAGAATGATGGTTCAGGCTCAGTAACGCCTCGTTCTGTTCCAGCTAATTTAGCAGTGAAACCACTTAAAAAATGATACATCGCTTGGTCTTTGGTTAATTTTGAAATAGGTGGTAATACACCAAATGCATCTGCAGTTAAGAAAATAATTGTATTAGGATGCGCTGCTTTAGATGGTGTCACAATATTATCAATGTGGTGAATAGGGTATGCAGCTCTAGTATTTTCCGTGTATTGCTTGTCGTCAAAATCAACATCGCCTTCTTCATCAACAACAACGTTTTCTAGAATTGTTCCGTATTTAATAGCATCATAAATTTGTGGTTCTTTTTTCTGTGATAGATTAATTGCTTTTGCGTAACAGCCACCTTCGATGTTGAAGATACCGTTATTATTCCATCCATGCTCATCATCACCGATGAGTTTACGTGTAGGGTCAGCAGAAAGTGTTGTCTTTCCAGTACCTGATAAACCAAAGAATAGAGCTACGTCGCCTTTTTCGCCAACATTTGCTGAACAATGCATACTCATAATGTCATCTTTAGGTAGTAAGTAGTTCATTACGGAGAAGATTCCTTTTTTCATTTCACCAGCATATTCAGTTCCACCTATTAGGATTACTTTATGTTTAAATGATGTGATAATGAAGGTTTCTGAATTTGTACCATCTATGGATGGGTCTGCTTTGAAGTGAGGTGCAGAAATAATAGTGAAGTTTGGTTTGATTTCTTGAGCTTCTTCATTTGTACTTGGACGGATGAACATGTTTTGAGCGAACAAATTATGCCAAGCCAATTCATTAACAACAGTGAGTTTTAACTGTGAATCTTCATCGCTACCTGCATAACCGTTAAAAACATAAAGCTCATCTTTCTTATCAAGATAGTTTAATACTTTATCATATAAATTTAGAAATTTTTCTTCTTCGATAGGTTGGTTTATGTTGCCCCAATCGATGTCATCTCTATAAGATGGCTCAGTGACAATAAACTTATCTTTTGGTGAACGACCAGTATATTTACCAGTTTTTGCATTGATGGCGCCTAATTCCGTTAGTTCGCCTTCATTATTTTCTAAAATTTTATTATACAACTGAGTTGTAGATAATTGAAATAATGAAGATTGCTTGTCTAAAATGCTTTCAATTTTGCTTGTATAAGTGTATGTATCTACCGCCATACTTGATCCCTCCACGCTATTTAGTTGATGTAAGCCTTTACAATTACAGAGTATAACATATATAGATTAATAGTCCACACCAATTTCAAAGGAATTTTAAATAAATATTAATAAATGTAAAATTGACATTATATGTTAGATTAGGTACTATATAGATTAACGGATTCTCTTATCCTGAGTGGCGGAGGGACATGGACCCAATGAAGCCCAGCAACCTCTTCTTAATTGAAGAAAGGTGCCAAACCGTTTGCAGACAAATAGCGTCTGAACGATAAGAGCGAATGGACGTATAAAGGGCCTTCTCTCTATTTACTATAGTGTAGAAGGCCTTTTTTAATGAGCTCAACAGAGAGAGAATTTTCGTAATTTAAAACTAAAGGAGCAAATTATGACATATAATAAAAGATTGTTTACTTCAGAATCTGTAACAGAAGGGCATCCGGACAAGATTGCTGACCAAGTATCGGATGCGATTTTAGATGAAATTTTAAAAGATGACCCAAATGCACGTGTGGCTTGTGAAACGACTGTAACCACAGGTATGGCTTTAATTTCAGGAGAAATTTCAACAACAACTTATGTTGATATACCAAAAGTAGTTAGAGAAACAATTAAAGAAATAGGTTACACACGTGCGAAATTCGGTTATGACAGCCAAACGATGGCTGTATTAACAGCAATTGACGAACAATCTTCTGACATCGCACAAGGTGTAGATACAGCTTTAGAATATCGCGACGAAGCTTCTGAAGCGGAAATTGAAGCTACGGGTGCAGGAGATCAAGGCTTGATGTTTGGTTATGCAACTAATGAAACAGATACGTATATGCCGTTACCCATTTTCTTATCACATCAGTTAGCTAAACGCTTATCTGACGTACGTAAAGATGAAATTTTAAAATACTTGCGTCCTGATGGAAAGGTTCAAGTGACAGTTGAATATGATGAACAAGATAAACCAGTTCGAATAGATACTATTGTTTTATCTACGCAACATGCTGAAGATATTGAATTGGATCAAATTAAAGATGATATTAAAACACACGTTATTTATCCAACAGTGCCAGAGTCATTATTAGATGAACAGACGAAATTTTATATTAACCCAACTGGTAGATTTGTAATCGGCGGTCCTCAAGGAGATGCAGGACTAACAGGTCGAAAAATCATCGTGGACACATATGGTGGATATGCACGTCATGGTGGTGGATGCTTCAGTGGTAAGGATCCAACTAAAGTTGACCGCTCAGCTGCATATGCTGCACGTTATGTAGCTAAAAATATTGTTGCAGCTCAATTGGCTGAAAAATGTGAAGTACAATTAGCGTATGCGATTGGTGTTGCTGAACCGGTTTCAATTTCAATAGATACATTTGGTACTGGTAAAGTCAGTGAATATGAATTAGTAGAAGCTGTAAGAAAACATTTTGATTTAAGACCTGCCGGAATTATTAAAATGCTTGATTTAAAACATCCAATTTATAAACAAACAGCTGCATATGGTCATTTTGGACGTACTGATGTGCTATTACCATGGGAAAAATTAGATAAAGTTAACTTATTAAAAGATAGTGTCAAAGCTTAAACTGAGACAAAATGTTTAAATTTTAAACTTTACTATCGAATACGATGCGCATATCTATTATAATTAAGTTACTGAACACATAAAGGAGCGTTTTTGTTATGAATTCATTTGGACCAATAGAGATTGGTTTAATCGTGGCAATTGTCGTAGCAGTCATTTGTTTGATTTTATTTATTGTTGCTTTAAAAAGTAAGAAAAAAGCGCAAGAAAAAGTTGAAGCGCAATATAAATCAAGAGAGCAACAACTGAGCGATGAGCATGAAGAAGAGCTAGAAAAAGAAAGAATTGAAAATAAAAAAACGGTAACAAAACAAAAAGAAGAATATACGGCTGCGGTTAATTCTAAAGATAGAGAAATTGATGCATTAAAATTATTCTCTAAAAATCAAAGTGAATATGTAACTGATATGAGATTAATAGGTATTCGCGAACGACTTGTAAATGAGAAAAGAATTCGTCCAGAAGATATGCATATTATGGCAAATATCTTTTTACCAAGGAATGAGTTTAGTGATGTGCAACGTATCAGTCACTTAGTCCTAACACGTACAGGTTTATATATCATTGATTCACAATTGCTTAAAGGTCATGTGTATAATGGCGTAAGTGCTGCACAATTTAAAGAACAGCCGATGATGGAACAAGTATTTAATACATTAGATCTTGATGGTCAAGTTCCACAAACACTTGTCTTAGATCAAAATGAAGATAAAGATGCTTTATCATTTGTTAATTACACGACGCATTTAAATGAAATTGAAAGACTTGCTGGTGATATCCAAACAGAATTAAATTTAAAATTTACACCAACAACTATCTTATACTTCAACCCTAAAAATGATGGCGATGTTACGATTACAAATTATGCACAAAGTTCAAATTCAAAAGTTTTAGTAGGACCAGAACAATTAGACGAATTCTTTAATAAATTTGTCTTTCATGGTCGCATTCAATACAATGTTGAAGACTTACAACGTGTAATGGATGAAATCGAATCATTTAATTAGAATATTATGATATATAAAAAAGCTACAGACAAAGTTAGTTCACTTTTGTCTGTAGCTTTTTGTCATATATAATAATATTTCGACTTTTTAAATTGTTCTAATTAAAAGTATCCTGAATAGATATTTTTAAATTTATAAGCATTATTATTTATATTTTTGATAATATTCATTAATATAAACATTAACTTAACTAAAAGGGGACTTTAACTTGGAAAATATTAGTTTTTATAATGGCAATGAAATGCCTATAGTAGGTTTAGGAACGTTCCGTGTTGAAAATAACGATGAGTGTAAAGCGTCGGTTAAACATGCGATTGAGAGTGGTTATACACATATCGATACAGCCATGATTTATGAAAATGAAGATAAAGTTGGCGAAGGTATTGCGGAAGGTCTTGCTTCTACAGGACTGAAAAGAAGTGATTTGTTTATTACATCAAAATTGTGGTTAGATGATTATGGTCGCAAAAATGTTGAAACTGCATATGAAACGAGTCTAAAAAAACTTAACTTAGATTATCTTGATTTGTATTTAATGCATTGGCCAGGTACTGATGAAGCTTTAATGATTGACACTTGGCAAGGGATGGAAGATTTATATAAAGATAATAAAGTGAAAAATATTGGTGTGAGTAACTTTAATGTTGAACATTTAGAAGCATTATTGGCACAGGTTTCTATAAAACCAGTCATTAATCAAGTTGAATTTCACCCATACTTATTACAAGAATCACTAAGAAGATATTTAGAAGTACAAAATATTCATATGGAATCGTGGTCACCATTAATGAATGCACAAATCTTAGAGGATGCAACCGTTAAATCAGTAGCAGAAGAAGTTGGAAAATCACCAGCACAAGTCATTATAAGATGGAATATTGAACACGGTGTAGTAGTGATACCAAAATCAGTTACACCGTCTAGAATTGAAGAAAATTTGAATGTCTTTGATTTTAATTTAACACCAACTCAAATTGAAAAATTAGATAGCCTGAATGAAGATAAAAGGATTGGACCAGATCCAATAGGGTACAATGGTCACTAAGTCGATGAAATAAAAAATAAGGTGGAAACCGATTTTTTAATAAAGATGACTTAGCTCCACTAAACATGGATTGTAGTATAGAGGGCTACTTTGACTGAAGTTTAGGTATAAGTCCTGCTACTTTAATTGGAATACATGAATCGATGTTTAAGTATAAAGTGTGTTGCTTTATACTTACATCATAATCAAAAACAGTCTGAGACATCATTAAAGGTCTCAGACTGTTTTATTTATGGATGGAAGATTATCTAGTATGTTGCTAAGAAGATTTAAAAAAGATAGTAACCCAACAAGCAGGCTACGAATGAAACACCATATTGTAAAATAGAATAAAGTATAAATAAATTGATTTGTTTCGGTGTTGTCAATAATTTAACGAGTTCGGAAGACAAAGTTGAAAATGTAGTTAATCCACCCAGTATGCCTACGATAATAAAAGGATTAATCCAATTTATATTTAAACACATACCCATAAGTAGTCCGATACAAAAACTGCCTACTACATTTACTAAAAGTGTAGGTATAGGAAGGGAAGTATTAAATTTCTGATTAAATACATTTGTGACGAATCCTCTAATTACCGCACCAATGCCGCCGCCTAGCATAACTAATATACATTGAATCATGAAATTTTAGCCCCCAATCTAACACCCAAGAAGCATAGTAAGATACCAAAGATGTAACTCGTTAATGCATATACAATGAGTAAAATAAAAGAGCCGCTTTCAAAAAATTGTACAAGTTCAAATTGAAACGTCGAGAAGGTAGTCAGTGATCCTATAAAACCTGTTGTGATACCTTTTTTGAGCATTGGGCTATTATTAAAGTATTGGATAGCTAGAGTGCCAAGAAACCCCATCAAAAATGCACCGCATAAATTTGCAATAAATGTGCCAATAGGCATTTCAAAAGATGTATTTATAAATGAAAGTAAATATCTTAGTAATGCACCGACAGCACCACCTAGAAAAATAAATAAATATTGCATATTAATGTATGTCCTTCCTTAAAATTAAAAACTGGAACATAATTAAAAAATGCCCCAGTTTCGTCAATCATATTGGTAGAAGTTGATAAAAATTAATGTTTACGTGTTAAAACATATAATATGGTTTTATATTTCACTATTACTAAAGTTGGTAGATGAAATTTTTGAGTAAAATTTAAAATACATTCTACATCTCATCCTTACTATAAACTAGAAAATAATACCAAACGTTGATAGGGAAGCAATGATATGAATGATTAATACCACCAAAATAATGTATGGCAAGATTTTGCTGGCTATTCTAATCCAATCTGAATCATTATGTAAATGTTTGATAGCTTTATCTGCAAATATAATTGAAATAATTAAAATAATAGCGTTAATGATACTACACACAAATATTAATTTAATCATTGAACTAAAATGTGTGCTTAGTAGAGGATTTCTAGTATTAAAATAAAGACTTATAATTACTAATAAACTAGATAAATAAAAATAAAGTTTTGAACGTGCCATATTTACCTCCTAGTGCAATTCATTTTACAATGATACCATAAATATAAGAATATTTAATGAAATTTACTATTTTATATTATTTTCTGATATTTGAGTTTTAAAAAGTGCGTCAAATTAAATCGTTGACTGATGTGAATTGATTATGAAGATGTATTGAATGATAAGATTTTAAGCAAAAAATTAGAATTTTTCTAATATTGATGGTATAAATAAACTGTATGGTTAATAACCGTTAGAAAATAATTCTTAATTGAATTATTTATTTAAGTCAGGAGGAATTAGTAATGGTAAATTTAAATGTTGAAGTGTTTGCAGATGGTGCAGATATTGAAGAAATGAAAGCAGCTTATAAAAACAAACAGGTTGATGGTTTCACAACTAACCCTAGTTTAATGGCAAAAGCGGGTGTAACGGACTATAAAGCTTTTGCTGAAGAAGCTGTACGTGAAATTCCTGATGCTTCTATTTCATTTGAAGTATTCGCAGATGATTTAGAAACTATGGCAAAAGAGGCTGAAATTTTAAAACAATATGGTGACAATGTATTCGTTAAAATTCCAGTTGTAAACACTAAAGGTGAATCAACAATTTCTCTAATTAAAAAATTATCAGCAGAAAACGTTCGTTTAAATGTAACTGCTGTTTATACTTTAGACCAAGTTAAAGAAATTACTGATGCTGTAACAGAAGGTGTACCAACTTATGTATCAGTTTTCGCTGGTCGTATTGCTGACACAGGTGTAGATCCTATTCCATTGATGAAAGAAGCAGCAGAAGTAACGCATAGTAAAGAAGGCGTTAAATTACTATGGGCAAGCTGTCGTGAAGTGATTAATGTCATTCAAGCAGACGAAGTCGGTGCAGATATTATCACATGTCCAGCAGATGTTGTTAAAAAAGTAAATAATAATCTTGGTCGTGATATTAGTGAATTATCAGTAGACACTGTACAAGGATTTGCTAAAGACATCCAAAGTTCTGGTTTATCTATTCTATAAAACTTTAGAATGAATTTAATTATGAGTGGGATAACAAACGAATTTTACAATAAAGATTACGTACACCCACTTTTTATGGATGGGATGATAGAGGTTTACCTGAGCTAAAACTTATTCATAGTGACGACAAGTTCATGTAAAATATGAATGTAGTTTTATATTGAAAATGGTACCTTACGTCTACTATTCAATTGAAAAAGAGTCTGAGACATCAATAGATGTTTCAGACTCAATTTTTTTGTTAAAAAATAGTTAAGTCATTAGCAAGCCCATTATACTTATACATAAATATTAAATTATATATTAAGTCATGTACAGAGCACCTACGTATTTGCTAATATATAGTGAAATAGATTGATTGAATAGGAGATACAATAAAGAAACTGCAACAGCCCAAAATAAATGTTAGTTTAGATTATAAAATACTTACTGATGTTTTTGATGATGAAGACGATATTTTAGAGCAAGCAGCTATTAATCATTCAAATTTCGTTGATCAAACTTTAGATAGATTATTGATATATGGTTCACGCATCACAAATTGCAACTTTACTAATTCTGATATAGGACGTGTAGATTTTACAGACGTGATTTTTGAAAATTGTGATTTTTCTAATGTTAAAATGGAACATGGTAGTTTACATAGAGTGATATTTAAAAATTGTCGTATGACAGGGACTTATTTAAAACAAATGAGGTTGGGTCATACTTCATTTTGTGAAGTTAAAGCTAATTTTGTTAGTTTTATAGACTCTAAAATGGATAAGTTACTATTTGATACGTGTCAACTTGAACATGGTGCTTTTTATGAATCAACATTAAAACAAATTACATTCGATGAAACAAACATGAACCACGTAACAATACATCAAACGCCATTAAAAGGTTGTGATTTAAGCACATCACAATTTGAAACAATTGTCGTCAATAAAGAAGATTTAGTTGGGTGTAAGGTATCTAAAGAACAAGCAATTCAATTCGCTACATTAATGGGACTAGATGTCGTTGATGCATAATTTGTAAAAAATGTGTTCAATTATAATTGATTCATTGAGATAATTTCATTACTATTTGAAAGAGATGTATGGCGAAATTGCTAAAGGAGTACATATTAAATGAAAGCAAATATTTTTAAGCAAAAAGTTAAAAAGCAGTTATGGTTTTTAAATAAAAAAGAAAAAAGTAAATTGGATTCTGTTTTGGAAAGCGTAGTTGAAAAGCATGATAATGAACATTTAAATCGACCTATTGCATTTTCTAATCAATTTTTAAAAGAATATGTTTTTAAAGAAAAAGTAGTATCGTCTACGCAGTTATTTGCTTTATTATTAGGTATTTTATTTACATATATTATGTTATTAGGTATTTTCTTGTTTGGTTTTATTACAAGTTTAACTGCTGTACAATATTTTATAAAACCAGAAGTACAGTTATCGACACTGACAGTCATATTAACATTTATTGGAGCATTATTACTTGTTATTGTTAGTTTGTATTTAATTAGGTTGGTCACTGGTTACTTTACGAAAAAATTATTAGAATATAAGCATAACAAAGCATTGTAATAAAATACTAACTATCTATTAGGTGAGAAAGTGTTAAACTTTCTTGCCATTTTTTATGTACAACGATATATGCTACATCAACTATGATAAAAGTTGCATTATCAAAATAAATAACTGTTTGTGCACCTTGTGATTTTAAGCCATTAATTGCTAATGCATTGATAAAATATTGTATTGGGGAGCGCTTTGCTTTAATTGGGAAGACGATCGTATGGTTATTAATATAGATGGGGATGAGTTTTCGTATTTTAAGTATGTCCTTAGCTTGCTTAATTTGTATGGGTAAAGAAAGATGGTTGGTTTCAAGGATATATTTTAATGTTTGATTAATGGAAGATGGATACGTAAATTGATGTGTTGTATATTGACAAATGGTAAGTAATTCGGGACCGATAACGGTTTTGAAATATAATAGTTTAGCAAGGTTATTCATTAAATTCACCTCATTAAAATTTATAGTATTTAGAATATTTTACTTGAACACGTTGCTGTATATTTTTTATGGTTGATATTGAACACTTTAGGTGTTGTGCAATCTCTTTTTGTTTATAACCATATAATTTTAATTGTAACCACTGTTGTTCTTGTGTTGTAAGCGTTGTTAAGAAATGATGAGCCTCTATTTTACTATCAGGGTAGATGCTAGGAATTTGATGACAACGTACTTCATCAAATGGTTCGCATATTTCATAAGTGTTGTGTTGCTTACGAAATAAATCAATTAAATAGAAATTTAACCGTGTATATAAATAAGATTGAAATGAAGAAGATTTTTGGGCATTATACTTTCTGGATAGTTCCCATAATTTAATCGTGAGTAATTGTACAAATTCATCATTATTGTACTTAATATTGTATTTTTTTAGAAGAACATATATGATGTGTTTTGATTTATTATAAATTTTACTAAAGTGCATTTGGTGCCTCCTATTGCTGTATATACAACTTGTAATTCCGGATAAATTCATTTTATAAAGACAAATAATAAATTTCATTTGCTAAATATAGATAATAGGTGTTAAATAGATAACATAAGAGTAATAAATTTTAGTTTTTATAACATGAACGCGTATTCAACTTAGAGATATAACACTAAAAGATGTATTATTATCTTCGGACAATTATCAGGAGGTTTATATGGATTACGCACATTTAAATTTAGAGCATTTTTTTGCTAAACATAATGATTTAGATATGATTAAAGATAAATCAGATTTTGTAATGATAAATAACTTAACAAATGAAATGATGTATCGTGATGGAGAAATTGAAGGTACGATTGATTTGAATCGTTATTATTATAAAAATAGATCACAAGCATCGAGCTTTATCATAATGGAATATCGTAAAAGTCAAGAGTAATGAAATTAAAATTTCATTACTTTTTTTATGAATATGTAACAACACTTAGATAAAATTGTGCGTTTAACTATTTAGTGTTAGAATTTATTATCAGATAGTCTCAAGCGCATTGATACATAAATGATAGAGACTTCTCATTCCTAATTATTACCTAAGAGGTGTGGAACATGACGAAGCATAAAAAAGGCTCAATTTTATCAATTATAGGTTTATTGGTAATCTTAGGTGTAGCTGCAATTATTGTATTTTCAATGATTTCAGATCAAATCTTTTTTAAAGAAGTAGATGAACAAGAAAAAGTTGATAATTTAAAAGTAACTTTAGATAAAGCATCTAAAAAGCAAATAGATAACTACACAAGCCAACAAGTTTCAAGTAAAGATAACAAAACATGGAGAGACGCATCGTCAACTGAAATAAAAGCTGCGATGGATAGTAGTAAGTTTATTGAGAGTGATACGCAAAAATACCAATTTTTAGAATTAGATAAATATCAAGGTATTGACCATAACAGAATCAAACGTATGTTAATTGATAACCCAACATTACTTAAGCATTCTGATGAATTTATAAAGGCTGCTAAAGACAAACATGTAAATGAGGTCTACTTAATTTCACACGCATTGCTTGAAACAGGTTCTGCTAAAAGTGAACTTTCAAGTGGCGTAGAGATTGATGGTAAAAAATACTATAATTTCTTCGGTGTAGGTGCTTTAGATGAAGATCCTATTAAAACAGGGTCTGAATATGCCAAGAAACATGGATGGGATACACCACAAAAAGCAATTAGTGGCGGTGCTAACTTTATTCATGGACATTTTTTATCAAATAAAGATCAAAATACGCTATATAGTATGAGATGGAATCCGAAAAATCCAGGCGAACATCAATATGCTACTGACATAAAATGGGCAGAAAGTAACGCTTCATTAATGGCACACTTTTATGAAGATATGAAAACAGAAGGTAAGTATTATAAATATTTTGTTTATAAAGATGATAATAAACATAAACAATAATTTAAAGAGCCTAAGACATAAATAGATGCCTTAGGCTCTTTTTAGATGCGTTTGTGTTTTACTGTGCTTTATTTTTTTGTCCAATAAGCAAAAACAATAACAAAGCAGATATGAAAACTTTGAATATAAATTTCATTATTTCACTTCCTAATTCATATTTGAATGTACCTAAGATAATAGGTGCATTGAAAATAACAAAGCATATAGAGGTAGAAATCAATACTATTTTTTATCAAAATAATGATGTTGTTTTAAAAATTCTTTCGCAACAATGGCAGGTTCTTTACCTTGACCATCAGCTTCATAATTTAATTTTTGCATTTGTTCTGTACTGATTTGACCTTCTAATTTTTTTATTGCTTTTTTTAGTTCTGGTTGTTGAGCTAAAAGTTTATTTGGCGCTACTGCACTGGCATCATAAGGCGGAAAGAAGTTTTTATCGTCTTTGAGAACCACTAAATCGTATGCTGCAATTCTACCATCTGTAGTATAGCCAAGTGCAACATCTAGTTTTTGGTTTTTTAATGCATCATAAACAAGTCCGATTTGCATAGGTTTTATAGAATTGAAAGCAAAACCGTAATGTTCTTGGAATGGGGCATAACCGTCGCCACCGCGTTTAATCCACGTGGTATCTGTGCCAACATTTACTTTGTCTTTTACTTTTTCTAAATCTGAAACAGTATGTAAGTTGAATTTTTTGGCTGTTTCTTTTGTGACCATAAAGGCAAACGTGTTTTCAAAACCGTATGAATTAAAAAACGTTTGATCAAATTTTTGATTAAATAATTTTTTTGTAACATGCATAGCTTTGGTAGAATCGGTGATTGGTTTCTGTTCAAGTGCACCTACTAAATCAGTACCAGTATATCGTGTGCTTGATACATCAGCATCACCATTCATTAATGCATTATGTTGAATGGTTGCGGAACCTAAATTATTAATGATTGAACCTTTTACTTTCCCATCAGTATCGTGCTCAATTAACTCTTTTAACATATAGGCCATAATCTGGGATTCACTTGTGGCTAATGCAGATATTCTTACAGTGCTTTTTGATTGTCCACCACCAAGGCCAGGTAATTCACAACTTGCTAAAAAAATTGTGCTAAATAAAACCAAAATGACAAATCGTTTTAAAAATTTCATTATTATACTCCTTATTTAAAATACAAAAAAATAAATTTCTCAATATATTTAGAATAACATATTTAATAAAACATTATAACTTAACGGATGAAACAACTGTAAACCATTAATGTGTAAAGTAAGATAAATCATTGGTATAATAAAGCTTAAATAAGTTTAGTTAGGATGTGAACTATGAGGATTGCAATCATAGGTATGGGTACGGCAGGTGTGAGTTTGCTAAAGGAATTAGTCAAACAGGAACGTTTTTCTGAATTAGCTATCGATGTATATGATAACCCTAAAAACATGGGGCAAGGTGTGCCGTTTCAAAACGATAGTGACCAATTATTAATTAATTTACCTGCAGAAGAGATGTCATTGAATTTAGAAAATGAACGGGAATTTTATGAATGGTATGAAAATCAATCAACATTTAAGTTTTCAAATCCGAAGTATTTGCCGAGGTTTATTTTTGGACATTATATGAAAGATTATTTGCAACAATTTATCAATCAGTATGATAATATTCACCAAATTTGTGAAGAAGTTTCTGAAGTCTTTATTGACTCAGATATAGGTCAAACAGATATACAATATAATGTTTGTACTGCAAATAACATAGAAAATCGAAAGCAGTATGATGTAGTATTTTTAGCTATAGGCACGTTGTCTTATCATGATCCATACAAATTGAAAGGCACGAAAGGATATATACAAACACCGTATCCTACATATAATACGTTAGATAATGTTAAAGATACAGATAGAATTTCTATTATTGGTACTGGACTAGCAAGTCTTGATGTGATTCGCTATGTAACAGCGCATCATCCTAATTTACCAATTACGGTTACAAGTCGTAAGGGTCACTTACCGAGTGTTAGAGGTGAGATGCCTGATATTGAATTTAAATATTTAACTCCTGAAAATTTTAATGAAATTAAAGAGAAACATTTTGGAAATGTGCCATTAGATGAGGCAATGCGGTTATTTATGAAAGACTGTGCACATTATGAAATTCCGGTAGAAACACTTGTGCATCGAAGAACAAATGATCCGATTATAGATTTAACTTACGATTTAGAACATGCAGAGGAGTTAGGTAAATTCCAAAGTATACTTGAGCTTGCCAAAGAAAATTTAAATTGGATATGGAATAGTTTGAGTCGTACTGACCAAAAACATTTTTTATCAAATTATCATGGTATTTTAAAAGAAAATTCTAATCCAATGCCTCCACAGACTGCACAATTACTCATTGAACACATTAATAATGGCTTAATTAAAATTGAGAAGGGCTTAGAATCTGTTAAACATAGTCAACATAGATTTCAATTAGAATTTCAAGACGGTTCGGTAGAAAATAGTGATGTAGTCATTAATGCGACAGGTTCGAAAACACAACTTTCAGATCTTGATAGTGATGATCAACTTGTGTTGAATTTAGAAAATAGACAAGTAGTACAAGCGCATCCACTTGGTGGTATACAAATTGTAGCTGAAACAAATCAAATTATAAGTCCAAGGTATGGCACGCTTAAAAATATGTATGCATTAGGTCAGTTAACAAATGGTATTAATCAATCGAGAAATGGCGTCATGATGATTGTAAGGCAAGCGGTAAGTGTAATAAATCATTTATTTGAATCAAATAAATGATTTAAAGTATCACTAATGGTTTGTTGCTTTAAACATCTGTGAGCGTTTAACGTATTATTTAATAAATGGGATTAGACGCTTTAAATAGTTCGTTTTTTGACTCATTTCTCCATGTAATTGTATTAATTATCAGAAAAATAAAGCCGACTTAGGCAATAAGAATTGTCATTTCTCAAAAAATGTAGTACGATGATTTTGTAACTAAGTTTCAGTTACATGACTCAATCATCAATTAACAATTTCATAGATATTCTTTCGGGGCAGGGTGAAATTCCCAACCGGCAGTAAATTAAGCCTGCGACCTGCATTTATGTGTATAAATGTGGCTGATCTAGTGAGATTCTAGAGCCGACAGTAAAGTCTGGATGGGAGAAAGAATGAAGTATAACAAAACAACACTTTTTAAGTGTCTATTTGGCATACCATAAATTTAAAATTTATGTATAAGTGTGTCTAATTTTTGCTAATAATGTTATATCAATAGATCCCACACCTGAAATGTTCATTTCAGGTGTTTTTTTATTATTTAGAGGTGATGAGATGAGTCAATATTTAAACTATGCTATACAACTTGCACAAATGGTTGAGGGACAAACAGGTTTAAACCCTCCAGTTGGTGCAGTAGTAGTGAATCGAGGACGTATCGTAGGTATAGGTGCACACTTAAAAAAAGGTGACAAACATGCAGAAGTGCAGGCGCTAGATATGGCAAAAGACAATGCGAAAGGTGGAACCATTTATATTTCATTAGAACCCTGTACACACTTTGGTTCTACACCACCTTGCGTCAATAAAATTATTGAGGCAGGCATTAATAGTGTTGTTTATGCAGTTAAAGATACTACATTACCTTCCAATGGTGACAGTATTTTACAAGAAGCAGGGATAGATGTTGAATTTCGACATCAACCTGATGCTGAAAACTTATATAAAGATTTCTTTATTACAAAACGACAATCTGTACCAATGGTAACAGTAAAGGTTTCTTGTAGTTTAGATGGCAAACAAGCGACAGATACTGGTGAAAGTAAATGGATTACCAATAAACTCGTGAAAAAAGATGTTTTTAAATTAAGACATCATCACGATGCGGTACTAACTGGTAGTGGCACGTTAAATACAGATAATCCACAATATACGACTCGAATTGAAGAGGGTAAAAACCCAATTAAAGTGATACTAGCCCAAAACGGTAACATAGATTTTAATTTAGACATTTTTAAAAATAAGAATACGCCGATTTGGATTTATACACAAAATGAAGCTTTAGTAACGGACATTGAACATGTTGAAATTATTCAACTTACAAATTGTTCAGTAGAAAATATTATGAAAAATTTATATGAAAAAGGTATAGGCAGATTGTTAGTAGAAGCAGGTCCCACAGTTACTTCTGAATTTCTTCAATCCAATTATACAAATAAACTAATTATATATTATGCCCCGAAAATAATTGGTGGTTCAGGCAAATATCAATTTTTCCATACGGATAAAATCATCGATTTGTCAGAAGTCCCACAGTTTGAAATTGTTGATTCACAAATGCTTGAGCAAAATCTTAAATTAGAATTACGAAAGAAGTGATTAAACATGTTTACTGGAATTGTTGAAGAAATAGGTACAATTAAAAAAATATCAACACAACAGTCTGTAGTTAACTTGAAAATTGAATGTCAAACGATTTTAACTGACATGCATATTGGTGATTCAATCAGTGTTAACGGAGCATGTTTAACAGTAATAGAATTTGATAATCACACTTTTTCAGTACAAGTTATAAAAGGTACAGAAAATAAAACGTATTTAAATCAATTAAGTCAATCTTCTGAAGTGAATTTAGAAAGAGCGATGAGTGGTCAAGGTCGATTTGGTGGACATTTTGTACTTGGTCATGTAGATGAAGTAGCGAAAATTAAACGCATTCAGTCATCGGATAATTCTAAAATTGTAACAATACAACCGTCAACGTCATTGATAAAACAAATGGTTAGTCAAGGTTCAATTACAGTTGATGGTGTGAGTTTAACGATATTTCAATTAAAGCAATCAGAATTCGATATACATCTCATTCCTGAGACAAGAAAATCAACGATATTAAATCAAAAGCGTGTTGGTGATCCAGTTCATTTAGAAACGGATATGTTATTTAAATACGTTGAAAAAATTATTGAAAATGATAATGCTAAATTAACTTCAGATAAACTTAAAGCATTTGGATTTTAAGGAGGGCTCATATGCAATTAGATAGTATCGATACAGCGCTGGAAGCACTAAAAAAAGGTGAAAGTATCATAGTCGTAGATGATGAAAATAGAGAAAATGAAGGTGACTTAGTAGCTGTTACGGAATGGATGAATGACAACACTGTTAATTTTATGGCGACCTATGGTAAAGGATTAATTTGTGCACCAATCAGTAATGCAATTGCTGAAAAGTTGGATCTAAATCCTATGGTCACGCATAATTCTGATGTTTATGGCACACAGTTTACGGTAAGTGTTGATCACATACAAACAACAACTGGCATTAGTGCAGACGAAAGAACAATGACAGCGAGAGCATTGATCGATGAGCAAGCTACTGGATCTGATTTTAATAAACCGGGTCATTTATTCCCTTTAATTGCACAAGATAATGGTGTGCTATCAAGACGTGGTCATACTGAAGCGTCTGTGGATTTAGCTAAATTAACTGGCGCTAAACCAGCAGCATTAATTTGTGAAATTATGGATGAAGATGGGACAATGGCAAAAGGAGCGTCATTAGAAGCATTTAAAGAAACGCATGGTTTAGTTATGATTTCTATTGAAGACTTAGAAAAGTATCGAAAATCTTCAATTTCTAAACTAGATGCAAAAGCAAAAGTTAAGATGCCAACAGAATACGGTAACTTTGATATGTATGGCTTTACTACAGATAATAGCGAAGAAGATATTGTTGTTATCGCTAATGGCGACATTAATAAAACTGAAAATGTTCGAATCCATTCAGCATGTTTAACTGGCGACATTTTTCATAGTCAACGATGTGATTGTGGTGAACAATTAGCAGCATCGATGAAATATATAGCAGAGCATGGTGGCATGATACTGTATCTTCCTCAAGAGGGTAGAGGCATAGGCTTAATTAATAAGTTGAAAGCTTACGAATTAATCGAACAGGGTTATGATACAGTTTCTGCAAATATTGCATTAGGATTTGAAGAAGATTTAAGAGATTATCAAAATGCTGCCCAAATATTAAAATATTTTGGTGTGGACAGTGTAAATTTATTAAGTAATAATCCGAAAAAATTTGAAAGTTTAGAATCATATGGTATTCATATTGCGAAGAGAATTGAACTCATCGTACCAGCCAATGCATACAATCAGGATTATATGAATACAAAAAAAGAAAAAATGGGTCACTTAATATAGGAGGTAATGAACAATGAATTTTGAAGGTAAATTAGTAGGTTCAGATTTAAAAGTAGCGATTGTTGTAAGTAGATTTAATGATTTTATTACTAATCGATTATTAGATGGTGCAAAAGATACATTAATTAGACATGAAGTACCGGAAGCTAATATCGATGTAGCATACGTACCAGGAGCATTTGAAATTCCTTTAGTAGCTAAAAAATTAGCTAAGAAAAATGATTATGATGCAGTTATCACTCTAGGTTGTGTTATTAGAGGATCAACGTCTCATTACGATTACGTTTGTAACGAAGTAGCCAAGGGTGTTTCAAAAGCGAATGATGTTACTGATACGCCAGTCATATTCGGTATTTTAACTACAGAAAATATTGAACAAGCAGTAGAACGTGCAGGTACGAAAGCAGGTAATAAAGGTGCAGAAGCAGCAGTAGGTGCGATAGAAATGGCTAATTTATTAAGAGAAATATAAAGTTAAACTTGTCTAATGCTTATCAATTTTTAATATCGTATCGTTTTTCAATTATATTAAATTAGTAGAACGCCAAAGACATGACAGCTTTGGCGTTCTTTGTTTTTATAATAAATTCAATGACTATCTAAATTAGAATTCGGATATGTAAATCTTTTTAAACATCATTGAACTTAAAATTTGTGCTCGTATGATTACTTAGATGTAGTGTTTAAAAAGTGAATTGTTTTAAAATAATTATTTATATATTGAACATTGAATTGATTATTTTTTAAGTACTCTATATAGTATTGAACCTGTAGCTACAACGCCAGCAAATATGCCAGCAATAGTGCCTACTTTTTTCAATATATCTGGTTTTAACAATTCTTTAAACATTAAATTCAAATTTTGTGGTCTTTCAGCTAATCTTCTCATAAAGTAACTGAACCAATCATCTCCATATGGCACATAAATGCAGAAATTGTTGCCTTCGCCGGCAATTTGTTCTGCTAAATCGGAGCGAAAGCCGTATAACATTTGAAATTCATAACGATCTTTATCAATTTTATTATCTTTAATAAATTGTTTGATTTGTGTAATGATTTTATCATCGTGTGTAGCGATAGAAGTAACGTTTTTAGCACTTAACAATCTTTTTTTTATTAAACGTATGTAGTTTTCGTCGATTTCTTCTTTTGTTTGAAAAGCAATAACTTCATTTTCTTTATATGCACCTTTAACCATGCGTAATCTTAGTTCAGGATATTTATCTATGAGCGCATCAGCTTTATATAAATATGCTTGAATGACTGTACCAACATTTTTAAATTCACCTTTTAATCGATCTAATACTTGAGTGATATCAAACAAGCTATCATACTTTTCAGTATCGATATTAATATGCATATTATCAAATTCATTTGCTTTCAATAATATTTCTCGTAAATTACGGTAAGCAAGATCTATATCAAACTCTGAACCTAGTTGGCTTAATTTCACAGACATATGTCCATTTAAACTATGATTATAAATGGCATACATGACTTCCAAAATTTGATCTTTAGCTTGGATAGCTTCACCTTCAGTTACGACAAACTCTCCAAGACAATCAACAGTCACTGTAATTCCCTTGTTGTTTAAACGTTCAATTGTGTCTATCAAGGATTTAATCGTATTACCCGCAACGACTTTATTCGCCCCAAACATGGGTCCTACTTCCTTGGCAGTCTTATTTAAAAACGAATTATTTGATAATCCGATAAAGAAATCTTTCACAATTGGCATATTAATTCCTCCCATTCCGCTTATAGCTATGTTTCAATAATAGTGTAGCATGAATCTAATAGTAATGAAATCGTTTGCAATAAAATATATTACACTTTAAATTTCAATATACACTCATGAGATATGTATTGAACAGAAATAAGAAATTTATTGTGGGAAATAAATTTAGTTTTATGTTTATTTAATATGTTTAAAATGGAAAAAGCATAGCGTATTTTGATACAATAAGCGTAATGAATTTAAATGTAGAAGGGGAAGTATGGATTATGTGGAAATGGGAAACCGAAAATGAAGCAAAAGGTGTCGTAGTAATTGCACATAACATGCTTGAACATACTGGAAGATATGCATATGTGATTACGATGCTTCGCCGAAATGGATATCATGTTATTATGGGCGATTTGCCAGGACAAGGGCAAACATCACGTTCAAATAAAGGTCAAATTGATAATTTTGATGTATATCATGAGCATATACTTGAATGGATTAGAATCGCAAATGAATATAAAATTCCAACTTATGTCCTAGGTATAGGTCTTGGTGGTTTGATTGTCTTAAATTTATTAGAAAAAACAGAAGTGCCGATTGAAGGCCTGATGTTGCTTTCACCACTTTTAGAATTTAAGAAAAGTAATAAATCTAGAAAAGATAAAATTATTTCTAATATAGGTAAAATTGCGAAAGATACTCGATTTAAAGTTGGTATCACAGTTGAAGATTTAACAAGAAACGAAGAAGTTATAGAAGAGACGAATAAAGATCAATTGATGTTAAATAAAGTAACTTACTACTGGTATAAACAGATTATTGAAATTATGAAAGAGACAGTCAACCATTTAAAAGATGTAAAATCATTGCCGTTATTATTAATGTACGGTACAGAAGATAGAGTTGCAGATATAAGCGCAATGGATTTAATAAAAGATAAAATAATGACAGAAGAACTTTATTTTAAAGCGTGGGAAGGATTATATCATGAAATTCATAACGAGCCTGAACGTGATGAAGTCATGCGATATATTTTAGCGTTTTTAAATAATAGTGCAAGTAACAATGGATTTATAGTACATGATGAAAATGAAGTTTCATAGTACCTGAATACAATGATAATACAGTAAGTGGCAAAAGCGGTGGATTTGTATCCTAATTTTAAAAGGATATGATTTCACCGTTTTTTATATTTGATTTTTATTGTAACTTATAATTAATATTTTTGTGAAATAAATTACAAATAACTATTGCAAATGCTCGGAGGAACTGATATATTTATATTGTGAAATAAATCACAATATAAATTATTAATTTTCATGTGAGGAGCGTTCTGTGATGGAATATATAAAAAGTAATAAAGTTGTTTTAATTGGTGATGGTGCAGTTGGATCAAGTTATGCATTTGCATTAGTAGCTCAAGGTGTGGCAGATGAACTCGTTATTATAGATTTAGATGAAGACAAAGTGAAAGGTGATGTAATGGACTTAAACCATGCGGCACCGTATGGAGGTTCACCTGTTAAAATTAAAGCTGGTTCATATAAAGCATGTCACAATGCTGATTTAGTGGTGATTACTGCTGGAGCAGCTCAAAAACCAGGAGAAACGAGATTAGATTTAATTGAAAAGAATACAAAAATATTTAAATCGATTGTTTCTGAAGTTATGGCATCTGGATTTAATGGGATTTTCTTAGTAGCCACTAACCCTGTTGATGTACTTACCTATGTAACACAACAAGTTTCTGGATTACCTAAAGAAAAAGTAATTGGATCAGGTACGATTTTAGATACGGCACGATTCAAATATGAATTAGCTGAAGAATTTGGCGTTTCTGATAGAAGTGTTCATGGACAAATCATTGGGGAACATGGAGACTCTGAACTAGCTGTTTGGTCACAAGCAAATATTGCAGGACAGCCATTATACCAATTGTTAAAAGATGATCCTGAAAAACAACATAGAATAGAAGAAATATTTGTTAATACACGAGATGCAGCCTATGACATTATTCAAGCTAAAGGTGCAACATATTATGGCATTGCTATGGGATTAGTGCATATAACTAAAGCGATTTTAAATAATCAAAATTTAGTGCTTACCGTATCCAGTCGTTTAGAAGGTGAATATGGTCAAGAAGATGTCTATATAGGTGTCCCTACAAAAATTAACAGACAAGGTGCGGTAGAAGTTTTTGAAATACCGTTAAACGATGAAGAAAAAACTTTATTTACCCGTTCTGTTGGTATTTTGAAAGAAATGCAAAATAAAATATCTCATTTAATTGCATAATTCATAGTTTAAATTTAAACTGTATATAAGATTAATTTTATTAAAAATTCTAATATTTATTCAGTGTAGAATTTATTTTACAGTGATTGATGATTTTTTGAAATTAATTTTACATGTTTAAACTTTATACTATGATTGGGGGATTACACTATGGGGAAGACATTTACTGAAAAAGTGGATGGCGTTTTGCAATTAGAATCTGTGTTGAAAGATATCGAGGATATTTTTGACAAAGTTCAAAAGCAATATAAAATGTCAAAAGAAGAAATTTTAATCCTTTTGACACTTTGGAAAGAAGGGTCAATGACTTTAAAAGAAATGGATGACTTTGTTCATATTAAATCATACAAACGTACACGTACGTACAATGATTTAGTTGAAAAAGCGTGGATTATTAAAGAAAGACCACAAAACGACGAACGTACAGTTATTATCCATTTTAATGAAGATTTAAAAGATCAAAGGGAAAGTCTTTTAAACTTTTTTAAAGAAGAAATTGATTCTAACTCATCTACTATTCAAAACAGTCTTAAATCTATCTTAAATCTATAGGAATTATGAATTTTACAGTGTAATTTACACAAAAAAGCTGCCAACAAAGTTTAAATACTTTTATTGGCAGCTTTTTTTATTTTTAAAGCGTGTGCTTTAGGAAAACTAAATGATAGAATTTATCTTTTTTCTATCGCACAAATAAATGGTGGATTATTTTGTTGATTGATAAATTGATATTTTAGAATATGTGCTTTATTTTGATCGAATTGTTCCAAATAATCTAGAATAGCATCTCGCTCCAATTTGCCTTCATCATGGCCATGATAAATAACAAGAATAATGATGCCTTCTATGGATAAAATATTAAATATTGCATTTATGGCAGCAATTGTACTTTCGGCTTGTGTAACAATGGATTTATCTCCTTTTGGTAAATAACCTAAGTTAAAAATCGCTGCGTCAATTTTACCTTGTTGATAATTTGGAATATATGATTGGATATTTGCATGGCTATCTTGAACGATAGTGACATTGTTAAAATCATGAATCTTAAGTTGTGTCTGCTTAATAGCTTCATCTTGTATATCAAAAGCATAGACATTACCGTTTGGAACTTGTTGGGCAAGAAAATGTGTATCATTACCGTTACCGCATGTAGCATCGATCACGATACTGTCATCTGATACGTGTTGTTGAATTAATGTTCTAGCAAAAGGGAGAATGCGTTCAAGTTTCATGACTTAACTGTGCTTTCAAAATATTTTCCTTGGTATGAATCTCGGCGAGCAAGTTCATTATCAATTTCATTGAGAACTTCCCATTTGTTAACACTCCACATAGGACCTACCATTAAATCGATTGGACCATCACCGGTAATTCTATGAACGATCATTTCTTTTGGTATGATTTCTAACTGATCACACACTAATTTAGTGTATTCATCTTGTGACATAAATTCTAGCATGCCTTTATCATATTGCTTAACCATTGGCGTTCCTTTTAATAGGTGAAGTAAATGTATTTTTATACCTTGTACGTCCATTTGAGCGACTTCTCGTGCAGTTTCCATCATCATATTATAATCTTCACCAGGTAAACCATTTATAATATGCGTACAAATGTTTATATTATGTTTGCGTAGTTTGGCAATACCTTCATAATAAGTTTTCATATCATGTGCGCGATTGATTAAATCAGATGTTTCTTGGTGTATTGTTTGAAGACCTAGTTCAACCCATAAGTAAGTACGTTCATTCAATTCTGCTAAATACTCGACTACATCATCAGGTAAACAGTCTGGACGTGTACCTATGGATAAACCAACTACACCAGGCTCTTTCAATGCAGTTTCATATTTTTCACGCAATACCTCTACGGGTGCATGTGTATTTGTAAAAGCTTGGAAGTAGGCGATGTATTGGCCATCGTGCCATTTTTCATGCATTCTATCTTTTATTTCTTTAAATTGTACATCGATTGGATCTACACGATTACCTGCAAAGTCACCGCTACCAGCTGCTGAACAAAATGTACAGCCACCATGTGCAACGGTACCATCTCTATTTGGACAATCAAATCCTCCATCAATTGCAACTTTAAATATTTTTTGTCCAAATTTATTTTTTAAATGATAATTCCATGTATGATATCTTTTATTCTCGAATGCGTAAGGGAAGAATTGTCCCATATAACATTTTCCTTTCTAAATTCATTCTAGTTAAAGATTTTAACATATTTTAATGATATAGTGTTTAAAGTAAAATAAGAAATTTTGATGTAGAAAGGAGCTTAATGTTATGAATATGCCTAAATCAGTGTGGTGGCTAGTAATTGGTATGGCATTAAATATCACAGGCTCAAGTTTCTTATGGCCATTAAATACAATTTATATGAATGAAGAATTAGATAAAAGTCTAACTATCGCCGGATTAGTACTAATGATCAATTCATTTGGCATGGTCATAGGTAACTTATTAGGGGGCATGCTTTTTGATAAATTAGGTGGTTATCGTACTATTATTATAGGAACAGTAATTTGTTTAATGAGTACAACACTGCTTAATTTTTTCCATGGTTGGCCATGGTATGCTGTATGGCTAGTAGCACTAGGATTTGGTGGCGGTATGATTGTTCCAGCAATTTATGCATTGGCTGGCGCCGTGTGGCCACGAGGTGGTCGTCAAACTTTTAATGCAATTTATTTGGCTCAAAATTTAGGTGTAGCCATTGGTGCTGCATCAGGTGGATTTGTAGCAGAATTAAGTTTTAATTATATTTTTATAGCGAACTTATTAATGTATGTCGCATTTGCAATTGTAGCCGTGACACAATTCAAAATTAATTTAGATGTTAAAGTGAAATCAACGGATGCAATGAGTCTTTTATCTAAAGCATATAGACCACAGTTTATAGCGCTAACGTTATTATGCGTTATGTTCAGTATTTGTTGGATTGCTTATATTCAATGGGAAAGTACGATAGCTTCGTTTACTCAAGAAATCAATATTTCAATGAGTCAGTACAGTCTGTTATGGACAGTTAACGGCATTATGATTTTAGTTGCGCAACCTTTAATCTTACCTGTCATTAGATTGTTAAAAGGAAACCTAAAATATCAAATGCTTGTTGGGATTGTCATCTTTATTCTCTCTTTCTTTGTGACAAGTTTTGCTGAACAATTTTCAATTTTCATGGTAGCTATGATTATACTTACTTTAGGAGAAATGTTTGTTTGGCCAGCCGTACCAACAATAGCGAATCAATTAGCGCCTAAAGGGAAAGAAGGTTCATTCCAAGGTTATGTTAATTCTGCTGCAACTGTGGGAAAAGCTTTTGGACCATTAATTGGCGGTGTTGTTGTAGATTCGTTTAATATGCAAGCTATGTTTTTAAGTATGATTGTATTATTACTTATTGCACTGGTATTCCTGTTAATATACGATAAAAAATTACCAAAAGATACGTAAGATATCTGATGAGTCTGGGATATAAATAAATATCTTAGGCTCGTTTTCAATTGGCAGTCAATGTATCGTCAGCGCTTTGTACAGAAGTGTGCCTTTTGTATAAGCATGAACCTTAATTATCCTTGCGGGCGTGGGTCTATGAAATCACTGTGAAAAACGTTGGTCTCTGTCTCACTAATTTATATAATAATTTATTTTTTAGTTATACATGCTTATCATATGTAGTAAATAAGTATGTTTCCTGTTAAATCAGGTTTTACTCTTGAAATAAATAGTTATTTCAAATATTATTAGTAATGTATAGGAGTAGTAACTTTAAAACTTATCTACAGAGAACTAGGGTTGGTGGAACCTAGTGTTAAGTTAAAGTGAACTTACCAGGACTTAAAGATAATTTATGACATCTCTTACTATTAGTTAAAATGAGTGCACATTTAATGTGAATTTGGGTGGTACCGCGGCGAAAGTCGTCCCTTTGTAATTAAATAATAGTTTGGGGTGTTTTTTTATTGAATAGGAGGAAAAATAGTGAATTACAGTCATAATGAAATTGAAAAGAAATGGCAGGACTATTGGGAAGCAAATAAAACTTTTAAAACGAGCGACAATTTAGGGCAAAAGAAATTTTATGCTTTAGATATGTTCCCTTATCCATCAGGAGCAGGCCTGCATGTTGGTCACCCAGAAGGGTATACTGCTACAGATATCATCTCTCGTTATAAACGTATGTTAGGTTATAACGTATTACACCCAATGGGTTGGGATGCATTTGGCTTACCAGCTGAACAATATGCATTAGATACAGGTAATGATCCACGAGAGTTCACTAAAGAAAATATTCAGACCTTTAAGCGTCAGATAAAAGAACTTGGTTTCAGTTATGACTGGGATAGAGAAGTGAATACGACAGATCCTGAATACTACAAATGGACACAATGGATTTTCATACAATTATATAATAAAGGTTTAGCTTATGTAGATGAAGTGGCTGTGAATTGGTGTCCAGCATTAGGTACGGTATTATCGAATGAAGAAGTTATTGATGGCGTATCAGAACGTGGCGGCCATCCTGTATATAGACGTCCAATGAAGCAATGGGTTCTTAAAATTACCGAATATGCAGACAGATTGTTAGAAGATTTAGATGAATTAGACTGGCCAGAGTCATTGAAAGATATGCAACGTAACTGGATTGGCCGTTCTGAAGGTGCATCAGTGGCATTTGATGTGAAAGATTATAATGAGCAAATTGAAGTATTTACTACTAGACCTGATACAATATACGGTGCGTCATTTTTAGTGCTTAGCCCAGAACACGAGCTTGTAGATTTGATTACTACGGAAGATAATAAAGATGATGTAGAAGCTTATCAAAAAGAAGCGGCTAAGAAATCTGATTTAGAACGTACTGGCTTATCAAAAGAAAAGTCTGGTGTATTCACTGGTGCATATGCTGTTAATCCATTATCAGGGCAACAAGTACCAATATGGATTGCAGATTACGTACTATCCACTTACGGTACTGGTGCGGTCATGGCTGTACCTAGTGGTGATCAGCGTGATTATGAATTCGCTAAAACATTTGACTTACCAATTATAGAAGTCATCGAAGGCGGAGATATGAGCAAGGAAGCCTACACTGGCGACGGACCGCATACTAATTCTGGTGAACTAAACGGATTATACAATGAAGCAGCTATAGAAAAAGCGATTGAATTGTTAGAAAATAAAAATGCCGGTATGCGTAAAGTAAACTACAAACTTAGAGATTGGTTGTTCAGTAGACAAAGATATTGGGGCGAACCTATTCCAGTTATTCACTGGGAAGATGGCTCAATGACGACAGTACCTGAAGATGAACTACCATTACTTTTACCAGAAACTGATGAAATAAAACCGTCAGGGACAGGTGAATCACCGTTAGCGAATATTGATGAATTTGTAAACGTTGTCGATGAAGCCACAGGTATGAAAGGCCGTCGTGAAACAAATACGATGCCACAATGGGCAGGTAGCTGTTGGTATTATCTAAGATATATTGATCCAGACAATGAGCAAATGTTAGCAGATCCTGAAAAATTAAAACATTGGTTGCCTGTAGATTTGTATATTGGTGGCGTAGAACATGCTGTATTACATTTATTGTATGCACGATTTTGGCACAAAGTATTATTTGATTTAGGTGTGGTACCAACAAAAGAACCATTCCAAAGGTTATTCAACCAAGGTATGATTTTGGGTGAAGGTAACGAAAAAATGAGTAAATCTAAAGGTAATGTAATTAATCCAGATGATATTGTAAAATCTCATGGTGCGGATACGTTACGTTTATATGAGATGTTTATGGGACCGCTTGATGCCGCTATCGCTTGGAGCGAAAATGGTTTAGATGGTTCGAGACGTTTCTTAGATAGGATTTGGCGTTTATTAATTACAGAAGATGGTTCAATTTCTAATAAAGTGGTAAACAATCATAGTAAGGCTTTAGATAAGAGTTATCACCAAACAGTGAAAAAAGTTACAGAAGATTACAATTCGCTTAACTTTAACACAGCGATTAGTCAACTTATGGTATTTATTAATGATTGTTATAAAGCGGAAGAAATTTATAAACCATATATCGAAGGCTTTATTAAAATGCTAGCGCCGATTGCACCTCATATATCTGAAGAATTGTGGTCACGTTTAGGCCATGATGAAACAATCACTTATCAACCATGGCCATCCTACGATGACGCGTTACTTGTTGATGACGAAATTGAGATTGTCGTACAAGTAAATGGTAAAGTGCGTGCTAAAATTAATGTATCTAAAGATATTGCGAAAGAAGAAATGGAGCAAATCGCACTAGATAATGAACATGTTAAATCTGAAATAGAAGGTAAAGATATTAAAAAAGTTATTGCAGTTCCTAAAAAACTTGTTAATATCGTTGCTAAATAAACACAGGAGGAATTAATTATGGAATCTATCACAGTAACTGAACTAAAAGAGAAAATTTTGGATGCAAACCCAGTTAACATTGTGGACGTTAGAACTGATCAAGAAACAGCGATGGGTATCATTCCAGGTGCTGAAACCATTCCAATGAATAGTATTCCAGATAATCTAAACTATTTTAATGATAATGAAACGTATTATATTATCTGTAAAGCCGGTGGCAGAAGTGCGCAAGTCGTTCAATACCTTGAACAAAATGGCGTGAATGCAGTGAATGTTGAAGGTGGTATGGATGAATTTGGTGATGAAGGTTTAGATATTAAAAGTATTTAATTATAAAATAAGTAGTTAATTAAAAGCCGAGACATAAGCATATGTCTCGGCTTTCTTAAGGTAATCAACAGTTTATTTATAATGCTTTATTTGTCCATATAGTAATGGCTTTACAGTGAATGATGCACTGCTACTTTATCAAATATTAATGAAACTATTGGATTTCAATGTTATCTTTTACTATATATAATCAATTTAGAAAAGGCTTGCATTAGTGCCAGCTACATGACCTGTGACAAGGGCGCTTGTGATATTATATCCACCTGTATAACCGTGGATATCCAGTACTTCACCACATAAAAACAAACCAGGTACAAACTTAGACATCATTGTTTTGGGTTGTATTTCTTTTAATGAAACACCACCTCCTGTAACGAAGGCTTTTTCAATAGAAAGTGTGCCGTTAACCGTAAAGGTAAATCCTTTTAATAATTCTACAAGTTGATTAATTTGTGCGTTGGCAATATGGTGCGCTGTTAAATCATCTGAGATATGGGCTTGCTCAATTAAAAATAACAAATAGCGCTCTTCAATTAAGCCATGCAAACTATTTTTAACAAATTTATCAGGTGTTTCTTCTAACAAACGTCTAATCTTTTGTTCGAGTTCATTTTTGGTAAGTTCAGGAAAGGCATCCAGTTGCATTTGAATATCTTGTTTTTTTTGATTCTTTTGTTCTTTATATACAAATTGACTACACCTTAGTGCAGCGGGTCCACTAATTCCAAAGTGAGTGAATAACATATCCATTTGATGTGTGATTCGTGTTTTACCATTCTTTTTTAAAACGGATAGCGCAACATTTTTTAAACTCAAACCTTTGAGACGTTTGTTTTTGATAAATGTTTCAGAAGAAGTGATGGGTACTTCAGTTGGAAATAATTCAGTAATGGAATGTCCCAAGTGTTCGGCAAATTTATAACCATCACCTGTTGAACCAGTTTGAGGGACGCTTGTGCCACCGGTGGCAATAATTAAACTATTGCTTGAAAATTGTTGCTGATCATTTAATGTTACGGTGAAAGTATGTTGGTCCGTGTATTCAATTGATGATACAGTGGATTCTTCTTTTATTTCTACGTTATTCTGTTGCAAAGTATTGATGAGTGCGTCAACAACATCTTGTGCTTTATTAGAGACGGGGAACATACGACCGTGGTCTTCTTCCTTTAAAAGAACGCCTCTAGATTCGAAAAAATGGATGATAGATTCATTATCAAAAACAGAAAAAGGGCTATATAAAAATTTCCCATTACCAGGTATATTTTTGATGATTTCATCATAAGGTAAGCGATTTGTTACGTTGCAACGTCCGCCTCCAGAAATTTTCAATTTACGACCGAGTCCTTTTTTCTTTTCAATTAATAAAATATTATGATTATTGAGACTTGCCGCAGCAGCTGCCATTAGCCCGCTAGGACCGCCACCGATTATAATTGTTTGATACATTTTATTGCCTCCCATAAGCGTATAGTGTTATTTTATAGTAATATAGTTTTGAAAAAAAGTAGCTATCACGTTATTATTAAGATTACGAGTGTAAAATTTAATTTGAGATAGGAAGATCAGAATGAGTGAAAGTAAAGAGTTAGTGAGAGGGACCTTTTTAATTACGCTAAGTATTTTAATTACTAAAGTATTAGGTGTAATTTACATTATTCCATTCTACGCCATAATTGGTGGAGAAGAAAATCTGGCGCCTTTCAACTACGCGTATACCCCATATAATATTGCCATTGCCATCGCAACAGCAGGTGTGCCATTGGCAGCATCAAAATATGTTTCGAAATACAATGCGTTAGGCGCATATAAAATTAGTGAAAAACTATATAAATCTAGTTTTATTGTTATGACCATAACAGGATTTATTGGATTTTTAGTATTATATTTATTAGCTCCAAGCATAGCTGGTATTACATTAGCCAATAAAGGTCATGTAGATGGTGGCTGGACTGTTGATGATATTACTTGGATTATAAGAATTATTAGTATCGTGGTCATTTTTATTCCATTATTAGCGACGTGGCGTGGTGTATTCCAAGGTTATAAATCTATGGGGCCAACTGCGGTATCAGAAGTCATAGAACAAATTGCACGTATTTTATTCATTTTAATAGGAAGCTATTTAGTGCTTAATGTGTTTAATGGTAGTGTACTTGTAGCGAATGGTGTTGCGACGTTTGCAGCGGCAATCGGTGCAATCGCAGCAATCATCGTCTTATGGTATTACTGGAGAAAAAGAAAGAGCAACATAGAACGCATGGTTGCAACGGATCATACAGGTATGGATGTCTCATATGGCAAGATGTATAAAGAGATTATTTCATATAGTATTCCTTTCGTTATTGTAAGTTTGAACTTCCCGCTGTTTAATTTAGTCGATCAGTTTACACATAACACTGCGTTGAATTTAGCAGGTGTACCAAGCAATTTGCATGATTACTTTTTCTCAATTCTGAATATGACAACTAACAAAATTGTGATGATTCCGACATCTTTATCAGCGGGTTTTGCTGTGAGTTTGATTCCATTCATTACAAAGACTTATGCATCAGGCCAGTTACATGAAATGCACAGACAAATACGCACATCTTTAGGTGTATTAATGTACATAACAGTGCCAGCCAGTTTAGGTATTATGGCATTGGCCTTACCTCTGTATACAGTTTTCTATAGTTATAATATTGACGGTAGCCATTTATTATTTTATTATGCACCCGTTGCAATATTAATCGCGTTATTAAGTGTGACAGCGTCAATGTTACAAGGTATAGATAAACAAAAATTAACAGTATTTGTCATTTTAGCAGCAGTAGTAATAAAAATTATTTTAAACACGCCGCTTATAGTTACTTTCCATACGGCAGGCGCAATTTTAAGTACGGCAATCGCGTTATTATTTGCAGTTTTATGTAATTTTTATATTCTTAAAAAGTATGCGAAATTTAACTTTTCTGAGACTTGGTTACACTTTGGAAAAATATTTATGTATGGATTTATTATGATGATTGGGGTTGAATTGACATTCTTCATATTACAAATGTTTATTTCTCCAGAACATAAAATAGGTTCTCTAATTATTCTTGTTATAAGTGTTGTGGTAGGTATGCTGATTTATGGTAGCATGACAATGAAAACAAGACTTGCTGATCAATTCTTAGGTGAAATTCCAAATAAAATCAGACGCAAATTAGGTATTATTAAATGAGATTAGATAAATTTTTATCAAATATGGGTGTTGGCACTCGAACAGAAGTAAAACAACGCTTAAAAAAGAAGCAAGTCACAATTGATGATAAGGTAGAAACGTCACCTAAGAAGCAAATCAATCCAGAACTAGAAATAGTGAAAGTCAATGACCAAAAGATAGACTTTGTTAACAAAGTCTATCTCATGCTTAATAAACCTAAGGACTATATATCAGCAACAACAGATGAACAGCACAAGACAGTGCTCGATTTAATAGAGGGCTATAGATACTTAGATTTGTTTCCAGTCGGCCGATTAGATAAAGATACAGAAGGACTTTTATTGATTACCAATGATGGACAATTTAATCACGAATTAATGAGTCCTGGTAAACATGTCGCTAAAACTTATGAAGTGATTTCTCAAAAAAACATTACAAAAAATGATATAAATGCATTTAAAGTGGGTATTGAATTAAATGAGGGATTGGCGAAACCTGCAAAATTAGTCCAAGGTGATGAATTAAACAAATCGTTTGTCACAATATATGAAGGACGTTACCATCAAGTGAAGCGAATGTTTCATGCTATAGATAATGAAGTCTTAGCTTTGAAACGTATTCGTATTGGCGACTTACAACTTGATTCAACATTAGCATCAGGAGAATATCGTCATTTAACTCAGCAAGATTTTAAACTATTAGGATTAAAATAAAGAAGAGGTGTAAATATTATGTCAAAATTATTTAAAGCAATCGTAGGCATAGGGGGAGCAGCTGTAGCAGTAGTGCTTTCCAAAAAAGAAAATAGAGATAAATTAAAAGATGAGTACAGTAAATACAAATCTAATCCAGAATCATACAAACAAAATGCAAAAGATATCGCTAGTCAAATCAGTTCAAAAGCTGGCGAAACATATAATGAAGTAAAACAGGATCCTAAAGGTTATGCTTCAAAAGTAAAACAAGATCCTAAAGGTTTCATTAATGAACAAAAAGATCGTTTCTCTAATGTGTCTGAACAAGAAGAAGAGCACGTTGAAGAAGCAAGATTTACAGATGAAGGTGCAGCCAATCCTTCAAACAATTTACGAGTTGTAACTGAAGAAGAGTTAAAAAATAATAGCAATAAACATGACGGTAAGTAATACGTTGTCATGATTTTATATCAAACCTAGTTCGCAATTGGAACTAGGTTTTTTATATTAATACAGTTTATATATATAGTAAAAGTAAGCGGTTTAACTGTTTTATTATAAAGCATAACAGTTGATTTTTTTGTTTTATGATTACATCTCACTGTAGTTTCTCTACGACTTCATGTAAAATATTAAATATATAAGTTATAAGAAGGAAGTTGATTGTATATGTGGAGAGACAAAGTAAAAGAATATGAGGATTTCATACTAGAAGATTTGAAAGGTTTACTTTCAATTGAAAGTGTAAGAGAAGACGATAAAGCTTCTGCTGAAAATCCAGTAGGACCTGGACCTAGACAAGCTTTAGATTACATGTATAAAATCGCAGAACGTGACGGCTTTGGCACACATGATGTTGATCATATCGCGGGACGTATTGAAGCGGGTAAAGGCGATGATGTATTTGGTATTTTATGCCATGTGGATGTTGTACCTGCAGGCGATGGATGGGATTCAGATCCGTTTAATCCAGTAGTAACTGATGATAAAATTATTGCTCGTGGTACGTTAGATGATAAAGGGCCGACCATTGCTGCTTATTATGCAGTTAAAATTTTAAATGAAATGAATGTAAACTGGAAGAAACGTATACATATTATTATTGGTACAGATGAAGAGTCTGATTGGAAATGTACTGAGCGTTATTTCCAATCAGAAGAAATGCCTGAATTAGGGTTCGCTCCAGATGCTGAATTTCCTGCTATTCATGGTGAAAAAGGAATAAGCACGTTTGATGTAATTCAAAATGAAAAAGCAGATGATCAAGATGAGCCTGAATATGAATTGCGTTCATTTGTATCAGGACAAAGATATAACATGGTGCCTGATGAAGCGATTGCCAATGTAGTTGTTAAAGAAAATATGACAGATGTTATCCAAAATTTTGAACAATACTTAAACGAGCATGACGTTGAAGGTGAAAGTGTTGTAGATAGCGGTGTCTTGGTGCTTAAAGTACAAGGTAAAGCGGTTCATGGGATGGATCCATCTATAGGCGTCAATGCAGGATTATATTTACTTAATTTCCTTGCAACATTAAATTTAGATAAAACTGCTGCAAATTTCGTAGCGTTTAGCGAACGATACTTGTTTGAGTCACATTTTGGAGAAAAAATGGGAATGAAATTCCACACAGATGTTATGGGCGACGTGACTACTAATGTTGGAATTATCACTTATGATAATCAAGATGGTGGCAAATTCGGCATTAATTTAAGATATCCAGAAGGTTTTGAATTTGAAGAATCGTTAACAAGATTCAAGGGAGAAATTCAATCACTAGGATTTTCAATTGAGTTAGGTAAAAATCAAACGCCACATTATGTAGAAAAAGACGACCCATTCGTACAAAGCTTAGTACAAGCCTACCGTAACCAAACTGGTGATGATACAGAACCGTATACGATTGGTGGCGGTACTTATGCACGAAATTTAGATAAAGGTGTTGCATTTGGTGCGATGTTTAGTGATTCTGAAGATTTAATGCATCAAAAAAATGAATATATAACTAAAAAACAATTATTCAATGCGACAAGTATCTATTTAGAATCATTATATAAATTGTGTGTGGAGGAATAAATATGACAAAAGTATTAATAAATGAAAAACTCGTTGATGAACAAGATGCAAATGTGCCTTATAATGATAGAGGTTATGTATTTGGCGACGGTATTTATGAATATATTAGAGTATATGATAATAGTGTATTTACTGCTAAGGAACATTTTGAAAGACTTTTACGTAGTGCAAAAGAAATTGGTCTTGAATTAAAATATAGCGTTGAGGAACTTACGGAATTAATACAGGAGTTATTATCAACAAATGGTGTGATTAATGGTGGTGTCTACATTCAAGTTACACGTGGTGCCGCACCGCGTGATCATGCCTTTCCAACACCTTCTGTTGAAACCAATATTATGGCTTTCACTAAATCATATGATCGTCCTTACAAATCATTAGAAGAAGGTATTAATGCGATCACTACTGAAGATATTCGTTGGTTAAGATGCGATATTAAGAGTTTAAACTTGTTGGGTAATGTATTAGCTAAAGAATATGCAGTTAAATATAATGCTCAAGAAGCAATACAACATCGTGGTGATATTGTCACAGAAGGTTCTTCTAGTAATGTGTATGCAATCAAAGATGGTGAAATCTATACACATCCTGTAAATAATTATATTTTAAATGGTATTACGCGTATGGTAATTAAATCTGTTGCTGAAGATAAAGGGATACCTTTTAATGAAGAAACGTTTACATTAGACTTTTTGAAAAGTGCGGATGAAATCATTGTATCAAGTACTTCAATTGAGGTTATGCCAGTTGTTAAATTAAACGGTGAAAATGTCGGTGATGGTCAAGTTGGCTCGATAACAAAATCATTGCAAGAAGGATTTAACAGATACATTGATACACATAGTTAATATTTTCAATAAATAGATAGAAAATATAACAAAAATTCATATTAAATTATGTTATAATGCTAACTGAGCCGTTTGAAAGAAACTAATAGAAATAAGAAAGTAAAAAGTGACTTTTTGTTTCTCATTATTGGTTGAAATTCATACCCAAACATTATAAAATCTTTTATGAGTCTTGAAATTGAACGAGAAAAATTTCTTGAAAAAAGATAGAGAAATATTAAAAAATATGCTTTGTTTGGGTTTCTTTTATGGTATGCTATAAAAGTTACTATAATTTGAAAATCAGTTATTTATAATTTTAAAAATTAACTTGAGCCACATGGGACATTATGCTAGTCATAACACTTGAGACAGCATAAATTATGGTTGAAGTTTAAAAAAATTTGCTATAGAAAATGATTATATATGGCTCTCGAAAAATGTTTTTCAGGAGCCATTTTCTAATTGAAAGTGAGGTGAACGTGTTGGAGCAGTTTTATCAATTGGGATGGACGCTTGACTCAGCAGGCGGTGCATCGGGTGAGGCGTACATGGCCGAACAGGATGGACAAAAATTATTCTTAAAAAGAAATTCAAATCCATTTATAGCTGCATTATCAGCTGAAGGTATTGTGCCTAAACTTGTATGGACGAAACGCATTGAAACTGGCGAAGTTGTAACAGCACAACATTGGAAAAATGGTAGAGAACTTACTTTCAATGAAATGCATGAACAACGTGTAGCGAATTTATTGAAAAAAATTCATAGTTCGAAGACATTATTAAACATGCTAAAACGTATGGAAATGGAACCTATCACGCCAGATATTTTATTAAATAAAATAAATGCTTCGTTATCAAGAGATGTACTGACACATCACGTGGTTAGAAAAGCTTTAACGTATTTGGAAGATCACATGCCTAACTTAGATCCTCGTTTCTTTACAGTTGTTCATGGTGATGTTAACCATAATAATTGGTTGTTATCAGATCATGATGAGCTATATCTCGTTGATTGGGAAGGTGCAATGATTGCTGATCCCGCAATTGATTTAGGTATGCTGCTGTACAATTACGTTCCAGAAAATAAATGGCCAGAGTGGTTAAACTTGTATGGTACAAAAGATTCAATGGATTTACAAAAACGTATGAAGTGGTATACCGTTGTACAATCTATCGGTATGGTTCAATGGTATGAAGAACAAAAACGTTACAAAGATATGAATATGTGGCTAACTTTTTTAAATCAAGTGATGAATAATAATGCTTTTATATAAGGAGTTATCAAAATGAGAATGCGCTATAAGCCTTGGGCAGAGGACTACTTAAAAAAAGAACCGAATATAGTTGATATCGATGGTAGTCATGCAGGGCGAATCAGTGAATGGTTTGATAATGATCAACCGATTTATATTGAAGTAGGATCAGGTATGGGTCAATTCATAACTACGCTTGCAGCAAAACATCCCGAAATAAACTTTATCTCTATGGAAAGAGAGAAAAGTGTTATGATAAAAGTCTTAGATAAAGTTATTGAACAAGGCTTAACAAATATCAAGTTAATTTGTAATGATGCAATTGAACTTAATGATTATTTCAAAGATGGAGAAGTATCAAGATTATACCTTAATTTCTCAGATCCATGGCCTAAAAAAAGACATACTAAACGTCGTTTGACATATCAAACATACCTAGCATTGTATAAACAAGTTTTAAAAGATGATGGTGAAATCCATTTTAAAACAGACAATCGTGGTCTGTTTGCATATAGTTTAGAAAGTATGTCTCAATTTGGTATGTATTTTACAAAAATCAACCTGAATTTGCATGAAGAAGATGATGAAGAGAATATTGAGACTGAATACGAAAGAAAATTTTCTGATAAAGGTTCAAGAATTTATCGTATGGAAGCTAAGTTTCATTAAATATAATTACGCACTCAATTGATAGGACATAGGTTCTATCAATTTTTTTATGTCCAAATTAAGATTTTTATAATTTAATGTAAATAGAGTTGTGCTAATTTAAATGTATTTATGTCCATTATTTTACCTAGAACATTGTTTGTATTACTATTAATGTTCAGTAGTTATTGTGTTTATATTTTACGAGGAGGATAAGTAGATGAAATTAGGGGATTTTCGTATACATTATTTAAATGGTGGTATCACTCACATTGATGGTGGCGCAATGTTTGGCGTGGTGCCTAAGGCGTTATGGACTAAAAAATATGAAGTGAATGATAAGAATCAAATTCCATTACCAACGCATCCAATATTAATACAATCGAACGATTATAATATTATCATTGATACAGGTATAGGTTCAGGAAAATTAACAGATAAAGAACGTAGAAATTTTGGAGCTCATTATGAAAGCCAAATTAGTGAAGACTTAAAGGCTTTAGATTTAACGACTGCAGATATTGATTATGTATTAATGACACATTTACATTTCGATCATGCTGCTGGATTAACAGATAATGAGGGTAATTCAATTTTTAATAAAGCAATCCATGTGATTCAACAAGATGAATGGCATGAATTTCAAAGCCCTAATATACGCAGTAAATCAACATATTGGCCAAAGAATAATGGAGATTTTAAAAAACGATTACTATTGTTTGAAAATGAAATCGAAATAGTGCCAGGTATTAAAATGATTCATACGGGCGGTCATAGTTTTGGTCATGCAATTATTACAATTGAAAGTCAGAATGAAAAAGCGGTGCATATGGGTGATATTTTTCCAACAACTGCACATAGAAATCCATTATGGGTCACAGCTTATGATGATTACCCTATGCAATCAATTAGAGAAAAAGAACGTTTAGTACCGTATTATATTCATCAAAATTATTGGTTTTTATATTATCATGATGTAAATTATTTTGCGGTGAAATTTGATAAGCAAAATATAACTGAATTTGATACATTTATTTCTAGGAATTAAAAAGGTTAAAGCTAAGCGGCACATGAATAAGAAGATATTCTGAGTTAGAATATGTTTGTCATCGTGTCGCTATGGCTTTAACCTTCTATCATTTGCATTCAATGATATCTAATATTTCACCTGTTTTGGCATCAGCATAAAAGTCATAATATGTAAGTGTGTTATGGTTTCGTGTCGTAATGCCACCTTGAAAAGCAATGATTTTTGAATCGGATTTTGTATACGTCATCGGCACTTTTAATATATATGATCCTATAACATTCATAAAATAAGTTTTTACTTCTTTAGTGATTTTTTCAGGATCTCGATATTGGATATGTTTTCGACGTTTATAAAAATAAATTGATCCTGCAATTGTAGTTAGGAAAAATAATAAGAGGATGAACCAATTTTTTTTATTTAACATAACATAATCTACCCCCAATAAAGTCATATTTATAGTTTACCATAATGAAGATGATATAATAAATATTAAGGAGTGAGAGACGTTGAACATAGATAAAAGTAAAACATTGAATAGAATGAAAACATTAACAGAATTACATGGTGTAGCAGGTTTTGAAGAAAATGTAAAATCATATTTGAAAGCAGAAATGGAACCATTTGTGGATGAATTTGTTTATAATCGTATGGGCGGATTTTACGGTGTTAAACGTTCGAAATCAAGTAATCCAAAACGAATCATGGTTGCTGCACATATGGATGAAATTGGTTTCATGGTCACAAATATCACGTCAAATGGTATGCTACAATTTACTAATTTAGGTGGCGTTGCAAACGATATATGGCAAGGCCAAAGGCTAAAAGTTAGAACGCGAAATAATGATGAGATTACAGGTATTGTAGCTAATATTCCGAAACATTTTAGAACTGGAAATGAAAGAGCACCTAAAATAGAAGATTTATTATTGGATATTGGTGCAGAAAATGCTGAAGATGTATCGGCACGTGGTATTGCTATTGGTGATACGATTGCACCTGATACGCCTTTTACACAGTTATCAGAGCATCGATTTGCCAGTAAAGCCTGGGATAACCGTTATGGTTGTTTAATTGGTATTGAGCTACTGGAATTATTAAAAAATACTGAATTGGACTTTGATTTATATGTCGGTGCAAATGTGCAAGAAGAAGTAGGATTAAGAGGAGCAAGTGCAGCGGCAGAGTTAATCGATCCTGATGTAGCATTTGTTGTAGATTGTTCGCCTGCGAATGATATGAAAGGTAAGCAAAATTTATCAGGGGAATTAGCTGGAGGTACATTAATCAGAATTAAAGATGGTACAATGTTACTTCGACCAACCTTTAGAGATTATTTGCTTGATTTAGCGAAGCAGTATGATATTAAACATCAATACTATATTTCTCCAGGTGGTACGGATGGTGGAGAAATACACAAGGCAAAATTAGGTATCCCAACCGCTGTGATAGGTGTGTGCGCACGATATATTCATAGTACAAACGCAGTGTTTGATATTAGAGATTATGAAGCTGCCAGAAGCCTGTTAGAACAATCAGTTAGACATTTAAATGAAGACCAAATAAAAATATTACAATATAAATAATAATTAGGAGTGGTATTATGCAACAATTAGAAAGTGAGCAGCAATTTGAAAATCTGAAAAATGAACAAACAGTGTTTTTATTTACAGCAGATTGGTGCCCAGATTGTAAAGTTATAGAACCAGATTTACCTCAATTAGAAGCAAAATATACTAATTATAAATTTATTTCAGTTGATAGAGACAAATTTATTGATATATGCATTAATTATGACATTATGGGTATACCTAGTTTTCTAGTATTCCGTGACGGGAATCAAATTGGCAGTTATATTGGAAAAGAACGAAAATCCAAAGAACAAATAGACCAATTTTTAGCGTCTTTGTAGGTGGCATTAATTTAGGATTAAATTAAAGTTAAATTATAAAAATATATACCCTTAGAGCGCACATTTTTTCTGTTCCTAAGGGTATATTTATTGTAAACTATAGTAAGGCACGTAAATAGGAGTGTTAATAATGAATGTCTTTCAAATGAGAGATAAATTAAAAGATAGATTGAATCATCTTGATGTGAAATTTAGTTTTAATCGAGAAGATGAAACACTACGTATCTCAAGAATAGATAATGGTAAAGGCGTTACCGTTAAAATTAATCCAATAGTAGCTAAATATAAATCTCAAAAAGAAAAAATAGTCGATGAAATTGTGTATTATGTTGAAGAAGCAGTCGAGCAAATGAAAGGGGAGGCATTGGAAAATACGGATTATATCCAAATTATGCCGGTTTTAAGATCTCCTAGCTTTGATAAAAAAGACAAAAATGGTAATTCATTTGTAATCGATGCACATACAGCAGAAACAAACATTTATTATGCAGTTGATTTAGGTAAGTCATATCGTCTAATTGATGAAGCGATGTTAGAAGAATTAAAGCTAACAAAGCAACAATTAAAAGAAATGGCGCTATTTAATGTGCGCAAATTAGAAAATAAGTATACAACTGACGAAGTTAAAGGTAATATTTTTTACTTTGTGAATTCAAATGATGGTTATGATGCAAGTAGAATTTTAAATACGTCATTTTTAAATGAAATACAAGCACAATGTGAAGGTGAAATGTTAGTAGCGGTACCTCATCAAGATGTGCTTATCATTGCAGATATCCGCAATAAGACGGGTTACGATGTGATGGCGCATTTAACTATGGAGTTTTTCACTAAAGGATTAGTGCCAATAACATCATTATCTTTAGGTTATGATAAAGGGCATTTTGAACCAATCTTTATTTTAGGTAAAAATAATAAACAAAAAAGAGATCCTAATGTGATTCAAAGATTGGAAGCTACACGAAAACAATATGAAAATAAAGATAAGAAATAAGGAGTAATGAAGTTATGAATTTATTTTATAATAAAGAAGCTGTTGGCGATGTTGCATTTTTACAAATTAATCCTACAGAAGGTGAATATAACTACGTCACTCAAGGGGATGTAGTTGAAATACAGAATGACGGAGAAGTCGTTGGTTACAATATCTTTAATGCATCAAACAAAGCAACACTAACAGGTAATGGACATATTAAGTTGACTGAAACATTAGTTCAAGCGTTTCAAAAAGCAATTGAAGCTGCTGGATTTACTTATAAATTAGACGCAGACTTTACTCCTAAATTTGTAGTGGGCTATGTTGAAACAAAAGACAAGCATCCAGATGCAGATAAATTAAGTGTTCTAAGTGTTGATGTTGCAACTGAAAAACTACAAATTGTTTGCGGGGCACCGAATGTTGAAGCTGGACAAAAAGTGGTGGTAGCAAAAGTTGGTGCAGTTATGCCAAGTGGTATGGTTATTAAAGATGCAGAAGTTAGAGGCGTTGCATCAAGTGGTATGATTTGTTCGATGAAAGAGTTAGGATTACCAAATGCACCACAAGAAAAAGGTATTATGGTTCTAAGTGATGATTACACTGTAGGGCAATCATTTTTTGAAGTATAAAAAGGAGGTAATGTAGTATGAGCTGGTTCGACAAGTTATTTGGAGAAGATAATGAATCAACAGATAATTATCTTAATAAAAGAAGCCAACGACGTCAAAAAGCTACACAACAAGAAGAACATGATTCATTACTTCCTCAAAATAATGATGTTTATGAAAGACCCAAAGGGAAATTCAGGTTTCCTATGCGTGTTTTAGAAGAGGCAAATGACAGTTTGAAGACAGATGATGAGTTGAATTCTGATATTGCGTCTACATCTCATAAAACTTCCCATGATGTACATAATGATGTGAGTCATGGGAATGCACATCATCAACAAAGAAGACGTAGACATATGTATGATAAAACACCAACTCAAAATATAAACTCGAGTGATTCAGTTGGGCAACAATCGCAACAACAAGATCATTACCAAACTGAAAATGAGACTAGAACACATAAAGGCAAAAGAATGAGGATTCAAACGGATGTTTTACGAGCAAATGCTTCGTCAAAACACAAACCAACGACGTCAAATTTTCATCATAGCGATTTTAAAGCGAGTGAAGTGCCTTCAGCGATTTTTGGTACTAAAAAACCCCGTCCTTTAGAAAATGGTGTCATTAAACGTCAAGATGATTCAGAAGAAGGTACGCAAGCGGAAAATGAGACGAATCATCGTAATTATAATGATGAATCATCTCAACAGAAACACCAAACAGTAAAAGATTCAGATAGTAATTCAACAGATATTCAAAATGAAGCACATATGTATCATGAAAATTCAAATGATACTGCATATGATCTATCTGATAACAAAGAGCGCCGTGACGCACAACATGTTGAGGAAAATGGTGAAGAAGTTGAGCTGAATCAACCAGTAACAAGTCAAAATAAAAAAGATAATACGATTAAAATAGAAAACATCTATGCTTCTCAGATTGTTGAAGAAATTAGACGAGAGAGAGAACGTAAAGTATTACAGAAGCGTCAATTTAAAAAGGCACTTCAACAAAAACGTCATGATAATCAAGACAAACAAGAAGATAGTATACAAAAAGCAATTGACGAAATGTATGCAAAACAAGCGCGGAATTACATAGGTGAAAGCTCGTTAGATGAAGATGGTAACGCAATGAATATGTCCAAATCGAAAACGTCAACATCACGTCAAAGTGCAGAAAATCAGCAACAAACAGAATCGACGAATAGTGAAGATATTGAAGAAGATTCAAATACACCATTTAATTATGAAGAAGTTGATTTAGATCATGTACGCGATGTTCATACGATTAATAATGAACAGGTTAATGTAAATACTAAAAATGACAGTTCCGCAATTGAAGCAAATCAAAATCAAGTTGAACAGGTCACACCTAACAGTGATTTCGAAAATCAAAACGATGAGAACAACACTGCAATAGAGTCTAGTCAAAGTGATATGTCAGAAAATGAGCGCACATACATCTTAGAGAAATCATTTGAGCGTTATTTAGATGAGAATGACGTGGATGATGCGCAGTATAGAGAATTATCTGAAACAGACCCTAAATCCAAAGAATCATTAGCTTTTGATTCATTAGATTCACAAAGTGAAAATGAGCAATTGTCAGAGTCATTATCACAACCAGACCATGGTTTTGAAAATTCAGAGTCCGATATTATCGATAATCATGTAACTTCAAATGATGCAGCACCATCAGAGGCATCACAGCTAGAATCTGATGAAAGTATGAATGAAAATGAATCGCTTAACGTCCAAAATGAAATATTAGATGAAAGGTCTGAATTGGAGCAATCTGATAGTACTGATAATAATAATGGAAATCATATTAAGCAACCCGACGAAACTAAAACGTATAAAAAGGCTACATCTATCAAGAAAGGTAGTAAACCTTTCAATGTCGTGATGACACCATCAGATAAAAAGCGTATGTTAGATGCACAAAAAGAAAAAAATAAGTCAAACATACAATTAAATAATGTAGATAATTTTAAACATAATACGTCATCCGATATTAGCGACAAACAATCACAGTCGAATAATGATCAATTAGCAAATGAACCTGCTTCAGAGTCATTGACTGTAACTGATGACAACCAAAACGAAACGAATTTATCACATGACTTGATTGATGAACAGAGTGACTTTAAACCGGAAACGGATGCTTCTTCTTATAGTGATGATTATAATCGAAATGACTCAACTCAGTCTAATGTACAACAAGAGTCAGTTGAAAGTGCTGAGTCAGATATGACAAATGTGCCTTCTGAACAAAATGAAAATCATAAGCAAAATGTACAAGAACCAGTTCTCAAACCTGAAACTTCTGGTAACCAATTAGGTGGATTAAAAACACCAACTGAGGATGATAATAAGGCTACTATTAGAAGAGGACCCAATATTAAACTTCCAAGTATTGAGTTATTAGAAGCGCCAAAACAACATGAAATTGACAATGCTTGGATTGAAGATAAAAAACAGGAATTGAATGAAGCTTTTTATTATTTCAATGTGCCTGCAGAAGTTCAAAATGTTACTGAAGGCCCTAGTGTGACACGATTTGAATTATCAGTCGAAAAAGGTGTGAAAGTATCTAGAATAACAGCTTTACAAGACGATATAAAAATGGCGCTTGCAGCTAAGGATATTCGTATTGAAGCACCCATTCCAGGTACGAGTCTAGTTGGTATAGAGGTACCAAATCAAAATGCAACAACTGTAAATTTACGTTCAATTTTAGAAGAACCAGCGTTTAAAAATGCAGAATCCAAATTAACTGTAGCTATGGGACTTAGAATTAATAATGAACCTTTATTAATGGATATTTCTAAAACACCGCATGCTTTAATAGCTGGTGCAACAGGCTCAGGTAAATCCGTATGTATTAATAGTATATTAATGTCGTTATTATATAAAAATCATCCTGAGGAATTAAGATTGTTACTTATTGATCCGAAAATGGTTGAATTAGCACCTTATAATGACTTACCACATTTAGTTGCACCTGTGATAACAGATGTAAAAGCAGCAACGCAAAGTTTAAAATGGGCTGTTGAAGAAATGGAAAGACGTTATAAAGTTTTTGCTAAATATCATGTTAGAAATATTACGGCGTTTAATAAGAAAGCAACTTATGAGGATAGAATGCCAAAAATTGTTATAGTAATAGATGAATTAGCAGATTTAATGATGATGGCACCACAAGAGGTGGAACAATCTATTGCGCGCATTGCACAAAAAGCACGTGCATGTGGTATTCATATGCTAGTTGCAACGCAAAGACCTTCTGTTAATGTCATCACTGGATTAATCAAAGCAAATATACCTACTAGAATTGCATTTATGGTATCATCTAGCGTAGACTCTCGCACTATCTTAGATAGTGGTGGTGCAGAACGTTTATTAGGTTATGGTGACATGCTTTACCTAGGAAGCGGTATGAATAAACCTATCCGTGTTCAAGGTACATTTGTCTCTGATGAAGAAATTGATGATGTTGTAGATTTCATAAAACAACAACGAGATCCGGAATACTTATTTGAAGAAAAAGAATTATTGAAAAAAACAGAAAGTCAACCACAAGATGATTTATTCGATGATGTGTGTCGATTTATGCTAAATGAAGGACATATTTCAACTTCATTAGTACAGCGTCATTTCCAAATCGGATATAATCGTGCTGCAAGAATTATTGATCAACTAGAACAACTTGGCTATGTGTCGGGCGCAAATGGATCTAAACCAAGAGATGTATACATTACAGAATCAGATTTGAATGAGAATTAATATAGAGATAAAGGAGTGTTACAATGACACATTATCATTTTGTCGGTATAAAAGGTGCCGGTATGAGTTCATTAGCACAAATAATGCATGATCTTGGAAACGAAGTACAAGGTTCAGATATTAAAAATTATGTTTTTACAGAAGTGGCATTAAAAAACAATGGTATTAAAATACTGCCATTTGATGCGAATAGTATTCAATCAGATATGGTAGTCGTACAAGGAAACGCATTCCCGGATACGCATGAAGAAGTTGTGAAAGCACATGAATTAAAACTTGAAGTTATTCGCTACCATGACTTCTTAGGTCATATTATTAACCAATATACGTCAGTCGCCGTAACTGGTGCACATGGTAAAACTTCGACAACTGGTTTATTATCACACGTAATGAATGGTGATAAGAAAACATCTTTCTTAATTGGCGATGGAACTGGACTTGGCATACCAGCAAGTGATTACTTTGCGTTTGAAGCATGTGAATATCGTAGACACTTTTTAAGCTATCATCCAGACTATGCCATTATGACCAATATAGATTTTGATCATCCAGATTATTTCAAAGACGTTGATGATGTATTTAATGCTTTCCAAGAAATGGCGCATAACGTTAAAAAAGCGATTATTGCTTGGGGTGATGATACACACTTGCGTAAAATTGAAGCAGACGTACCTGTTTATTATTATGGATTCTCAAATAAAGATGACGTTTATGCAGATAATTTAGAGATAAGTGAAAAAGGTACAAAATTTGATGTATATATTAAAGGTGAATATTTTGATACTTTCCTTTCACCACAATTTGGCGATCATAATATATTAAATGCCTTATCGGTTATTACGATTAGTTACTTAGAAAGTTTAAATATCGATAATATTAAAGAAGCATTAGAGACTTTTGGTGGCGTGAAACGTAGATTCAATGAAACAAAAGTAGGAAATCAAGTATTAGTAGATGATTATGCACACCATCCTAGAGAAATTAGTGCTACAATTGAGACAGCGAGAAAAAAATATCCTAACAAAGATGTTATCGCAGTGTTTCAACCTCATACATTTAGTAGAACACAAGCATTCTTGGGTGAATTTGCAGAATGTTTAAGTTTAGCCGATAAAACATTTTTATGTGAAATTTTTGGTTCGATAAGAGAAAATAGCGGTAACTTAACGATTCAAGATTTAGTTCAAAGAATTGATGGTGCAACATTGATTGATGAGGAAAGTGTAAATGCGCTTGAACAATATAGTGATGCTGTTATTTTATTTATGGGTGCAGGAGATATTCAAAAAATTCAACGTGCATACATGGAAAAAATAGGTGTTACTTCTCCATTTTAATATGTTTATGTTAAAATGATGGGGGTATTTATATTAAATAACAACATATGATTAATAGGAGGCGTTTTAAATGGAATGGATTTTACCTATAGCTGGAATTATTGCAGCGGTTGCATTTCTAATTTTAGTAATTGGTATCGTTGTGGTATTACTTTCAGTTAAGAAAAATTTAGATCACGTAGCAAAAACACTTGATGGTGTCGAAGGACAGGTTCAAGGTATTACGCGTGAATCTACAGATTTACTTCATAAAGCGAACCGCTTAACTGAAGATATTCAAGACAAATCAGATCGTTTAAATTCAGTAGTTGATGCTGTTAAAGGTATCGGTGATTCTGTACAAACTTTAAATGGTTCTGTTGATAGAGTGACAAACTCAATTACGCACAATATTTCTCAAAATGAAGATAAAATTTCTCAAGTAGTACAATGGTCAAATGTAGCAATGGAAGTTGCTGATAAATGGCAAAATAGAAGAAATCGTAGAGATAGTGCAAATTACAAAACGAGCAGTGTAGCAAATGACACGAATCATAGCTATACTACACGTGTAGATAACAAATAATTCATATATTAAAAAACAAATGCACTTAAATGAGGTTTGAAACTTATTTAAGTGCATTTGTTATAGGGGGCATTGGACAATGAAGTATTATAACCGTGATAATTATGAAAGAAATTTAGAAAGTTACGAAGTGCCAGAATATTTTACAAAAGGTGCCAGAAATGAATTTGTATATGGATTTATTGTAGGTGCTGTTATAGGTTCCGCTGTTGGTTTAGTATCCATTAGTAAGTCGAGAGCAACGAATAAATCTATTCCAGAACAAGACAATCAATTTAAATCTAGCATTATTGAGCAGTCCGAATTAGAACGTCAAGAAGCTGACGATAAAGTAAATGAAATTAAATCAACTATTGACGACGCGCAAAATAAAAATACAGAAGTAACCGATGCAGAATTATCTGCGCAACGTGTAGCGATTCAACAAGAAACTTCTGATAATAATTTAGCTAATATGTCACCGGATGCCCAAGAACAACAGGAAGTGACAACTAGTGAAGATGCAAATCAATCAGATGACAGTTTAGCACATATAGATCCAAATGCAGAACCAAGTGAAAGTGAAATTAATGCACAACAAAATGCAATTAAAGAAGAAACAGAAACAAGTGATGCGAATATAGATGGTGAAAACTCAAATAGCAATGCAGTTACTGCAGGTACAGCAGCTGGTGGTGCAGTTGCAGCGAGTGGATTAGCTAAAGCAGCACATGATAAAAATGAAGCGTTAAATGAAGATAATCAAGTTGCAGAAAACACAGCTAATCTTTTAAAAGAAGAAGAAGCGCCTGCTAACACTAACACGAATAATAAAACGCCGAATTTGGTTACTCAAATCGATGAAACAGATGATAGTAAGCAAGGGGCAATTGCAGGTGTGGTAACTGCGTCAGGTTTAGCATTAGCGGCTAAAAATAAAAATAAAGCATTAGATGACAATCCTTCTGTTGCAGAAAACACAGCTAATTTACTTAAGCCAGAAGCTCCAGCACAGACAAAACATAAAGTTGTACCTAATTTGGTTACGCCAAAGGTTGAAAGTGCTGTTGAATCTACAACAGATAAAGTAGAACAAGGCGATAAAAAAAATGATACAAAAGTTAAACCAGAAGCTGCAGACCAGAGAGTAAAACAAACACACGATCAAGTTGCATTTAAAGATGGTATCATCGTTCATGAAAATGCTTCTGGTCAAACGCAATCAGCAACAACTGCTACAAATTTAGATTCAAAAAATGATGGTATCATTAATCATGATGATTCAGAATCTGCAGATAACCTATCATCTACAAAAGACGCAAGTACTTTGACAAATGAAAGTACTACTGAATCTGAAGCAACATATTCAAAAAACAGACCACAAACGAAGAAAACAGAAAAAGCAAAAAGTAAGATTGATAAAAGAACATTTAATGATTAAAAATATTTAATAAAAAGAATCGGACGCTTTGTTCGATTCTTTTTTTATGTAGTATTATTTGATACATATCTATTTGCTTAATAGAACATTATGTAAAGCGTATCGTTGATTAAATATGACATGTCTTATGAATTTGAAGCATATCATGAACAAGGAATTTGTAAATTTATCTATAAAATTTATAAAAAAGAAGTAATAGTGTAAAATATAACTAGCAAATGACTGAAAATTTAGTTATCATTAATGTTATTCACTTTTTAAGTGAATTTTTAATAATCCTTACTTGAACTTATAAGGAGTTATTGTTAGAATAACCTTTAACATATATTTTATCGCTTTAAAGCAGAATAAAATATTGGTTTTAAAATTTTTCATAGAGGTGAATAAAATGGCAGACAAATTACAAGAATACAGAGATGAGATAGTTGAAATTAATGAAAAAATCTTAGGTCTTTTATCTAAAAGAGGTAAGATAGCACAAAAGATTGGTGAAGAAAAACGCAAACAAGGTACACTTGTTTACGACCCACAACGCGAAAAAGAAATGATTAATCAGTTATTAGATCAAAATGAAGGTCCATTTAATGACAATGTGATTAAACAACTATTCAAAGAAATTTTTAAAGCCTCTACTGATTTACAAAAATCTGAAAATGAAAAACATTTATATGTATCGAGAAAATTAAAACCAGAAGATACAATCGTTCAATTTGACAACGGAGGCATCATTGGAGACGGCAACAAATCATTTGTATTTGGTCCATGTTCAGTTGAATCACAGGAACAAGTCGATGCAGTCGCAGCTAATTTACAAGCGAGAGGTGAGAAATTCATTAGAGGTGGCGCATTTAAACCTCGTACATCACCGTATGATTTCCAAGGCTTAGGTGTCGAAGGGCTTAAAATACTTAAAAATACGAAAGATAAATATGGTTTAAACGTTGTAAGTGAAATTGTAAACCCAGCAGACTTTGAAGTTGCTGATCAATATTTAGATGTATTCCAAATTGGTGCACGTAATATGCAAAACTTTGAATTATTAAAAGAAGCTGGTCGTTCAAATAAACCTGTATTATTAAAACGTGGTTTATCAGCAACGATTGAAGAATTTATTTTTGCAGCTGAATATATCGCATCACAAGGTAATGAAAATATCATTTTATGTGAACGTGGTATCCGTACTTATGAAAAAGCAACTAGAAACACGTTAGATATTTCTGCAGTGCCTATTTTAAAACAAGGCACACACTTACCAGTTATGGTAGATGTTACACATAGCACTGGTCGTAAAGATATCATGCTACCTACTGCAAAAGCAGGATTAGCTGTTGGTGCAGATGGTATTATGGCTGAGGTTCACCCTGATCCATCTGTAGCATTAAGTGATAGTGGACAACAAATGGATTTCAATGAATTTGATGCGTTCTATAAAGAACTTAAACCATTAGCTGATATGTATAATAATAAACAACTTAAATAAAGTATTACGTTAATTAAAATGAATGCCTTATAATCCTAACTATTTAGTTAGTATGGATTATAAGGTTTTTTATTTTAAAAACATTTATTAATAATTGGTTTATTTTTAATAAAAAGCGTATGAAATGACGTATCATTCATTAAGTTATAAAAATCGATTAAAGATAAATAGACGTTCATATCATATGAATTGAATTATTTATGAATTTTAAAAACAAAATAATTTTACAATGAGCAAAAATATGGTAAACTTTGAAAATGTTATGAAAACAAGTTACAATGATAAAGAAATCGCTTTCAAGGAGGAAAAATATGACTGTAACAATATATGATGTAGCTCGTGAAGCTCGCGTTTCTATGGCAACTGTTTCACGTGTTGTCAATGGAAATCAGAATGTTAAGCCGGAAACACGTGATAAGGTTAACGATGTTATCAAAAAATTAAATTATCGTCCGAATGCAGTGGCAAGAGGATTAGCAAGTAAACGTACAACAACAGTTGGCGTAATCATACCAGATATTTCAAATGTTTATTATTCACAACTGGCTCGTGGATTAGAAGATATTGCAACAATGTATAAATATCATTCTATTATTTCTAATTCAGATAACGATCCAAATAAAGAAAAAGAAATTTTCAATAATCTACTTAGTAAACAAGTAGATGGTATTATCTTCTTAGGTGGTACTATTTCAGAAGAAATTAAAGAACTTATTAATAAATCATCTGTACCAGTTGTTGTTTCAGGAACAAATGGTAAAGATGAAGGTATTTCATCAGTTAATATTGATTTCAAAACAGCAGCAAAAGAAATTACTACTGAATTGATTGAAAAAGGTGCTAAAACATTTGCGTTTGTCGGTGGCGATTATTCCAAAAAAGCACAAGAAGATGTATTGACTGGACTAAAAGAGGTTTTAGATTCAAATCATCTTGAATTAAAAAATGAACTTATTTTTAATGGCAATGAAACTTACAAAGATGGGCTACGCGCATTTGAATCATTAAAATCTGGAAAACCAGATGCGATTTTGTCAATCAGTGATGAACAAGCTATTGGTCTTGTACATGCAGCACAAGATGAAGGTGTGAACGTTCCAGAGGATGTACAAATCATTAGTTTTAACAACACAAGATTAGTTGAGATGGTAAGACCACAACTTTCAAGTGTTATTCAACCTTTATATGACATTGGTGCAGTAGGTATGAGATTATTAACTAAATATATGAATGAAGAAGAAATTGATGAACCGAATGTTATTCTTCCACATAGAATTGAATATAGAGGGACGACGAAATAAATCGTCAATGCGTTTTAAAGCAAATATATAAATTAAAGCCTACACAAATTATTGTGTAGGCTTTAATTTATACTCTGAGCTAGTACATATTGAAGATGAGCTTTTTTGTATTTATTATATTTTGAAAGGTCATGTATATCTGGGATACGGTGTGAACATGTATTTTTCACCCATAGTAGGGTGATGAATCTAAGCTTAACAGTAAATGCTTCTAAAATTTTTAACATACAATGTTTTAGGCGGATTTCTTCAAAATGACCAAGTTGTTCAAATTATTATTTTAACTATAAATCTTACTATTTAAACCAACTAATTACCTGTTGTGCATGTTTTAAATTGGTAGCTGTAATTTCTTCCTCTCTAGGTATATCGATGTAATTTTCTTTATCATCCTGCCAGTGCTTTGGTAAAGTACAGGTAGCATAAGGTTGCCATTTTTCAAGCCATTGTGATGGTAATTGACCTTGTGGTGGTGGTGCTTCTATAAGCGCTAGGAATACGTGTGACCAAGCTCTTGGCACTACTTTCCAAATGTTATAACCGCCACCGCCAAACATCATGACTTTGCCATTTGTATATGTATCAGCCAAAGATTTAATGATATAAGGAATTTGGTAAAGTGTGTTTAATGTACAACTCATGTGTGTTAGTGGGTCCAAATAATGCACATCCACACCATGAACACTAACAATGATATCTGGTTTGAAAGAAGCAATAATAGGTTCAATCGTTTGCTTAAATACCTCTAAATAAGAGCTATCTTCTGTGTATGGTTCTAAAGGAATATTAACTGTATAGCCGAAACCTTGCTCATTACCACGTTCTGTGTAATGTCCAGATCCAGGAAATAGAAATTTGCCTGTTTCATGGATCGAATAAATTAAAGCTTGGTCTTCAGTGTAAAAACTCCACTGTGTACCATCACCATGATGTGCATCTGTGTCTATACATAATACACGTTGATTATAGTGTTTAATCAAGTAAGCAATAGTGATAGCCACATCATTATATATACAAAATCCATTTGCACGACCTGGTAGACTATGATGTAAGCCACCTCCGAGATGACAACCATTTTTAACGCTTTTATCCATGATAGCATCAGCTAAATTTAACGCACCACCAACAATTCTAGCGCTATGTTGGTGCATCCGTCTAAATTGCAATGTATCATCACCATCTAAGCCATATTTTTTAGCTTCTTTTAAATTTAAAATACCATGGGACGCACGTCTAATGGCTTGTATATAGTCGTAAGAATGTATTAGTGATAATTCCTCATCTGTTGCGATTCTCGGTGTTATGATGTGTTCAGGCTTTAAACTGCCTAGATCTAACAATAATTCTGTAGTTAGTTTTAATCTCATTTGATTAAAAGGATGATCATTGCTGAAACGATATTGAAGTAATTCATTTGCGTATACATAGCCCGTAGTTTGTTGCATATTACTCATAAATTTCTCCCCTTTAAAAGAAAAAGCGATTCATAAATCTGATATTATCAAATTCTTGTAATTGATTGATTGAAATACGTGAACCAATTCTTGCCATTAAACAATTTGCAGGATGACTTGTAATTTCAGGGTCATCAGTAGCAAAAATTTCAAGGCCCCCATAACCCATTAGTTTTTGCATTAGTTTTTTATATTCATATACGTCGAGACCAGAATTTTTTAAATCCCAGTGCCAGTAATATTCTGTAGTTAATACGATATAATCTTCATATTCATCTGCTTTTAAGCTTAATTTGATAAGTTCACTTCCTAAATGTAAATGTCGATAAGGCAAACTGATTTCAATAGCACCAAGTTCGATTAAATAATCTAGATTGCCACTAGACCAACGTTCGAGTGGATCTGGATAGTGATAAGTCACATAACCGATGATATGTTGTGCTTCATGTAAGACATAGATACGACCTTCTTCTAGTTCACTGATTTCTTTTATTGCTTCAAATTGATCTTTAGGTGGTCGAAATGCATATAAACCATCATCAAACGTCATCGTATCGAGTGAAGAAAGTGGTACAGGACCTTCTATTATAAAATCACCTTCATTTAAGTGATAGGTTTGAGATTGATATGTTTTGATATGTTTCATTTTTTCACTCCAAACTACCGCATATAATATAGTCAACAAGTTTGTTATCTACATTATAAGTTAAAAAGAGGAAAAATAACATATAAATAAATACGCTTACACTTATTATTTTGAAAATTCCGATAACATTCGTTATAATAATTTTTAAGCAAGCGATTTCATTCAGAGGGGGATTTAAAATGAAAGTAGAAGTTTATAAAGGTGAAGGTGGAGATTTTAACCTTCAAGACTATGAAAAAGAATACAATCATTTTAACTGGAAAGATGTAGAAAAATCATTTTCATGGTACGAATCTGGCAATGTTAATATGGCACATGAATGTATAGATCGTCATGTGGACGAAGGCAAAGGGGATAAAATTGCCTTACATTATAAAGATGATAAACGTAAAGAAAGTTATACTTTTGAAGAAATGAAAATCAATTCAAATAAAGCTGCGAATGTTTTAAAAGAAAAAGCAAATGTTGAAAAAGGAGATCGTGTTTTTGTATTTATGCCGAGAACACCTGAACTCTATTTTGCGTTGTTTGGAACTTTGAAAATAGGTGCAATTGTTGGACCTCTATTTGAAGCATTTATGGAAAAAGCGGTTGGAGATCGTTTACAAAATAGTGAAGCAAAAGTAATTATTACAACGAATGCGTTACTTCCTAGAATTCCTAAAGAAAATCTACCTCATTTAGAAACAATTGTTGTCGTAGACGAAGCCGTTGATGAAAACTATGTCGATTTTAATAGTGAATTCCAACAAGCAAGTGAGTCATTTGATACGGAATGGTTAACAATGGATGACGGTTTGATACTTCACTATACTTCTGGTTCTACCGGACAACCTAAAGGTGTTTTACATGCACAAAGAGCAATGCTCTTACATTATATATCAGGTAAGTATGTATTAGATTTTAAAGAGGATGATGTTTATTGGTGTACTGCAGATCCTGGTTGGGTCACAGGAACATCATATGGTATCTTTAGTCCTTGGTTAAGTGGTGTAACAAACTGTATTGCTGGTGGAAGATTTTCACCAGAGGCTTGGTACAGTATGATTGAAGAATTTAAAGTTACCATTTGGTATACAGCACCTACAGCACTTAGAATGTTAATGAGTGCAGGGGATGATGTAGTTGAAAAATATGATCTTTCTTCAATCAAGAGTATTTTATCTGTTGGCGAACCTTTAAATCCAGAGGTCATTAAATGGGCAAAAGATGTCTTTGGCAAACGTGTACTCGATACGTGGTGGATGACAGAAACTGGTGGTCATATGATCGTCAATTATCCTTCTATGGATGTAAAATTAGGCTCAATGGGTAAACCTTTACCAGGGATAGAAGCAGCAATCATTGATGATCAAGGTAATGAATTACCAGCGAATCGTATGGGTAATCTAGCGATTAAAAAAGGTTGGCCATCTATGATGGTGTCCATTTGGAAAAATCCAGAGAAATATGATTCTTATTTCATTGGAGATTGGTATGTATCAGGCGACTCTGCATATAAAGATGAAGATGGCTATTATTGGTTCCAAGGCCGTGTTGATGATGTGATTATGACAGCTGGTGAACGTGTTGGCCCATTTGAAGTTGAGTCTAAATTGGTTGAACATGAAGCAGTAGCTGAAGCGGGTGTAATTGGTAAGCCAGATCCAGTTCGTGGTGAAATTATCAAAGCATTTGTGGCGTTACGACCTGATTATCAAGAATCAGATGAACTTAAAAAAGAAATTCGTAAGTTTGTAAAAGAAGGCTTAGCGGCACATGCTGCACCAAGAGAAATCGAATTTAAAGAAAAATTACCAAAAACACGTTCAGGTAAAATCATGCGTCGCGTATTAAAAGCATGGGAATTAGATCTGCCAGAAGGCGATTTAAGTACTATGGAAGACTAGTATAAACGATAAAAGACGAGTTGAATTTACATGCTAAAGTGAAATCATATTTAATTTATTATCGTAGCTATCAAATACAATTGTATAAATGATTAAAATGAAACAAAAGTTATATCCTTAAACATTTAAAGGGTATAGCTTTTATTAATTTAAAATAATAACAACTTAGCAATATTTAGCCTATTAACAATAAATCGTTAATTGATTCAAGATAGTGATTTAAAGTAATTAGCACTGCAATTTAAAATTTTTAATTTCTTCATTTACATAAATGGAAGTACTGAAAAAATTTATAGAAAGCAGATGTATTAAGCATTATGATAAACTACGATATATAAGTAAAGTAAGTTACCATGATTAATGAATTAAAACTCATAGCGACATATGGTGTAATAGTACAATATAAGTATATGTTTTTAGTTTAAATTTACAATTTTACACATATAAATTTGAAAGCGCTATCTCTGTTTGTCGACAATGCTATTTAAGTTGGTTAAAATTAACTATGTAAGGAATTATTTTTTATCAGTAGTATATATCACTAGCATATAAAGATTATTGATTTAAAAGTTTATTTTAAGAAGGGGCGAATGAATTTGGCACATTTATCTGATTTAGATATTGCAAATCAATCAACATTAAAACCGATAGGAGAAATTGCTGAGAAGGCGGGAATTCCTTCAGATGCACTAGAACCTTATGGACATTATAAAGCCAAGATTGATATTAATCAGGTTCAACAGAATAATGGCAAAGGTAAAGTAGTGTTAGTTACTGCTATGAGTCCTACGCCTGCTGGTGAAGGTAAATCAACTGTTACGGTTGGTTTAGCAGATGCATTCAATCAACTTAAGAAAAAAGTAATGGTCGCACTTCGTGAACCAGCATTAGGGCCAACATTTGGTATCAAAGGTGGTGCCACTGGTGGTGGTTATGCACAAGTATTACCTATGGAAGACATTAATTTACACTTTAATGGTGACTTCCATGCGATTACTACAGCGAATAACGCATTATCTGCATTTATCGATAATCACATTCATCAGGGAAATGAATTGGAGATTGATCAAAGACGTATCGAGTGGAAACGTGTATTAGATATGAATGACCGTGCGTTACGTAATGTGATTGTTGGACTAGGTGGTCCTACACAAGGTGTACCACGTGAAGATGGTTTCAATATCACGGTCGCTTCAGAAATAATGGCCATTTTATGCCTAGCTAACGACATAAACGACTTAAAATCTAAAATAAGTAATATTACAATCGGTTATACACCTAGTCGTAAGCCAGTAACCGTTGCTGACCTAAAAGTTGAAGGTGCGTTAGCGATGATTTTAAAAGATGCGATTAAACCGAACTTGGTACAAACAATTGAGGGAACACCTGCATTAGTACATGGTGGCCCATTTGCCAACATTGCACATGGTTGTAATTCAATCTTAGCTACAGAGACAGCTAGAGATTTAGCAGATATTGTAGTTACAGAGGCTGGCTTTGGATCTGACTTAGGTGCAGAAAAATTCATTGATATCAAAGCGCGTGAAGCAGGTTTTGAACCATCTGCCGTAGTTGTCGTTGCAACAATTCGTGCTATTAAAATGCATGGTGGTGTAGCTAAAGATAACTTAAAAGAAGAGAACGTAGACGCATTAAAACAAGGTATCGTAAACTTAGAACGCCATGTGAAAAACGTTAAGAAATATGGCTTAGAACCGGTAGTTGCATTAAATGCGTTTGTACATGATACAGAAGCAGAAACTGAATTTGTTGAACAGTGGGCCAAAGAAAATGGCGTGCGTTTAGCTCTAACAGAAGTTTGGGAAAAAGGCTGTAAAGGTGGTATCGATTTAGCTAACAAAGTCTTAGAAGTCATCGATCAACCACAAGATTTCAAACATTTATATGAATTAGAACAACCGTTAGAAGATAAAATTGAAACCATTGTAAAAGAAATTTATGGTGGTGCCAAAGTTGCATTTAGTAGTAAAGCTCAGAAACAATTAAAACAATTTAAAGAAAATGGTTGGGATAACTATCCTATTTGTATGGCTAAGACACAATATTCATTTACGGATGATGCTACAGAGTTAGGTGCACCAGAAGGTTTTGAAATTACTATTCGTGAATTAGAAGCAAAAACAGGTGCAGGATTTATTGTTGCTTTAACAGGTGCAATTATGACAATGCCAGGTTTACCTAAAAAACCAGCAGCATTAAATATGGATGTTACAGATGATGGACATGCAGTAGGTTTATTCTAATAGTTTAACGGCACAATGAAATGTTGTTAACAGACATTTTTATTAACTATAATGGCAATCTAATGTGCTCGCGCATTAGGTTGCTTTCTTAATTTATTGTCTATACGCTTACGATGTTAAAAGTCACATACTACTTTAAAATTTCGTAGGCATAGATATGACTCTAATCTAAAACTATAAAAAATCGCTATGAAATAATTAACTGACACAGATTATTTTATAGCGATTTTTATGTATTTATTTTGTCATTAAATGCTTTTTGATATCAAATTTTTCTGATTGATTAAATTCATGCTGTGTTATTTTCTTTTCAACTAACATACGTTTTAATACATAATGTTGTCTATTGATGCCTATTTGAATTTGATCATCTGGTTTGAGGACACCATCTTCTTGATAAGGTGTGTAATAATAAGGACTTTGTAATAAACCAATGAGGTATGCAGATTCAGCAATATTAACTTCTGAAGGTGGCTTTCCAAACAAACTATAGGAAGCTGATGAAATACCAGATATATTAGCTCCATTATAATCACGACCAAAAGGTACAATGTTTAAATATGTATATATAATTTCATCTTTTGTTAGTAAGTTTTCAGCGCGCATAGACAACACAAGCTCATTTGCTTTTCGATCATAAGTTTTTTCGTTGGTTAAGACTTGATTCTTTACTAATTGTTGAGTAATTGTACTGCCGCCCGTTGCTGCATCGGTATTAAATAAATCCTGTCCAACTGCTCGCAGTAATGCTTTAGGTAAAATACCATTATGTCTATAAAATAAGCTATCTTCGGAAGCTGTTAATGCTTTAATTATATTTTTATTAACATTTTTAGGACCCACTATTAATGGGTTTAATGATTGGTTATATTCGGAAAGGATATGTTGATTACTATAGTTAATATCCTGAGTACCGGTAATATTAAGCAATTTCAATCTTAGTGTATTATCAGATATGTGTTCTGATTCTTTAGTGATGCTTTGAAAATAAAATACAGTAATGGCTAATAGTATGATTAAGGTACATGTAAGAATCGTAAAAAAACCAATAAAAATATGTTTGAGTTTTTTGTAAATGATTTCAAATTTTTCATACTTTGATATTTGCGGTTGATGTTGTAAATTATTTTCAACTTTTTGGTGCGTCATATGTTGCCTCCTTATTTAAGCAACATTATAACACAATTTATGTTATTGACTTTTAAATTATAGTTAATTATAATAAGTATCAATTCGATATCGTTTTTGGATAGAGGAGAAGTAGCGTTTTGTGTAAACTAAAGAGAGTTAGTGGTTGCTGTGAACTAATGTTACATAATTTGTGAATACACCTTAAGTTTTTAATGAATCCAAACGTTTTAGTTAATGAACGTATCATTAATAAAGTTATTTGACTTAAAGTATGGTGGTACCGTGCGCATGCGCCCTTACATTAATTTGTAAGGGCGTTTTTCTATTTTTTTAGAAATCTATATATGTTGCAATTTAACACATACTACTTAACTCGAACTTTTATTCAAAGCGATATCTTAATTAATACAGGAGGTTGATACAATGACAAACGCACTATTAGAAGATTTAAAATGGAGAGGTTTAATCTATCAACAAACAGATGAGTCTGGAATAGAAAACATCTTGAACAAAGAGCAAGTGACATTATATTGTGGTGCAGATCCAACAGCAGATAGTTTGCATATCGGTCATTTATTACCATTTTTAACACTACGCCGCTTTCAAGAGCATGGACATCGCCCACTTGTATTAATTGGTGGTGGGACAGGTATGATTGGCGATCCTTCTGGTAAATCTGAAGAACGTACTTTACAAACTGAAGCACAGGTCGAAACAAACGTACAAGGTATCTATAAACAAATGCATAAAATATTTGAATTTGATACTGAAAAAGGTGCAAAACTTGTTAATAATAAAGATTGGTTAGGACAAATTTCTTTAATCGACTTTTTACGTGATTATGGTAAACATGTAGGTGTGAATTACATGTTAGGTAAAGATTCTATTCAAACACGATTAGAGCACGGTATTTCTTATACTGAATTCACATATACAATTTTACAAGCGATTGATTTTGGTCATCTTAATAGAACGTACAATTGTAAGGTACAAGTAGGCGGCTCAGATCAATGGGGTAACATTACAAGTGGTATAGAGTTAATGCGTCGCATGTACGGTCAAACAGAGGCTTATGGGCTTACTATTCCTTTAGTAGTAAAATCAGACGGCAAAAAGTTTGGTAAAACTGAAGGGGGCGCTGTTTGGTTAGATGCAGCAAAAACCAGTCCTTATGAATTTTACCAATTCTGGATTAACACGACAGATGATGATGTTATTAAATTCTTGAAATACTTCACTTTCTTAGAACAAGAAGAAATTGAAGCTTTAGAAAAATCATTAAATGAAGCACCACATTTACGTGAAGCGCAAAAGGCTTTAGCAGAAAATGTTACGCGTTTTATACATGGTCAAGATGCATTAGATGACGCTATTCGTATTTCACAAGCGCTATTTGCTGGTGATTTACAATCACTATCTGCCTCAGAATTAAAAGAAGGCTTTAAAGATGTACCTCAAGTAGAATTAAGTAGTGAAACTAGAAATATTGTTGAAATCATTGTTGAGACTGGTATTTCATCTTCTAAACGCCAAGCACGAGAAGATGTAAACAATGGTGCTATCTATATTAATGGTATCAGACAGCAAGATGTAAATTATGAACTTACAAATGAAGATAAAATCGAAAATAAATTCACGATTATTCGCCGTGGTAAGAAAAAATACTTTATGGTTAATTACAAATAACATATTTAAACATGATCGCCATCCTTTGAATGAATGTTTCAAGGGATGGCGATCTTTTCTATTGAGTAGTAGACGAATGAATGGAAAAAGTAAAGTCTCACTGTTTTAAAGAACTACTAATTCATATGAATGTGAAAGTAGTTTTAAAAAGCAGTGCTAAAAATAGTTTGATAGTACGATAGATTTTTAAGATTTAGTATCCAATATATAAAGAAGAGTCTGAGACATTCATGGATGTCCCAGACTTAAAACCAATATGAAATATTAACTTAAATAGCTTACCTTATATTTAATTAAAAGGTGACGAACTTTCACTTTCAGAACTATCATTGTTATTCGATGATTTTTGTTCTTTTAATGTTACTTTTATATTTTGTTCTTTACCATTACGTTCTACAGTTAAATTCACTGTATCACCGGGTTTTTTATTTGCATAAAGATAGGAGCGAACATCTGTATCTTCTTTCACTTTTTTGTCATCAATTTGTGTAATGATGTCTCCTTCTTTAAGACCATTGTTTCCTTCAACTTTAGCGATATATACGCCATCTTTACGTGACGTTTTCAGTTGGTCTTTATACTGTTCTGGAATTTCACTTACGTTAAGTAAACCAATGCCGATAGAAGGACGTTCTATTTTACCATTTTCTACAAGTTCTTTAATGGTTACTTTTACTTCGTTACTAGGTATTGCAAAGCCGATACCTTCAACTTGTTCACTTGCAATCTTCATCGAATTAATACCAACAAGGTTACCGTTGATATCTACCAATGCACCACCTGAATTACCAGGGTTAATTGCCGCATCAGTTTGAAGTACATTTACTTTATTAGATCCAGCGGATGTTTGTGTGTCAATCGTACGTTCACTCGCAGAGATAATGCCTGATGTTACAGAATTAGCAAACTCTAAGCCTAAAGGGTTACCCATCGCAAAAACACTATTTCCGGTTTTTACTTTTGAAGAATTAGCAAAGTCAATGGCTTTGGTACCTTTGCTATCATTTATTTTGAGTACGGCCATATCTGTTAACGCATCTTTACCGATTAATTTAGCATCGACTTGTTTAGAATTATGCAATTGTACTTTAATCTCACTCGCACCATCAATGACATGGTTATTGGTTACAATATAAGCAGAACCATTATTTTTTTGATAAATGACACCTGAGCCAACGCCAGCTTCTTGTGATTTATTTGATTTACCTTTTAAAAGGTCATCTAAATTTTGTGCTTTCTGCATATTGATTACACCAACAATAGCAGGGGAGACGTCATTAATCATTTGATTAACTGAATCATATTTATCGCTTTTACCATCTAAGGTATTTCCACCGCTATTATGATTAGAAGCTTCGTTCACATCGGAACCACCATTATCAAGTACCGTGCTTTCCATAAGTCTTCCCACTCCTAGAACAATTAAGGCACCGATAATGCCTGCAACTAAGGCAACAATTATGGTTTTAAACCACGGGAATTTAGGTTTGAATCTCTTTTTTGATGGCTGAGTCGTTTGTGTTGGTTGCTGATTTGTATTATTTTCATTGTTAAATTCTGACATATACTACCTCCGATAATTACTCTATATCCTATTATGAAAGTTTTATACAACTTTTTCTAGTATATCACTATACGACTTTAGACTGAAATATAAATCTCCTTGTTCATAATAAGACTAAATGATAAAATCAATAAGTAAATATTAGCAAAACGAAGTAGGTGTGAAGATGTATAAATTTATAAGTGGTCTATTGGAATTGATCATACTGAAAATAAGTAAATCATTAGAAGTTCAAGGAAAAGAAAATATTCCGCAACTTCATAGATATGTTGTGACATGTACTCATGAAAGCTATAATGAAGTGATTATGTTAGGAACTGCAATTTATCCAAATCAAATTCATTATATGGCGAAGAAAGAATTGTTTAATAACAAATGGTTTGGCAAGTTTTTATCTTCTCTTAATGCGTTTCCAGTCGATAGAGAAAATCCGGGACCGAGTACACTAAAAAAACCCATTAAGTTATTAAAAGAAAATAAAACAGTTGGTATTTTTCCAACAGGGCATCGTATGAAATATGATGAAGGTGCACCAATGAAAAGGGGTGCAGTAACGATTGCTTTAATGGCGCAAGCCCCAATATTACCAGCAGCATATGTGGGTCCTAAAAAGATCAAAGGTTTAGTTACTGGGAAAGCCATTATTAAATTTGGTGAACCGATTGAAACTAAAAATTTACCAAAAACAATGAAACGTAATGAAAAACTAGAATATTTAACAAAAGAATTAGAAAGAAAAACAATACAATTACAATCGGAATTAAATGATTATGTAAAAAATAATAATTAATATTCAATGTTTTTGAAATAGTAAGACTATTATATTTTTATACGTAATTTTTAAATTATGTGTTATTATGTAATTGTACAATGACAGCGAGTAAATCGTTTACATACACCACGTGGACTATATTGTGCATGTGGTGTTTTTTATATGTAATTAACTATTTGAAATGGGGAATTGTTATGTTTAGTTTCTTTCAAAGACTAGGTAGATCTCTTATGCTACCGGTTGCAGTTTTACCAGCAGCAGCAATCATAATAGGTATCGGTAACGCATTATTGGCATTGGGGATATTACCGACAGTAGCTGCATTCTTTTCTTCTGCAGGTTCTACGATACTTGAGCAACTTGGTATCCTCTTTGCTATTGGGGTAGCATTAGGTATGGCTAAGAAAAATGATGGGGCTGTAGCACTTGCGGCAGCTGTAGGTTTCTTTTTAACGACAGTAGTATTGAGTCCAGAAAAATTGGCGCCGTTACTGGGGGTTAAAGAGACGGGTGTGGATGCAGCATTTGAACAAATGAATAATTCAAATGTTTTTATCGGCTTAATTATAGGTTTAATTGCAGCATATACCTACAATAAATTCAGTAAAACAGAATTACCAACAGCTTTATCCTTCTTTAGTGGTAAGCGATTAGTACCGATTTTAACAGCTTTTTTTAGTATTATTTTGGCTGTAATCATGTTATTTGTTTGGCCGTTCATTTTTTCAGCAATCGTTATATTTGGGACATGGATTTTAGACTTAGGCCCTGTAGGTGCATTCTTGTATGGTTTCTTCAACCGTTTGTTAATTCCGACAGGTTTACATCACGCTTTAAACTCAGTATTTTGGTTTGATTTAGCAGGTATAAATGATATTGCAAAATTCCAAACTGGCGATGGTGCAGTTCATGGTGTTACAGGACGATACATGGCTGGGTTTTTCCCAGTTATGATGTTTGGTATTCCAGCAGCAGCTTTAGCTATGTATCATACTGCAGAATCAAAACAGAAAAAACGTGTATATGGTTTAATGTTTGGTGGCGCAATTTCAGCATTTTTTGTAGGTGTTACCGAACCTATTGAATTTTCATTTATGTTTGTTGCACCAATACTTTTTGTTATCCATGCATTATTAACGGGTTTATCTATGTTTATAGCAGCACTATTTCACTGGACAGCTGGATTTTCATTTAGTGCAGGATTAATTGACTATGTCTTGTCATTAATCAATCCAGTATCTAATCAACCTTATATGCTACTTGTACAAGGCTTAGTATTCTTTGTTATTTATTATGTTGTATTTAGACTTGCTATAAAAGTACTGAAATTAAACACACCAGGACGTGGCGATAATTTACTTCCTGATCCAACATCAGATGAAGCTACAACAGCTGATGTTGATGAAAATGAAATACAAACTAAATCGACAAATAAATATTCGCAACCAGCTAAACAAATTTTAGAAGGTCTTGGCGGCAAGGAAAATATTATGTCATTAACAAACTGTGCAACACGTTTACGAATGGAATTGCATGATAATAGCGCAATTGATGAAGCTAAAATTAAAGGCGCAGGTGCTGTAGGTGTTACACAAAGTGGTAAACATAATACACAGGTCATTATTGGTACGCAGGTACAGCAAATCGCTGATGAAATAGAAGTACAAATGGAAAATTAAATACAATGCTTGATAAGTCTGAGACATCCATCATTGTCTCAGACTTTTTAATCGCTTCATTATTGGAAAAGGAAAAATTTAAATAATTTAAAAATTTTATCTTTGACCGCTTTTATTTTCACATGATTTATCTTGAAAATACATTGCTCTTTTCATAGTAAGATAGTACGATATACTAGTATCAGAATTTTCTGATTAAAGGAGAGTTGGTATAATGAAGTCGGTATTATTTGATGTTGATGGTGTTTTTTTAAGTGAAGAAAGGTGTTTTGATGTATCTGCACTAACTGTTTATGAAATCCTGATGAGTGAGTCATACATAGGTTTAGATACAACTGTACAGTTTGAAAATTTAAGTGATGCAAAAATCTCTGAAATAAGAGATATTGTTTTTTATCATGATGAAATATTAACTAAATTAAAATCGTTAGGCTTAAATTCCAATTGGGATATGTTGTTTGTCGTTTTGGCAATCCATTTTATTGAAATTTGTAAGACATTGCCTTCTGAAGATGTCAATCGCGTGCTCGATTCTAATCAATTTGGACAAGAGACGTTTCAGTGGATAGGTGAAAAAATTGAAAATGTTTCTTTAGATTTTACATTGCCACTATCATTCCTAGATGGTGTAACAGCAGGTAAGGAAAATATTTATCAAGATTTAATACATTATGCGAGTGAACAATTAAATACGACAAAAACAGCCGTATTTGAACTGAAAAGTCCGTTCTGGATGCTTGCACAAGAAGTTTATCAAGAATGGTATTTAGGACATCAACTTTTCAACGAGGTAGAAAAGAAAGAAAATCGGTCTGACTTTAAACATGGCTATATATATAATGAAGTCGTGTTACGACCTGTATCAGAGATTAAGCAATTATTAGAAGATTTAAAGTCGGCAAATTATCATATTGCCATAGCAACTGGCAGACCGAGAACTGAAACAATAGTGCCTTTTGAAACAATAGGTATTAAGTCTTACTTTGATGAAGTACATATTGTAACTGCCAGTGAAGTTTTAATTGCAGAAGATTTATATCCAGAATTAAAGCCACTAGGTAAGCCTAATCCATTTAGCTATTTAGCGACATTGGAAGGGAACCATCAAGATAAATATAGACACTATGCTACTAATCAAGAAAATCGTGTAGACAAAGATGAAGTCTTTGTTGTTGGCGACTCTTTAGCAGATTTATTGAGTGCGAAAAAGATAGGAGCAACATTTATCGGACCGTTAACAGGTTTGAAAGGTATACATGCACGTGATGAATTAGTAGATTATGGTGCTGATTATATTGTCGATCATGTAGGTGAGATTAGAAATATTTTATTGTAAAAATAACCTGTTACAATCGTATATTAGACAAAAAAGCAGCTTAACCCTTCGCTTTATAAGGATTAAGCTGCTTTTATTATTTATTTAAATAATATAATTTGCATCTGGTTCTATTTCAAGTTCAACGCTTCTAATTAAATTGAAACCTTCAATTTCATATAAGCCATCTATAACATCATCAGTAACTGGATGATCAATGGATAAGATCATCAATGCGTTACCACCTTGATTAATACGACCGAGGTGCATAGAAGCAATATTAATGCCATATTCCCCTAGAATTTGACCAGTACGACCTACAATACCTGGTTTATCATTATGATTGATGACAAGCTGATGGCGCTCTGGTTTAAAGTCAACGGGATAGTCATTGATTCTTACTATTCTAGGGCCGTATCCATTTAATACTGTAGCACCTATTTTAATTTGTGTATCTTTGTTTATAAGGGTTAATTCAATATAGTTACTAAACCCACGATGTTTTGCATTTTTTTCAATATTATAAGACACACCTTGTTCATTAAGAAGTACGAGTGCATTAATTAAGTTTACACGTTCTGCTAGATCTTGTTTTAATACACCTGATACGAGCGTACGCGTAAGTAAACTTGTGTCATCCAGAGCAATGTCGCCTTCATATTTAATATGCAATTCACGGGGTGCTTTTTCAAGCAATTGTATACCAACTTCACCGGTAAGTTGACTTAATTCAATATATGGTTTTAATTCATCATTAATTTCACTATAAGTCATTTTCGGTGCATTAATCGCATTGAATACATTACCATTTTCAAATATATCAACAATTTCATTTGCTACTGATACTGCAACTTTTTCTTGTGCCTCCACAGTTGAAGCTCCAAGGTGTGGCGTTACAATAATTTTTTCATGATTTACAAGAGGGGATTCCGTTGCTGGCTCACTTTCAAATACGTCTATTGCCGCACTTTGTATTTGATTTTGATTAAGCGCATCAACCAAAGCGGCTTCATCAATAATACCACCACGTGCTACATTTATAATTTGCAAATTTGGTTTAGCTTTCTCGAAAAATGCTTTACCTACAATGCCTTTTGTTTTTGGTGTAAGTGGCGTGTGAACTGTAACGAAATCTGATTGCTCTGCAATCTCTTCAACAGTAGCTCGAGTGACATTCAATTCTTTCGCTTTATCTTCAGAAAGATAAGGATCAAATGCTAAAATGTGCATCCCAAAGCTTTGTGCACGTTTAGCGACACCCAAACCAATTCTACCGGCACCAATGACGCCAAGCGTTTTATTGTAAAGTTCAGTTCCGCGATATGTCTTACGATCCCACTTGCCATCTTTCAACGATTGATGTGCCTGAGGAATATTACGAGCCATGGATAAAATCATTGCCATTGAATGTTCTGTTGCAGAAATTGTATTACCATCAGGTGCGTTAATAACAATCACACCATGTTTTGTCGCTGCATCGACATCGATGTTATCTACACCAACACCGGCTCTCGCAATCACTTTTAAATTTGGGGCAGCTTCAATGATTGCCTCAGTTACTTGCGTTTGACTACGAACGATAAGTGCTTGATAATCTGCAATTTGATTAATAAGTTCTGCTTCATCTAACTCTGTATCGATGACAACTTCAAAATCATTGTGATCGATTAAGCTTTTTAAACCTTCTGGTGAGATTGGATCTGATACTAAAATTTTATACATATGCTTTGATAACCTCCGTATACTGAGTAATGGCTGTGCCAATATAAGATTGATTTCTATATTCTGTTAAGAGAATTTCTAAAGCTGATACGACTTGTAATATATCGAAAGGTGAGATTTGCCCCATATGACCAATGCGTAAAATTTCTCCTTTTAAATGGCCTTGACCGCCTGCAATGGTGATGGCGAAACGTTTTTTTAGTTCTGTTTTAATATAATTTAATTCTTCTTTTGAATTCGGTATAAAGGCAGTAACGGTAGGAGAAGCATAAGCTTCGTCTACAAGAAGATTTAAATCCAAAGCGGTTAACGCTTGTCTTAACGCATCGCGAATAGCGTAATGACGACGTATAACTTGTTCAAATCCTTCTTCATTTACTAATTGTGCATAAGCATTGACCCCTCTAAACAATGAAACATTCGGCGTAAAGGGTGTTGAATGTTCAGCTTGTGATTTTAGATATTTATTTAAATCTAAATAGAAACGTGGTGTAGTGACCTCGGCAAATCTAGCTTTCGCACGATCATTATATGCGACAAATGCCAATCCTGGTGGTAACATAATTGCTTTTTGACTTCCTGAAATAAGTACATCAATTTGATCTCGTTCTAAATCCACATCAACAGCACCAATACAGCTTACACCGTCGACAACGTAAAAAATGGATGGATCATAATTTTTTAAAGCATGACCTAATTCATTCACAGGATGTAAGACGGCGGTTGATGTTTCACAATATTGACTGTAGACAGCTGTGACTTGTCTATTCAAAGATTTTAAGAAATCTATAAAATCGGGTACATTGACAGCTTTACCCCATTCGACTTCAAAAATATGTACATTTTTATAATAGGATTCAGCAATTTGTTTAAAGCGATTACCGAATGCACCGGAAACAATAATCACAATATCATCTTCTGGGTTAGCTAGGTTTAGCATACTTGCTTCAAGAGAACTTGTACCGCTTGAAGTTAAGATGATGACATCGTTTTTAGCACCAAAGATAGGTTTTAGTGCGCGAAATGCTTCCTCCGCTATTGATTCAAAATCACTTGATCGGTGTCCAACCATAGGTAATTGTGTTGCGTGTAATATTTGTTCTGGTACTGGTGTAGGTCCTGGTGTAAGTAACAATGGATGATAATATTTCATGACTAATTCCCCCAATGCTTAAGATTGTACAAGTTTAGCAAATTTTCAGAAAATAAAAAAGCTTTTAGTTAGAAAAAAGGGCGAAATAGAATCAATCTAAAAATTATGTAAGGGTATTCATTGTTAATTTAATCATATTCCGCCACATATAAAAATTTTTTGAAATTATTTTATTTTTGGTACTATTTTTACTTCAACGTTTCCTCTCAAGGAATTAGAAATCATGCAATTGTTGTCTGCAACCTTTAACAATTTAGGGAGTTTCTTAGTTAAATTATCTTTTTGTTCTTGAGATACATAAATTTCTGGATAGTGTACGATATTATCCATGCGAAACTTTGCATTTTCAAAAATAGCTGTACCAATCGATGATTGAGCGATTTTAATATCTGTGAAACCAGAACGTTCCAAAACAGCTGCTAATGAAATGATATAGCAAGAAGAAGCAGCAGAAACAAGCAATTCATCTGGATTAGTTCCTGTACCATTACCCCCTAAACCCGATGGAATAGAAATTTGCTCTTCTAAAATATCGCCTTGTAAGTTGCCGACTGTGTCACGACCACCATTCCAATTTGTTTGTACTTTAAATTCATGTTGGACCATATCGATTGACCTCCTGATTAAATGTGATAACTTAAGTTTAGTTGAAATTGAGAGATAAAGAAAGTAGGAGGAAGGTTTGCAAGATAACAAATTTAATCGCCAACAATTTGTATTAGTTGCACATCGCGGATTGGCTACTAAGTATCCAGAAAATACACGCATCGCGTTGGAAGCTGCCTTAACTAGCAATATAGATATGTTGGAAATAGATATACATAGAACAATAGATAATCATCTTGTAGTCATTCATGATAAGACGATAGACCGTACATCTAATGGCAAAGGAAAAGTAAAGGCGTATACATTAGAAGCTTTGCGACAATTTGACTTTGGCATATATAAAGACGAGGCATTTAAAGGGCAAATAATCATGAAGTTAGATGATGTCTTAGCAATGGTTAAAGAAGCCCCTCAAAAATTATTGATAGAACTCAAATACCCTAAATTATATCCAAATATAGAAATAGAACTTCTCAATAAATTGGAGGCATATGAAATGCCTAAAGAAAAGGTGATTATTCAATCATTTGATCAACAAATGATTCAAAAAATATATAACTTAAAGAAGGGGTATAAGTTAGGTGTTTTAATTAGTAAGAAAAAATATTGGTACAGCTTACCTAAATTTAAACAAATCAGTAAATACGCACAGTATATCAATCCACAGTTTTCATTAGTGAATGAAACATTTTTAAAAAGAGCAAATAAGAATGGATTAATGGTGATGCCGTATACAGTAAATGACTCTGAAACGGCCAACAGACTCATAACGTTAGGAGTTCATGGGTTAATATCAGATAATCCAGAAACACTTATAAATTAATTTAAAATTGAAATGAAACAGTTTGTATAAAGTTATTTATATTAGTATTAAATTAGACATAAAAGTGCCCGAGACAGCAATGTATGTCTCGGCGCTTTTATGCCTTTGAAAAGGAATAGTAAGATATATGAATGAGCAAAAGAAAAGCTCACCTTCTTTTAATTTTGTGGATACTGGGATATAACAACTATACAGTTGTTATATTAAAAATCATTACTTTTAATGTATATTTTAACTCGTAGCTAACTAACGAATGTGTGATAAATCATTATCATGGTGATTTATCCAGTTCTTTTTTAGTAATCCCATTACAAAACAATCACTGTATTCGCCTCTAGTATAAAAGTGTTCTTGTAAGGTACCTTCAATAGTGAAGTTTTGACTTTTATAAATATGGACAGCTTTTTCATTGCTTACATCTACAAACAAATATATTTTATGTAAATTTAGTACAAGAAATGCATAATCAATGGCCATTTTAAAGGCATTCTTAGCAAAGCCTTTACCACTGAATTTTGGATCAACAATGATTTGAATCTCACAGTTACTATGTATAAAATTAATTTCTACTAATTCTACAACACCAATTCGTATATGGTCGTGTTCGATAATGAATCGGCGTTCTGATTCATCTAAGATATGTTTTTTATATAAAGATTGAAGCTCACTTAATGATTGATAGGGTTCTTCAAACCAATATGACATAATAGAATATTCATTATTTAAGTGATGAACGAAATCTAAATCTGTTTCTTCTAATGCTCTAATAATCAAGATTAACACTCCTCTATACTTATAGCATACGAAATGTCAGAAGGTTTGTAAATTAAGACGTTACATATAATAGGGGTGTATGTCAGTTTGTATTAAAAACCAAAATAAAAAAACCAAGAAATCCGTAAAGGACTTCTTGGTTGAAAAGACAATGTTTATCTTGAGTAGTACTCAACGATAAGTTGTTCATTGATTTCAGCAGGTAATTCACTACGTTCTGGAACGCGGATATATTTACCTTTTAAGTTATCTGCATCAAACTCTAAGTAGTCTGGTACGAAATTGTTAATTTCAACTGATTCAGCAATGATATCTAATTTTAAAGATTTTTCACGAACTGAGATTTCTTGACCAGGTTTTAAAGTGTATGATGGAATATCAACACGTTTGCCATCTACTTCGATGTGACCGTGGTTAACGATTTGACGAGCTTGACGACGTGTACGCGCTAAACCTAATGAATATACAACTGCATCTAAACGAGCAGCTAATAATTGCATGAAGTTTTCACCGTGGACACCATGTTGGTTACCAGCGATTTCGAATGTATTACGGAATTGTCTTTCAGTCATTCCATATAAGTAACGTAATTTTTGTTTTTCACGTAATTGTAATGCATATTCTGATAATTTTTTACGTTGGTTAGGACCGTGTTGACCTGGTGCATAAGGACGTTTTTCTAATTCCTTACCAGTACCACTTAATGAGATACCTAAACGACGTGATTTTTTCCAGTTTGAACCTCTAAATCGAGCCATAATAAGACTCCTCCTTTTTCTCTTTTGTTTGTTATGAAAAAACAAAAAAGAGTGTTGCATGCTTACTTGGATATATTGTTTTATGTGTCCTCGCCTCATAGCAACGGTTACACGGCACGTCCGCGTTGGGAACAACATAGAGCCAACTAATACGCAACTGCTAATTTCGTTTATTCACACAAAGTACATTGTAACATGTTATCGGTTGCTGTCAATAGTCTTTTCGACTTTGTCCATATTCAAGTTGCGATGGAATTATGATATTTGCTTTTCAATACGAGCAACAATTTGTTCTAGGCCATTTTTGTCTACATCAGTAAATCTACTTGTAATAGGCGCATCGATATCTAATACACCAATAATTTGGTTATTTTTACGAAGTGGAACAACAATTTCAGATTTGCTATTCGCATCACAAGCAATGTGACCTGGAAATGCATTCACATCATCTACAAGTTGTGTTTGTTCTTCAGAAACAGCAGTACCGCATACACCTTTGCCGATTGCGATATGAACACATGCAGGATGACCTTGGAATGGCCCTAAAATTAATGCTTCGTTTTCAATAAGATAAAATCCAACCCAGTTAATTTGATCAATCGAATCATTTAGTAGCGCGGATACATTACTCAGTATAGCAATTAAATTCGACTCATCTTCTATTAAACTACTCACTTGTTTTTCCAATAAATTATAGTTTGTTTCTTTAACTTCCGTCATTAGATAACCTCACTTTTTACTTTTCATTTAGTATAAAGACTGTTTTAATAGTAATCAATCAATTGATTTGAAAAGGGTTAGATAATAAATAACCTAATACATATTATTATTAGAGATCATTTTAAATAAAATAAAAAATATTCACATGAATTAATCCATTTTCTCTTTTAATGCATAGGTAACTTACGTTATAATAAACAGTGATAAAATAGGAGGAGAAAACATATGGTGTTGTATATCGTTTTAGCAATTATATTCATTATACTCATTATTGTTGGTGTATTGTTCTATATGCGTTCAAATAAAAGCCAAATGATAGAAAAGGCTGAAGAACGAAAGCATAAAGTTGAACAATTACCATACGATGAAAGTTTATCTCAATTAACAGAATTTAACTTAACAGGTGAGACAAAATCAACGTATGATAGATTGAAACAATCATCGTTAGATAGTAAAAATCAGTATTTATTACCGGTAGAAGAAAAGATTCATGATGCAGAGGGCTTGCTTGATAAATTTAAGTTTTCACAAGCTCAAACTGAAGTGGATGAAGCGCATGAAATGATGGATCAATATGAAGCGAACTATAATGAGCTCACTACACAAGTAGAAGAGATTATAGGACTACATAAACAAAGTGACCATTTATATAATGAATGTAAAACGGATTACCGCGAAATGAAGCGTGATGTGTTAGCAAACAGACATCAATTCGGCGAAGCAGCTTCACCGCTTGAACAAGAAATCGAATCTTTTGTTCCAGAAATGGAAACTTATGAAACGCTTAAATCAGAAGGTAATTTCAATCAAGCACATGACCATATCAAAACTTTAAATGATGACATGAATTATTTAAAAACAGATATGGATGAAATTCCAGATTTAATAAAAGAAGCACAAAAAGAATTGCCCGGCCAATTCCAAGACATTAAATATGGTTGTAGAGACTTGAAAGTAGAAGGCTACGACTTGGATCATGTCAAAATTGATAGCACGCTTCAAACATTAAAAACGGAGTTAAGCTTTGTAGAGCCAATGATAAGCAGATTAGAACTTGATGAAGCAAATGAAAAATTAAACAGCATTAATGACCGATTAGATGAAATGTACGAACTAATCGAGCTTGAAGTTAAAGCTAAAAATGATGTTGAAGAAACAAAAGAAGTTATTACAGATAATTTATTTAGAGCAAAAGAAATGAACTATACATTACAAACTGAAATTGAATATGTGCGCGAAAATTATTATATAAATGAAAGTGACGTACAAAATGTAAGACAGTTTGAAAATGAAATTCAAAATATGATTTCAGTATATGATGAAATTTTACGTGAAATGGCGAAATCTGCAGTGCGTTATAGTGAAGTGCAAGACAACTTGAAATATATCGAAGAACATGTAGCTGTTATTAATGAAAAACAAGAAAAATTACAAAATCATTTAATTCAATTGCGTGAAGATGAGGCAGAAGCTGAAGAAAATATTTTACGAGTACAAAGTAAAAAAGAAGAAGTATATAGAAAATTACTTGCTTCTAATTTACCAAGTGTACCGGAACGTTTTATCATTATGAAAAATGAAATTGATTATGAAGTAAGAGAAGTTAACAAGAAATTTAGTGTACGTCCAATTCATGTCAAACAGTTAAAAGATAAAGTATCTAAAGTCGTCCTACAAATGAATAAATTTGATGATGAAGCTACAGATGTACTTGTTAATGCAGTTTATGCAGAAAAACTAATTGAATATGGCAATCGTTATCGTAAAGATAGTTCAAATATTGATAAAAGTCTTAATGAAGCAGAACGCTTATTTAAGAACAATAGGTATAAACGTTCAATTGAAATTTCTGAACAAGCATTGGAAAGCGTTGAGCCTGGTATTACAAAACAAATAGAATCAAAAGTTATTGGTTAATATTAAACACATTATGCATAACTATAGATTAGAAAAGACTCGAGACACTGATTGTCTCGAGTCTTTTTTGCGATCGTTGATTCGAATGAGGATTGTTAATTTAAAAAAACGGACAGTCGATACATAGCGTTTTATTTGTAATGCATGTTCATCGATTTGAATACGTGAAGTGTGCATTGAATGTGAATTGATTTTTATTTAATCCCATGATGAACAAGCTAGTATCGTAAATTATTTAACAATTATATGATTTATGTCTCAGTCTCTTTTATTTTTAGTAAAAGCGAGTATAATGCTAACAGTGTAAGTTTTAATCGGATAGTTAAAACATATGAAAATGTATTTAAGTGCGTATATTCAATCTAATTTAGTTATAAAATGTATTAATGTTAAATCATTAAAATCAATAGGTGGAGCGCATGCATATATTCTGTTAAGTGAAATGTTTATATGTAGCATATTCCGATTAAGATATAAAATTTTAAAACCCGACGCTTTTCGGAGCTCAAATAAACTACAAGAAAAAATTGGAGTGAAAACATTGATATACCTTGATAACGCTGCAACAACGAAGCCTAATCAAGATGTGTTAGATACTTTTATTAAAGTGAATCAATCATTATATTTTAATCCTAATAGTCCACATCAAGCAGGTTTACAAGCAGAACAATTATTACAACAATCAAAACGACAAATTAAAGACTTATTTAATTTAGATAATACATTTGATATTATTTATACAAGTGGTGCTACTGAATCAAATAATATAGCACTTAAAGGTATTGCTTATAAGAAAAAGAATTTCGCCAATGAAATTATCACTTCATTATTAGAACATCCCTCCGTTTTAGAAGTGGTTCGTTCACTAGAGGACGAAGGATTTATTGTGAAGTATGTCGATGTAACAGATGAAGGTCGAATAGATTTGAATCACCTTCAAACATTAATGTCAGATAATGTAGGACTTGTTACATGTATGCATGTCAACAATATAATGGGTCAAATACAACCGATTGCCGATATAGCAGAAATTGTTCATCAATATCCTAAAGCACATTTACATGTTGATGCAGTACAAGCTATTGGGAAAACACCACTCATATTTGAAGGTGTAGATACACTTAGTCTAAGCGGACATAAATTTAATGGTTTGAAAGGCCAAGGCATTTTATTTGTTCGAAATATACATCAGTTAGAACCAATTGTTCATGGTGGTGGACAAGAATTTGGTGTGAGAAGTGGGACGGTTAACTTACCGATGGATATTGCTATCGTTAAAGCGATGAAATCAGCAGTTAATCATACACAGGATTTAAATAGTCGGTTAAGCGAATTTAATAATGAATTACGCCAATATTTGGTTGCATTTCGTGGTGTTGAGGTTAATTCACCTAAGGGTGCTGCTGCTCATATTTTAAATGTTGGGTTGGCAGGTGTTAAAGGTGAAGTATTGGTGAATGCATTCTCTAAAAATGACATCATGTTATCAACGACGAGTGCTTGTTCTTCGAAAAAAGCAAGTATTAATGAAGTTTTGTTAGCAATGGGTATTCCAACGAAGCAAATTGAAGGTAGTATCCGTATTTCTATGGATAGCTATACTACTGAAGCAGATATTGAAACATTCAAGGAAAAATTCAAATTAGTATATGAAGAAGTGAAGGAGTTGTTAGTATGATTTATGATCACATATTAGTGAGGTACGGTGAGCTTACTTTAAAAGGCGCCAACCGTAAAATATTTGTGAACAAATTACGTTCTAATGTAAAGCGTGCATTAATGCCGTTACAAGGTTATACAGTAAAGGCAAATAGAGACAGAATGTATATTGAATTAGACGAAGGCGCAGATATTGAAGAAATGTGTAATCGACTAAAAAAAGTCTTCGGTATTTATTCTATCAGTCCCGTATTAAAAATTGAAAAGACAGTAGAAGCGGCTAATGAATTAGCGGTGCGCTTTGCTAAGGAATATGCAGATGGTGATACATTTAAAATTGATGTAAAACGTTCAGATAAAAACTTTTCATATGATACGTATGCATTGCAACGCACGGTCGGTGGCGCTGTTTTAGATGCTATGAACCATTTATCAGTCGATGTGCATAACCCAGATCACAACATTAAAGTTGAAGTACGTTTAGATGCAATCTATATGTACGATCAAGTGATTGAAGGTTCAGGTGGATTACCAGTAGGTACGGGTGGTAAGACATTGCTTATGCTATCCGGCGGTATTGATTCACCTGTTGCAGGTATAGAAGTTATGCGCAGAGGTGTTACAGTAGAAGCGATTCATTTTCATAGTCCGCCATTTACAAGTGAAAAAGCGAAAGAAAAGGTTATTGAATTAACACGCATTTTATCTGGACATGTAGGACCCATAAAATTGCATATTGTTCCTTTTACAGATTTACAAAAACAAGTTAATAAAGTTGTACATGAACGCTATACAATGACTTCAACAAGGCGCATGATGATGCGCGTTGCGGATAAAGTTGTTCATGATATTGATGCCCATGCGATAGTAAATGGTGAAAATTTAGGTCAAGTGGCAAGTCAAACGCTAAAAAGTATGTATGCTATTAACCATGTCACTTCTACACCAGTACTTCGCCCGTTATTAACGTTAGATAAAGAAGATATTGTAAAAAAAGCGAAAGAAATTGGAACGTTTGATGTGTCTATTCAACCTTATGAAGATTGTTGCACAATCTTCACGCCAAAAAATCCTATAACTGAACCAGATATTGAAAAAGTAGAAAAATATGAAATTGGTTATGATTTTGAACCATTAGTACAACAAGCTGTAGATGGTATTGAAACATTGCTTATTACTAGTGATTACCAAAGTGAAAAAGATACAGCAACACAAGCACTAGCTGACGATTTATTTTAATATATTAAAGTGTCATGGAATATATATTTTTTAATAAATAAAGGGGTTGGTTAAATGTTAGAGTGGGATGTTTCAATTGTAATCATCATTATTCTTCTTGGATTTTTGGCTGCATTTATTGATGCAGTTGTAGGCGGTGGTGGTTTAATATCAATACCTGCATTGCTTGCAGTTGGTATGCCGCCATCCACAGCATTAGGAACAAATAAATTAGCAAGTGCATTCGGTTCTTTGACAAGTGCATTTCGCTTTTTGCGTTCTGGCAATGTGGATTTGAAAATTGTTGGTAAATTATTTCCATTTGTATTTGTATTCGCTATTGGTGGCGCCAGTATCGCCACATTCTTACCTTCAGAGCTCTTAAAACCAGTTGTTATTGTCATATTAACCATTGTGATGATTTACACGATTATGAAAAAAGATTGGGGTAACGTCCGTACTTTTACCAAATTAACTTTTGGGAAAGCAATACTATTTGCTTTACTCATGTGTTTAATAGGCTTTTATGATGGATTTTTAGGTGGCGGAACGGGTTCTTTTATGCTCTTTATTTTACTAATGTTTGGTTTTGATTTTTTAGGCGCGGCAGGTAATGCGAAAGTGTTAAACTTTGCCTCCAATTTAGGTGCACTCCTCTTATTTATATGCTTAGGCCAAGTGGATTATTTTTATGGCTTGATTATGGCTGTAAGTATGATATGTGGTTCTTATGTAGGTGCTATGTTTGCTATAAAAAAAGGTGTGGGCTACGTCAAAGTATTATTTATAGTCGTGACTGCAATATTAATCTTGAAAAATGCTTATGATTATTTAATGCAAATCATATAGCTATCAATTAGTACAGTATATAAAATCTGTTATAAATACATAAGTCTCATTTTTGTAGTAGTTTTGAGTCAAACTCGTGATTGGATTTTAACAGAAAGTGTTTATCAATAAGAAACAGTATGGTCTAAAGTAAATGATGAATTGTTGAGAGCATAGTAAGAAATCAAAATGGATTGATTTCTTACTATGCTCTCATTATTAATCTTATTTAAGGTATACATTTAGGATTTAATTGTGTTTAAATGAAGAAGGAATCAATAGAAAATATATGGGAGTGACGATGAATGTCGAAAAAGCGTATTATCGCCTTAATACTTGCAGTTGTGATCGTTCTAGGTGGTATAATAATGAGTTCTATTTCAGCTGTTGTTTCATCTTTATTTAGTGAATCAACTACATCTGATACGAATCCTTTTACAGAGAAAGTAGAAAAAGAAGGTAATTCCAGCAAACGTATCGCTCATCTAACATTAAATGGTGAAATTACTGAAGGTACTGGTGGTGGCCTGTTCGGTGGTGAAGGATATAACCATGAAGCATTTTTAAAACAGTTGGATAATGTGAAAAAAGATGATTCTATAAAAGGTGTGCTGTTAACGGTCAATACACCCGGTGGTGGTACATATCCAAGTGATGAAATATATGAAAAGATAAAAGAAATTAAACAAAAACATAAAAAGATTTATGTCCATATGGATAGCATGGCTGCGTCAGGTGGATATTATATTTCAGCACCTGCAGATAAGATTTATGCAGGTCCACAAACAATGACTGGTTCAATCGGAGTGATTATGTCTAGTATCGATTACTCAGGATTACAAAAGAATTTAGGTATCAAACAAAACGTAATCAAATCAGGTGAACATAAAGATATTTTAAGCAGTTCAAGAGAAATGACAAGCGAAGAAAGAGATATCTTACAATCTGTTTTAGATGATAGCTTCAATAGATTTGTTAATATTGTAAAAGACGGTCGAGATATGCCAGAAAGTAAAGTTAGAAAGCTGGCAGATGGTCGAATTTATAGCGCGCAACAAGCGAAAAGTAATGGTCTGATTGACGAAATTGGTTACGAAGATCAAACTGTCAAAGCATTGAAAAAAGATATTAATGCTAAGGACGCAGAAGTGTTTGAATATAGCACAGACGGTGGTTGGTTCTCATCAATGTATAATGTGAAATCAAGCATTTCTCAGTTTACAAATGAAATCAAAGATGTGAAATCAATCATTACAAATGATACTAAAACTGAACCTATGTATCTTTACGAAGGTTAGGTGAAATTATGGAAAACATACAAGACAGTGTTTCAGAATATACAAAAGATAGTGCACAAAAAATAGATACAGATGCACTGTATCATGAACAAATGTTAAAAGCTTTATATGCTGGTTTTGGTATTAGATTTTGTGCTTTCATAATAGATTTGTTAATCATTTTCGGAGTACATAGTTTGATCTTAAAACCGATTTATCATTTCACAAATTTAGATTCAGTAAAACTATGGATTGATTATTTTAGTGTGGGTCATCTGTTGGATGCATTAGTATTTTATTTGTATTTTGTATTAATGACAAAATATTTTAAACAAACACTTGGTAAAATGATTTGCAATATCAGAGTAGAGCGCATGGACAGACAACAGCTAACGTGGACAGATGTACTGTTTAGAGAATGGATTGGACGTATTATTAGCGGTGTATTTGCAAACTTGCCTTATTTAGTGACAATTTTTACTAAAAAGCATAGAGGTATACATGATTATTTCGCAGATACGGTGGTCATAAAAAATAAATTTGAAAAATTTTTTTATTTAAAGTAGATTAACACTTATTACAGGTAGAATAGTATCATTCATAATTCTAAAGCGTTATAATAATTGAAGTACACATTTATAATTTAGGAGGCGTTCTAATGGCGCAAATTACATTCAAACAAGAACCAATTACTTTATTAGGTTCGCAAGTGAAAACAGGTGAAACAGCTCCAGAATTCACTTTGCTAGATAATGATTTAAATGAAGTAAACTTATCAACTTATGATGGTCAAAAGAAATTAATTAGTGTTGTACCATCTATAGATACAGGTGTTTGCGATCAACAAACGCGTAAATTTAACGAAGAAGCTTCACAAGAAGATGGCGTTGTATTAACTGTTTCAGTTGATTTACCATTCGCACAAAAAAGATGGTGTGCATCGAACGGATTAGATAACGTGATTACATTAAGTGACCATAAAGACTTATCTTTTGGTAAAAACTATGGTGTCGTAATGGAAGAATTACGTTTACTTGCACGTTCCGTTTTTGTATTAGATAAAAATAATAAAGTCGTATATTCAGAGATTGTTTCTGAAGGTACAGATTTCCCAGACTTTGAATCAGCATTAGAAGCATATCGTAATATTTAATTACGTTTTGCAATATATATAATAAGTTAAATATATTGTTGCACAAGCAAACAGTATCATTGACATTATAAAAATTACTGTCCATAATTATTTGGTAAAATAAGTTAGTATAAACTGGCTTGATTTCAATTAAATTATGGGCAGTTTTTTTAGAAAGGACTATTAAATGACACAAGAAGAAACAGTAATGGAGCAGTTATTCAAAACATTAGATGAAAAAGCAAAGGATTTAAATGATGGAAACGGACAAAGTTTTATCGAAAATTTAGGTCTTGCTATGGAGCATATTTATACAAATAAGAGAGAGTTATTAGAACAAGCTACATTGCAAGATAGAAGGAAAGCATTCCAGTTTGCATATCTAAGTCTAATGCAAAAAGAAGATATACAAGCAAATCATCAAATTACACCAGATTCTATTGGCTTAATTTTAGGCTTTTTAGCTGAACGATTCTTAAAAAATAACGAGTCAATGCACATTGCAGATATTGCTAGTGGTGCTGGACATTTAAGTGCTTCGGTACACGAGGTGCTTTCAGATCACACTTTAATGCATCACTTAGTAGAAGTAGATCCAGTACTTTCTAGAGTAAGTGTCCATTTGGCTAACTTTTTAGAAATACCGTTTGATGTTTATCCTCAAGATGCAATTATGCCTTTACCTTTCGAAGACGCAGACGTTGTAATCGGGGATTTACCAATTGGATACTATCCTGTTGATGATAGAAGTAAAGAAATGGCACTTGGTTTCGATGAAGGGCACAGTTATTCTCATTTCTTATTGATAGAGCAAGCTATTACAGCTATGAAAGCATCTGGTTATGCATTTTTAGTTGTTCCAAGCAATATTTTTGAAGGTGAAAATGTGAAACAGTTGCAAAATTTCATTGCTACAGAGACAGAAATGCAAGCATTCTTAAATTTACCATCAACCTTATTTAAAAATGAAAAAGCACGTAAATCTATCCTTGTATTACAGAAAAAAGAAACGAATGTGACGAAACCAGTCGAAGTTTTATTAGCAAATATACCAGATTTCAAGAGCCCACAACAGTTCCAAGCATTTTTACAAGATTTAAATGCATGGATGCAAGAAAATCATCCTGAAAATTAAACTGTAATATTCTTGAATTCATACTGTATTAATGATTAAATAGTAATGGATATAAAACTTATTTGAAAATGGAGGCATTATGCTTATGTCAAAATTGATTTTGGCTATAAATGCTGGTAGTTCATCTTTGAAATTTCAACTTATTGAAATGCCGGAAGAAAAAATTGTAACTAAGGGACTTGTTGAACGTATTGGATTAAAAGATTCAGTATTCACTATTGAAGTAAATGGGGATAAAATTAAAGAAACAAATGATATTGCTGATCACGAAGAAGCAGTTAATATCATGTTAGATAGTTTCAAAAAACATGGTGTCATTGATAGTATTTATGACATTAATGGTACTGGACACCGAGTTGTACATGGTGGCGAATTATTCCCAGAGTCAGTTTATATAACTGATGAAGTAGAAAAGCAAATTGAAAGTTTAAGTGAATTAGCACCTTTACACAACCCAGCTAACTTAATGGGTATCCGCGCTTTCCGTAAATTATTACCGGAAATTCCACATGTCGCATTGTTTGATACATCATTCCATCAAACAATGCCTGAAAAATCGTTCTTGTATAGTTTACCTTATCAATATTATAAAGATTATGGTATTCGTAAATATGGTTTCCACGGTACGAGCCATAAATATGTCTCTCAACGTGCAGCAGATATTTTAGGTAAACCAATTGAAGAATTACGTCTTATTTCTTGTCATATTGGTAATGGTGCCTCTATAGCTGCTATCGATGGTGGAGAATCTGTAGATACATCCATGGGCTTCACACCTTTAGCTGGTGTGACAATGGGAACACGTTCAGGTAACATTGACCCTGCATTAATTCCGTTTATCATGGAAAAAACAGGTAAGAATGCTGAAGAAGTCTTAAATACGTTGAATAAGGAATCAGGATTACTTGGTATCTCTGGTACATCTAGTGATTTAAGAGATATTCAAGGAGAAGCTGAAGAGGGCAAAGATAGAGCTCAATTAGCACTCGATGTCTTCGCTTCACGTATTCACAAATATATCGGTTCTTATGCGACACGTATGCATGGTGTAGATGTTATCGTATTTACAGCAGGCGTTGGTGAAAATTCTGATGTTGTAAGAGCTAAAGTGTTAGAAGGATTAGAATTTATGGGAGTATATTGGGATGCTAAGAAAAATGAAAGCATTCATGGTGAAGAAGCATTTATTAACTACCCACACTCACCAGTTAAAGTTATCGTTATTCCAACAAATGAAGAAGTTATGATTGCGCGTGACGTTATCAATTTTGGTGATCTTAAATAAATTATATTTAAATAAGTAAAGGCATTTTCCAAAATCGGAAAATGCCTTTTTTGTTATTTTGGAATAACTTCAAACGCCATAAATTGTTGCTTTTGAGCCTTATTAAAATTATTGTCAGCAACTATAACAATGCTGTCGTGTCCATTTGGTAATTGTTTACCAAATGTAATACCTTCGATATTATCTATGTGACCAATATCTTCTTTATTTAAATCAACGATGAGTTCTTTTTTTACAGGGTGAATCTTAGTTTGCTTTAATGACTCTTGATTTTTAATATCTGTAGCTTGGTCGGTATTTATTTTATAAATGCGTACATAATTGTGATATGAATTATCAGAAGATTGCACACTTGCGCGTTCCAAAGTTAAAAATTCATGATTGTTAATTGCTAATAATTCAGAAACGCCATTTTCAGCTTCCTTACCCTTACCAGGTGATTTCGGTATAGCATCTAAACGATATGCATATTCGTTTAATAAGCGTCCTTGTCTATCATATTGTGTGATGCGAGATAATCCCTCTGTTGTAGGTGTAGGGGATTTACCATCTTGTATTAAAGGCGCTTCTGTTGCTGTCCAAATAGAATGCCCATCTGCTGAAAATGTACTTCCTTCTAATGCGAGATTATTACGGAAACCATGTTTTGCATGTTGATCCATTTTTTGTGTGTGGCTTATAGGTATTTCTGTAATAAAGTCGCCCTGTAACGAAGTTAAACGGATAAAAGGATTTAGGCCTAAACTACGATCACCTTCACTTGTATACATGATTTGTTTGTATAAAGGGTCGAAGCGAATAGATTCTGGATCAGCAACGATATCTTGTGGATTGTCTTTGTAATGGTTCTTGTTAGTATAGTTTGAACCATTCGGCTGTTTTAGAAAGTGCATAGATTGTAGCTTAATTTTATTAAAATGATTTTGGTTATAGTTTAGTTTTGCTTCGTAGAATCTAGAAGGATTTTGTTCTGAACGATCATCACTTATTAATAACCAACGATGAGTTGTTGGTTGATAGGTAATTCCAGAAATACCGCCAACTTTTGTATGATCGAATTGAGTGTTATATGGCACAATTTGACTACCTATAAATCTAAGGTCGTCTACGGATTGTGTTGCGTGTTCGGATACTTTAGCCTTTGCACTAACTTGACTATTATATGTGTGACTCAAAGTAGTTAATGCTAATAAACTTATTGCGAATGATTTATAAATCATTTTCATATTTACATGCTCCTTAATTTAAAAGTATTAAATTAAGTATAAAGGATAGGTGTGAAATGAAATTAAAATTTCAATGACTATATTGTAAAGTAGTGAGTGAAATGAAGTTTTTTGAAATTTAAAATGAGGAGAGGGGCTTTACAGCTACTGTTTAATTGAAAAAAGCTTGAGACATCTATTAACGTCTCAAGCTCTTTTCGTAATTATCTTGTTCAATCAGCCCTATAAATTAAAAACTATTTAGTGAGCTTGATATTGAGATCTAAACTCATCAGTGGCAACTTGAGGTTGGAAATCTTCAGGAAGTTCTTCTGTACGAACCACTAACACATCACATGGAGAATGGCGAACAATTGCTTCAGATACTGAACCAACGATAAATCTTTCGACGGCATTTAACCCTGAAGTACCGCACATAATTAAGTCAGCATCTACATCTGTTGCTAGCTTTTTAGGTATAATAGCTTTTGGTGAACCAAATTCTAAACGTGTCTCAACGTTTTTCACACCAGCATTTGTAGCAACTTCTTTATAACCTTTTAATAAATCGTCTGAGAAATTTTTTGACTTCTCAGTAAATTGAGCATCATACACTTCATATGAAGAATATGTTCTTGAATCAATGACATTCACCACTGTTAATTTTGCATCATTACGTTTTGCCACATCCACTGCTTTGTTAAAGGCCCATTCAGCTTCATGTGATCCATCGACGGCTATTAAAATATTTTTATAAGTTAGCATCGTAATTACCTCCTTATTTTTCTTACTTATATTATACCACCGTTTACAGAATATTAACATAATTTAGATGTTGTAAAAGTACTCTAAACTTTGATTGCGCTTTCATAAAATACGCGTTACTATAAATTTGGAGGTGGATGAAATGATTATAGGTATTCCGAAAGAGATTAAAAACAATGAAAATAGAGTGAGTTTGTCACCAAGTGGTGTACATGCATTGGTAGAACAAGGTCATACTGTCATTGTTGAAAAATCTGCAGGCTTAGGTTCGTATTTTGAAGATGTAGACTATACTGAAGCTGGTGCAAGCATCGTTAACGAACAAGCTGAAGTATGGAACGTAGATATGGTTATGAAAGTGAAAGAACCATTAGAAGAAGAGTTTCAATATTTCAAAGAAGGTCTAATTCTATTTACTTATTTACATCTAGCGAATGAAGAAAAATTAACTCGAGCTTTACTAGAAAATAAAGTAGTTGGTATTGCTTACGAAACGGTCCAATTGCCTGATCGTACATTACCATTATTAACACCAATGAGTGAGGTTGCAGGTCGTATGTCTGCACAAATTGGTGCTGAATTTTTACAAAAATATAAAGGTGGCATGGGCATTTTACTTGGTGGTGTACCTGGCGTATCAAAAGGTCGCGTGTCTATCATTGGCGGTGGTCAAGCTGGAACAAATGCTGCTAAAATTGCACTTGGTTTAGGTGCTGATGTTACAATTTTAGATGTTAATCCTAAACGTTTACAAGAATTAGAAGATTTGTTTGATGGACGTGTCCACACAATCATGTCTAACCCTTTAAATATAGAACAAAGTGTGAAAGATAGCGATTTAGTTATTGGTGCTGTATTAATTCCAGGCGCTAAGGCACCAAATCTTGTAACTGAAGATATGGTCAAAGAAATGAGAGATGGAGCCGTTATCGTTGATATTGCAATTGACCAAGGTGGTATTTTTGAAACAACGGATCGAATTTCCACACATGATGACCCAACATATAAAAAACATGGCGTCGTACACTATGCTGTTGCGAATATGCCTGGTGCAGTGCCACGCACATCTACAATTGCTCTAAATAATGCAACGTTACCATATGCCCAACAACTAGCAAGTAAAGGCTATTTAAAGGCTTTACAAGATAACCATGCATTGTCATTAGGACTTAATACAATTAATGGCGAGTTGACGAACAAAGGCGTAGCGGAAGCATTGAACCTATCTTATACAGATATCGAAAGTGCACTTAAATAATATAAGTAATGAATTATTAAATAAAAAACTGGCAAGTCTTGAGACTTGCCAGTTTTTTATTTTGCTATGTCAAAATGATAATGTCATTAAGAAAATATGGGAAGTATTTAAACGATTTTAGTACCGTGGACTTCTTGGAACGGAAAGGCTTCAAGAAGTTCAGGAAGATTGTCTTTATTCAGACCGCCGCCAGGCATGATTTCGATGTGACCGCCTGAATTTACTACAAGTTTACCTAATTGATTTAAGTTATCGAACAGATTTGTATCGCTCGGTCCGCCATGTGTTAATAAACGTGTAAAACCTATATCAATTAATTGGTGTAAAGCCTTAATTTGTCCTTCTAGGTAAATTTCATCAAATGCCATATGACATACAACTGGAGTAGGTGAGGCCAAATTTTTCAAGGTCTTCATTTGCCATTCGTTTAAAGTTGAGTCCTCAGTTAAACAACCAAAGACAAAATAATCTACACTTAATTGTTTCAATGATTTTATGTCACGTTGCATGATTTCGAAATCATACAAGTTATAAACAAAATGACCACCACGTGGACGAATCATAACAGCAATCTCAACGTGGTTAGCTTTGCATATTTCTGTTGCAATTTCTACCATGCCGAAACTAGGTGTAGTACCACCCACACTTAAATTATCGCAAAGTTCAATTCGATTAGCACCATTGGCAACAGCTTGCTCAACTTGCTGAATTGTTTCTACTACGGCCTCTTTTATCATTTTTCGTAACCAGTTAAACTTTCATTACCATTTTCAGTAACTAAGATGTCATCCTCAATTCTTACACCAGCTACACCTGGTACATAAATACCGGGTTCAACAGTTATAACCATGCCTGCTTTAAATTCATTTGTATTTGTACTTGAAACGTCTTGATATTCATGTTCTTCTAAGCCTAAGCCATGTCCTAGACGATGAGGAAAGTATTCGCCATAACCCGCTTCAGTAATGATGTTACGTGCAATATCATCTACATCTTTAATCGTTACACCAGGTTTAATAGCTGCTATAGCTTCTTTTTCTGCTTTTAATACAACATCGTAAATTTCTTGTGCTTTAGCATCAGGTGTACCAAATTTAACCGTTCTAGTCATATCACTGCAGTAATTTTCATAAATAACCCCTAAATCAAATAAGACAAACTCGTCTTTTTTCAATTGGCGGTCTCCTGGTGTGCCATGAGGGGAAGCAGCATGGTCTCCAAATAATACCATAGTGTCGAAACTCATTTCATTTACACCATATGCTTTAATTTCATATTCAATATGATTGACAACTTGACGTTCAGTGACACCTTCTTTTAAGAAACTCACACCAATTTCGATACATTTATCGGCAAGTTCACAAGCTTTTTTAATTTTTTCGATTTCTGAGTCACTTTTAATATTACGTAATGTTTTGATTGTTTGATCAATATCCCCAAAGCTTTGTACACCAAAAGCGTCAATAAGTTCACGTTGACGTTGTAATGTTAAATGTGCTGATTCAACAAGTAATTTATTGAATTTAATATCGTATTTATCTAAAGCATTTTCTGTGTCTAAATAACCGATAACTTCACCATTAAATGGAGAGGCGCGAACTTCTTCAACTTCTAATTGCGGGCAAAACAATACTTGTTCACCATTTGATTTAATTAGTAATGCAAGTAAACGTTCATGAGGATCACTTAAATAACCAGTGAAATAAAAAATATTTAAAGGTGTTGTTATCCAAGCAGCATCTGCCTGTTGGGATTTTAATTCTTCGGTAATCTGTTCTGATTTCATTTTAATTCATCCTCCTAAATAGTTAATCATATTTAATTTTATGTTACTTGATGAAGGAATTCAAAAGTTAAATATGATAATAAAACAATATCATAGGAAAATTTTTTAAATTTAAGAAGAAAAACACTCAGTAAATTAAATTACCGTGTTATAGCGTGAGGGATTTGTGGTATATAAAGACTAAACATATTTACGGGAGGAATTAATTAATGAAACTTTCATTTCATGGTCAATCAACAATTTATTTTGAAGCAAATGGTAAAAAGGTTATTGTAGATCCGTTTATTACAGGCAATGGACAATCTGATTTAGATGCATCTACACTTAAAGTTGATTATATTATATTAACACATGGTCACGGAGATCATTTTGGAGATACAATAGAATTAGCTAATAGAAATCATGCTACTGTGATTGGTTCAGCAGAATTAGGTGATTATCTCACTACTTATCATAATGTGGAAAATGTTAGACCAATGAATATTGGAGGGAAAGCAGAATTTGATTTTGGTAATGTGAAATTTGTACAAGCATTCCATAGTTCAAGTTTAACTGATGAAAATGGTGTCCCAGTATACCTAGGTATGCCAATGGGTCTTATTTTAGAAATTGAAGGTAAGACGATTTATCACACTGGTGACACAGGATTATTCAGCGATATGAAATTAATTGCAGATCGTCATCCAGTGGATGTATGCTTTATTCCGATTGGTGACAATTTCACTATGGGAATCGACGATGCAAGCTATGCAATTAATTCGTTTATTAAACCGAAAATTTCAGTTCCAATACACTACGATACTTTTGAACTTATTGAACAAGATCCAAATAAGTTTAAAGAAGCAGTATCTGTAGGGGAAGTACAAATATTAAAACCGGGTGAAGACGTTTCATTCTAATCCCTTTATAAACTGTGTATTTAAATATATAATAAAACGCCTGAAGCACTTTAAAGTCCTTCAGGCGTTTTATTATTTTACGATTAATACTGGGATGTGAGCTCTTTTAGCAACTTTATGACTGACACTACCTAAGACAAATTTTTTCTTATCTTCAGCCTTTCGGTTACTGAGGACAACAATTTCATATTTTCCACTATTAGCCTCTTTAACCAATTGTTCTTTCGCATTCCCGCGCACAATAATCTCATCGTATTTAATACCATACTCGTCTAAGCTATTGCGTGTACTTTCTAAACCTTCACTACGTTTTTGTACGAGCTTATCTAAATGAACACCAGATTTGATGGATGCTTGTGCATCTTGCTCGCTAATTGCATTTAATATTGTAACTGTAGTACCTTCACCTGAAAGTTTAGAAACCTCTTCAAGTGCTTTCTCATTTTTAAGTGTTGTATCAACACCAAGTAAAATATTTTTGAACATTGTTCATCCCTCCTTATCTTCATTTTAATAAAATTTTATTCATAAAGCCAATTAAATTTGTCTATTTAACATATTAATTTACTAAAAAGAAAATTTTATATTATTTAATGGAACAAAAACTGTGATTTTAGGAATCGTAAGATAATTTGTTTTGTTACATCGCAATTTTAGTTATAAAAAGTTATAATGTCATAGAAACTGTCAAAACAAACGAGGTTATTGAAATGACAAAGCATGAACAAATTTTATCATATATAGAATCTCTAGCAGTTGGACAAAAGATATCTGTTAGAAAGATTGCAAAAGATTTAAGTGTATCTGAAGGAACGGCATACAGGGCTATTAAGGATGCCGGGCAAATTGGATTGGTAGCTACAATAGATAGAGTAGGCACAGTACGAATAGAAAAGAAATCACGTGAACAGATTGAACAACTAACTTTTGCAGAAATTGTGAAAATTATAGATGGTCAAGTCTTAGGTGGTAGAAATGGTCTGATAAAAACACTTACAAAATTTGCGATTGGTGCAATGGAAATTGAAGATGTCGTAAAATATGTTAGTCCACATACATTATTAATAGTGGGAAATCGTAAGGATGTACAACTAGCAGCGCTTAAAAGAGGAAGTGCGGTATTAATTACTGGAGGATTTAATACATCAGAAGAAATCATTCAATATGCTGATGAGCATGAATTACCAATTCTATCTTCCAATTATGATACATATTTAGTTGCCAATATTATAAATAGGGCGATGTATAACCAAATGATTCGTAAAGAAATTTTGGTTGTAGAAGATATCGTTAAAACCGTGACTGAAGACATGGTTGTATTTGATAATATGAGTCTTAGTGATTATAAAACGAAAGCCCGTGAGACAGGCCATTCAAGATTTCCTGTCATAGATGAAAATTGGAGATTAGTAGGTATTGTAACAAGTAAAGAGATTATTAAAATGGAAAACCAAGACACACTTGCACAATTTATGACGAAATCACCTATCAATGTTCAATTGTCAACGACTGTGGCAAACTGTGCGCATATGATGATTTGGGAAGGCATTGAATTGTTACCGGTGACTACTCCGAGTAAAAAGCTCATAGGGGTAATCACTAGAAAAGATGTGTTAACAGCGATGCAATTGTTAAGTAGACAACCACAAGTTGGTGAAACCATAAATGATCAAATTGCAAAACATATTACAATTTCAAATGATGGGATACATGTACAAATCACGCCATTATTAACTAATCAATATGGAACATTAAGTAAATCAGTATTTGTAGCAATTATTGAAGAAACAGTACGTTATGAAATGAGAAAATTAAAGAAATTAGAAGTTATGATAGAAATCTTAAATATTATGTATATTAAAACAGTGCAAATAGAATCCGAAATACATGTACAATATGATATGTTAGATGTAGGACGCAATTTTTCAAAACTAGAAGTAACAATGACAAGTGACGGCCATCGCGTAGCAAAAGCAATGATTATTTGTCAAATGATAGACTAATAAATATATAACGAAAAAGGAAGATAAAGATGACAACAGAATTTAATGAAATCATGAAAGAAATTAATGACTCAGAAACAATTATTATACATCGACATGTAAGACCAGACCCTGATGCATATGGCTCACAATTAGGGTTAAAGAACTATTTGAAACTCAAATTCCCGGATAAAAAGATATTTGCTGTTGGCGAAACAGAACCGTCATTAGATTTTATTGGTACTTTTGATGAAATCTCGGATGATACTTACAATGAAGCGTTAGTTATCGTTTGTGACACAGCTAATTCACCACGTATTAGTGATGAAAGATTTAATCAAGGACGATTATTGGTTAAAATTGATCATCATCCAGCAGTTGATCAATATGGCGATATTAATTATGTAAACGATCAAGCTTCTTCAACAAGTGAAATTATTTTTGATTTCATCAGTCATTTTAATGATATTCCCATCATTGATGCATCTGTAGCGAGGGTACTTTATCTTGGCATTGTAGGAGATACAGGAAGATTCCTATTTAATAACACTACATCACATACAATGGGTGTTGCGGGTCAATTATTGACATTTCCTTTTAATCATAATGAAGAACTTAATAAAATGGGTGAAAAGGATCCAAAATTGTTACCATTCCAAGGTTATGTGCTTCAACATTTTGATTTAAATGAAAAAGGTTTCTGTAAAGTTACCATTACTAAAGAAATTTTAGAACAATTTGACATTGCTGCGAACCAAGCTTCATTATTTGTAAATGCAATTGCTGATATACAAGGGTTGAAGATTTGGGTGTTTGCTGTTGATGAGGGCACAGAAATTAGATGTCGCATTCGTTCTAAAGGTATTGTTATCAACGACATTGCAAGTGATTTTGGTGGCGGCGGTCATCCAAATGCTTCAGGTGTATCGGTAAGAGATTGGGCTCAATTTGAAACGCTCGCTGAAGCATTAAATAATAAACTGTAATAAGATGGGAGGTATTTGCAAATGGTTGCGCATTTAAACATTCATACGACATATGATTTATTAAATTCAAGTATTAGAATTAAGGATGTTGTTGCGAAGGCTGCACAAGAAGGCTATACAGCGCTCGCAATTACTGATACGAATGTTTTGTATGGACTTCCGCAATTCTATGACGCATGTATTGCTGCAAATATTCATCCAATCTTTGGTATGACAATTAATCTTACAGATGGTTTGTCAGAGCTTGAAACAATCGTATTGGCGCAAAATAACTTAGGATTAAAAGATTTATTTAAACTATCATCGGCAATTAAAATGAAAGAGAAAGTGGAAACACCGATAGAATGGTTAAAAAAATATGAAAGTCATTTCGTTATTATTTTTAAAAATGTAACTGAATCTCATGAAGCAATTATTTCAAACTTTTCGGAACATGCGCACGTCTTTGTAAATCATACGAGTAAAGTCACTTTTGACTTACCAATAGTTTGGGCACAAAGCACGCGTTATTTAAATTCCCAAGATTCAGATACGCTTTCTGCCATGGCCGCAATAAAGGAGAATAGTAAATTAGATTTAGTGAGTGAACAAACGGATTACAATGAACATCTATATTCAAATGTTGAATTACAAGGTTTGTCAATCGATGATGCGGTTTGGGAACAAACAAATCAACTCGAAACACTTTGTCAGGCGGAAATGATTTATCATCAATCTTTGTTACCAAAATATAAAACACCAAATCAACAACAATCGGATGCTTTTTTATGGCAATTACTAGCAGATAATCTTCAGCAATTAAATTTACCACTAAACAAAAAGGAACTTTATCAAACACGTTTAGAGCATGAATATCAAATTATCACTAAAATGGGTTTTGAAGACTACTTTTTAATCGTAAGTGATTTAATTCAGTACGCTAAGAACAATGATGTATTAGTCGGTCCAGGACGTGGATCAGCTGCAGGTTCACTTGTAAGTTATTTATTAAATATAACAACAATCGATCCTATTGAATATAATCTGTTATTTGAACGTTTTTTAAACCCTGAACGTGTAACAATGCCAGATATAGATATTGATTTTGAAGATACACATAGAGATAAAGTCATCCAATATGTTCAAGAGAAATATGGTGAAACCCATGTCGCTGGTATTGTGACTTTTGGTCATTTGCTTGCAAGGGCAGTGGCTAGGGATGTGGGGAGAATTATGGGGTTCGAAGAAATCACACTAAATGAAATTTCTAAATTAATTCCACATAAACTTGGCATAACATTAGACGACGCATATTCACAGGAGCCATTTAAACAGTTTGTTCATCGTAATCATAGGAATGAACGATGGTTTGATATTTGTAAGAAATTAGAAGGGTTACCTAGGCATACTTCGACTCATGCAGCAGGTATTATTATTAATGATCATCCATTATATGAATATGCACCATTAACGCTCGGTGATACAGGTCTATTGACTCAATGGACAATGACTGAGTCAGAAAGAATAGGTTTATTAAAAATAGACTTTTTAGGTTTGCGTAATCTCTCAATCATTCATCAAATAGTAAAACAAGTGAAACATGATTTGAATATAGATGTGGATATAGAACAAATTCCATTCGATGACGAAAACGTATTTCACTTGTTGTCACAAGGGGATACAACAGGTATCTTCCAATTAGAATCTGATGGTATTAGAAATGTATTAAAAAAATTACAACCTGAACACTTTGAAGATATAGTCGCTGTCACATCACTTTATAGACCAGGGCCAATGGAAGAAATTCCGACCTATATATCAAGACGACATCATCCAGAGAAGGTGCAATATTTACATCCAGATTTAGAACCTATATTAAAAACGACCTATGGCGTTATTATTTATCAGGAACAAATAATGCAAATTGCGAGTAAATTTGCCAATTTTAGTTATGGTGAAGCGGATATCTTAAGACGTGCAATGAGTAAAAAGAACAGAGCGGTATTAGAAAGTGAAAGGCAACATTTCGTGAATGGCGCTTTGAAAAATGGGTATGACGAGAATTTAAGTAAACAGATTTTTGATTTGATTTTAAAATTTGCGGATTATGGTTTTGCTCGTGCGCATGCCGTGAGTTATTCAAAAATTGCATACATTATGAGTTATTTAAAGGTACATTATGCTAATTATTTTTATGCCAATATTTTAAGTAATGCTATTGGAAGCGAAAAGAAAACAGCGCAAATGATTGATGAGGCTAAACATCAAAAAATTAATATATTACCACCTAATATTAATTACAGTCATTGGTTCTACAAGGCCACAAAAAAAGGTATCTACCTATCTATTGGTGCAATTAAAGGTGTAGGTTATCAAAGTGTTAAATTAATTGTAGAAGAAAGAAAAGCAAATGGTTTCTATAAAGACTTTTTTGATTTCACGCGACGGATACCTAAACGAATTAAAACTAGAAAATTACTTGAATCTCTTATCTTAGTGGGGGCATTTGATACTTTTGGCAAGAATAGAGCGACGCTGTTAAATGCTATAGATCAAGTGCTGGATGATATCTCTGATATTGAACAAGATGGTTTTATTTTTGATGTACTAACACCTAAAGCTTCTTATGAAGAAAAAGAAGAGCTACCAGATCATATGTTAAGTGAATATGAGAAAGAATATTTAGGGTTTTATGTATCTACACATCCAGTAGAAAAAGCATTTGAACAAAAGCAATATTTGGGTATTTATAAGCTTGCTAACGCACAAGATAATAAACCCATTTTTGTTCAAATAGATCAATTTAAGCGTATTAGAACGAAAAATGGGCAAAATATGGCATTTGTAACTTTAAATGATGGTATCAATAATTTGGATGGTGTCGTATTCCCGGATACCTTTAAAAAATATGAAATCGATTTAAATACTTCTAAAATGTTAGTCGTAAGAGGTAAGTTTGAGAATAGAAATAATAAACAACAACTGATATTAAATCAAGTGGATACCATGGATCATTTTGAGCAAACTAAATTTGACGAAGCGCAACAAGTTGTTGTTCGAAAATGGGATAGTGAATCTAAATTGGATCAATTATTAACTAACGATAAAGGGCAAAATCAAATTCCGGTTAACTATTTTGATGAAAGCCAAAACAATATAGAAACAATTGGTTTCATAACACGAGATAATGAATTATTAAGTAAATTAATCCAACTTTTATCACCCCGAGATATTAGAATTATTTAACTTTAACCGCACTATAAACTATGGTATAGTTAACTGATGGTAAAGCATAAACTTGCCATCAGTTTTAATTTTTATAAAAATTAAGAGTGAAAAAATATATAATAGTTTATATATCTATATGTTTTTATTACAAACATTAACGTGCGAATGAAAATAACAATTTGTTAACGATATCATTTGTAATTTGGGTTAGATTGTAATAAAAATGTATATGAATGTTATTTTAAACTAATTGGATGTAAGGGGTGGATTACATGACATTAAGAGACGAAGCATTAGAAATGCATAGAAAAAATCAAGGGAAATTAGAGGTTTCACCTAAAGTAAAGGTGACTAATAAAGAAGAATTGAGCTTGGCATACTCGCCAGGTGTAGCTGAACCTTGTAAAGAAATACATGAGGACCCTCGTAAAGTATTTGAATATACAATGAAAAGCAATACCGTCGCTGTTGTTACTGATGGTACTGCGGTATTAGGACTTGGAAACATAGGGGCTGAGGCAAGTATACCGGTTATGGAAGGTAAAGCAGTGTTGTTTAAAAGTTTTTCCGGTATAGATGGTGTGCCAATTGCACTGAATACGACGGATACCGAAGAAATCATTAATACTGTAAAATTACTTGAACCCAATTATGGTGGTATTAATCTTGAAGATATTTCAGCACCTCGTTGCTTTGAAATTGAAGAAAGATTAAAAAAGGAAACTAAAATCCCTGTGTTTCATGATGATCAACATGGTACTGCCATTGTAACAGTTGCAGGTATGATCAATGCATTGAGAATCGTAGATAAAGACTTATCGGACATTAAAGTCGTATTGAATGGCGCTGGTGCCGCTGGTATTGCGATTATTAAATTACTTTATTCTTATGGTGTAAGAAATATGATTATGTGTGATTCAAAAGGCGCAATTTATGAGGGACGTTCGTTTGGTATGAATGACACGAAAGCTTATGTAGCTAAATGGACGAATAGAGACAAAATAGAGGGCAGTTTGAATGATGTGATTGAAGATGCCGATGTATTTATTGGGGTTTCTGTGGCAGATTTATTGTCTAAAGAAATGGTTGAATCAATGGCTGACGATCCAATTATTTTTGCAATGGCTAATCCAAATCCTGAAATAAAACCGGATGTAGCGAAAGCTGCAGGTGCTAAAGTCATCGGTACAGGACGTTCAGATTTTCCAAACCAAATTAATAATGTCTTAGCATTCCCAGGCATATTTAGAGGGGCATTAGACGTTGAAGCAACACATATCAATGAAGAAATGAAGCAAGCAGCTGTTGAGGCTATTGCTGATTTAATCAAACCAGAAGAGTTAAATCCGGACTATTGTATTCCAGGTCCGTTTGATAAACGTGTTGCACCATCTGTTGCTCGAGAAGTAGCTAAAGCAGCGATGGAATCTGGTGTAGCAAGAGTAGATGTAGATCCAGAAGAGATATATAATAAAACAATGAAATTAACAGACTTAGATAAATAATATTCATTAACGCTGATTACAAAAACCGAATTGGTAGTGAGTAACTAAGCGATGGTTAAGTGGAGGTTTACCAATGTTTAAAGATTTTTTCAATAGAAGCAGTAAAAAGAAAAAGTATGTAACAGTATCTGATTCAAAACAAAGTGATGTACCAGCAGGTATTATGACTAAATGTCCTAAGTGTAAAAAAATTATGTATACAAAAGAACTAGCAGAAAATTTGAATGTTTGCTTTAATTGTGATCATCATATTGCGTTAACTGCACACAATCGTATAGAAGCTATATCAGATGAAGGGACATTTACGGAATTTGATAAAGGAATGACCTCTGCTAATCCATTGGACTTCCCAAGCTATGAAGAAAAAATTCAAAAAGACCAACAAAAAACTGGTTTGAATGAAGCTGTAGTGACTGGCACAGCACAATTAGATGGTATGACATTTGGTGTGGCAGTTATGGATGCGCGATTTAGAATGGGAAGCATGGGCTCTGTATTAGGTGAAAAAATTTGTAGAATCATTGAACACTGTACTGAAAATAGATTGCCATTCATATTGTTTTCAGCAAGTGGTGGTGCAAGAATGCAGGAAGGTATTATCTCTTTAATGCAAATGGGTAAAACAAGTGTGTCTTTAAAAAGACATGCAGATGCTGGATTATTATATATCTCGTATATAACAAATCCTACAACTGGAGGCGTTTCTGCTAGTTTTGCTTCGGTTGGTGATATCAACATAAGTGAACCAAAAGCATTAATTGGTTTTGCAGGTAGACGTGTCATTGAACAAACTATAAATGAAAAATTACCAGACGATTTCCAAACTGCAGAGTTTTTATTAGAACACGGACAATTAGATAAAGTCGTACATAGAAAAGAAATGAAAGCGACATTATCTAATATTCTAAAAATGCACCAAGAGGTGAAAACAAATGCTTGATTTTGAAAAGCCGCTTTTTGAAATAAAAAATAAAATTGAATCTTTGAAAGAATCTCAAGAAAAAAATGATGTTGATTTACAAGAAGAAATTGACATGTTGGAAGCTTCATTAGCAAGAGAAACCGAAAAAGTATATACCAATATGAAACCATGGGATCGTGTGCAATTAGCGCGTTTACAAGAAAGACCAACATCTTTAGACTATATCCCGCACATATTTGATTCATTCATCGAATTACATGGGGATAGAAATTATAGAGATGATCCAGCTATGATTGGTGGTATCGGCTATCTTAATGGACAAGCAGTTACAATAGTGGGTCAACAACGTGGTAAAGATACAAAAGATAACATATATCGCAATTTTGGAATGGCGCATCCAGAAGGTTATAGAAAAGCACTTAGATTGATGAAACAAGCTGAAAAATTCAATAGACCGATTTTTTCATTTATTGATACAAAAGGTGCATATCCGGGTAAAGCGGCAGAAGAACGAGGTCAAAGTGAATCAATAGCCAGAAACTTAGTTGAAATGGCTTCGCTAACTGTACCAGTCATCTCTATTGTTATCGGCGAAGGAGGAAGTGGTGGTGCACTAGGTTTAGGCATTACCAATCGCATCCTAATGTTAGAAAACAGTACATATTCTGTTATTTCTCCAGAAGGTGCATCCGCTTTACTTTGGAAAGATAGTAATCTAGCTAAAATCGCGGCAGAAACAATGAAGATTACTGCCGAAGATTTATATGAATTAAATATAGCGGATGAAGTTATCAAAGAACCTTTAGGTGGCGCACATCATGATGTCGAAACACAAGCACAAAGTATCAAACGCACATTTGAATCGCATTTATCAGAATTGAACCAATTAACGCAAGAAGAATTAGTTGAAGATAGATATCAAAAATTTAGAACAATAGGTTCGTATACAGAATAAAGTGTCTGATGTTTTTGATATTCGTGTTAAATATGTTGAAAGCTAAGATAATAATTTCTATTGTCTAAGCTTTTTGTTATTTTTACAAAATGAAGCAATTGCTATAGATTTATGATTTGTTTACGATAATTCGAATTAAGGTAAATAGTACATAAGTATTCAAGTAATTTTAGGAACTTATAAGGAAACGCTTACTATATGTACAATTATCGAATACTTATATTTAAAACGTTTACATTTGTCACGAAGCCCTATTTTAATGGCAACAGCTTAGATTTTATGGTATTTTTAGAGTAAGAAATACATGTTAGAAAGGTATGTCGTCATGAAAAAAATTGCAGTGTTGACAAGTGGTGGAGATTCTCCAGGCATGAATGCAGCGGTAAGAGCTGTGGTTAGAAAAGCGATTTACAATAATATTGAAGTCTATGGTGTTTATCAAGGCTATCAAGGATTATTAAACGATGATATCGAGAAACTTGAACTCGGTTCAGTAGGTGACACAATTCAACGAGGTGGAACATTTTTATATTCTGCAAGATGTCCAGAATTTAAAGAAGCAGAAGTCCGTAAAAAAGGTATAGAAAATCTACGTAAGAGAGGCATTGAGGGGCTTGTAGTTATTGGTGGAGATGGTAGCTACAGAGGTGCACAGCGTATAAGTGAAGAATGTCCTGAAATACAGACGATTGGAATACCAGGTACGATTGATAATGATATCAATGGTTCGGACTTTACAATTGGATTTGATACGGCATTAAATACTATAATTGAATGTGTAGATAAAATTCGTGATACAGCATCTAGTCATGCAAGAACTTTCATCATTGAAGTTATGGGACGCGATTGTGGTGATTTAGCGCTTTGGGCTGGTTTGTCCGTTGGTGCTGAAACTATTATTGTTCCAGAGGTTGAGACAGACATCAAAGATATAGCAGAAAAGATTGATAATGGAATCAAACGTGGCAAAAAACACTCGATCGTGATGGTCGCAGAAGGTTGCATGTCAGGTGAAGTATGTGCAGAAGAATTGACTAAATATATCAATGTTGATGCACGTGTGTCAGTGCTAGGCCACATTCAACGTGGTGGTAGCCCAAGTGGTGCAGATAGAGTGCTTGCATCACGATTAGGCGGACATGCAGTTGATTTACTGTTAGATGGAAAATCTGCTATTGGTGTTGGAATTCGTAATAATGAATTAACTGATACACCTTTTGAAGAGATATTTAGATCACATGAACATGAGTTTGATTTTGAAACTTATGCGCTAACGAACGAATTATCTATTTAAAATACTGGGAGGAAATAATAATGAGAAAAACTAAAATTGTTTGTACTATTGGACCTGCGTCCGAATCTGAAGAAATGCTTGAAAAATTAATTAAGGCTGGAATGAATGTCGCGCGCTTAAACTTCTCGCATGGTGACCATGCTGAACATAAAACTAGAATTGAATCAATTCGTAAAGTTTCTAAAAGATTAGGCAAAACAGTTGCAATTTTACTTGATACAAAAGGACCAGAAATACGTACACACAACATGAAAGATGGGCTTATTGAACTTGAAAAAGGTTCTGAAGTTACCGTAAGCATGACTGAAGTTGAAGGTACTCCTGAAAAATTCTCAGTAACGTATGAAAACTTAATCAATGATGTTGAAGAAGGTTCATATATTTTATTAGATGATGGTTTAATTGAATTACAAGTTAAATCAATCGATAAAGCAAACGGTGAAGTATTATGTGATGTACTTAATACTGGAGAATTAAAAAACAAAAAAGGCGTAAACTTACCTGGTGTCAAAGTAAGCTTACCTGGTATTACAGATAAAGATGCTGACGACATTAACTTTGGAATTAGTGAAGGCGTTGATTTCATTGCAGCGAGCTTTGTACGTCGTCCAAGTGATGTATTAGATATTCGTAAATTATTAGAAGCGAAGCAAAATAAAAATATCAGCATTATACCTAAGATTGAAAACCAAGAGGGTATTGATAATATTAAAGAAATATTAGAAGTTTCTGATGGTTTAATGGTTGCTCGTGGTGATATGGGTGTTGAAATTCCACCTGAATCAGTACCAATGGTGCAAAAAGATTTAATTAGACAATGTAATAAATTAGGTAAACCAGTTATAACTGCTACACAAATGTTAGACTCTATGCAACGTAATCCACGTGCGACACGTGCAGAAGCAAGTGACGTAGCGAACGCAATTTACGATGGTACAGATGCGGTTATGCTTTCTGGTGAAACAGCTGCAGGTCAATACCCTGAAGAAGCAGTTAAAACAATGCGTAATATAGCTGTATCAGCAGAAGCAGCACAAGATTATAAAAAATTATTATCTGACCGTACAAAATTAGTTGAAACTTCATTAGTCAATGCTATTGGTGTTTCAGTTGCTCATACTGCTTTAAACTTAAACGTCAAAGCAATCGTAGCTGCTACTGAAAGTGGTTCAACTGCCCGTACAATTTCTAAATATCGTCCACAATCTGACATTATTGCAGTTACACCTAATGCAGAAACTGCGCGTCAGTGTGCTTTAGTATGGGGTATTTTCCCAGTCGTTAAAGAAGGACGTAAAACAACTGATGCATTATTAAATAATGCAGTAGCAACAGCCGTTGAAACTGAAAGAGTTCAAAATGGTGACCTAATTATTATTACTGCTGGTGTACCAACTGGTGAAAAAGGTACAACGAATATGATGAAATTACATTTAGTTGGTGATGAACTAGCTAAAGGACAAGGTATTGGTAGAAGTTCTGTAGTAGGTAAAACACTAGTAGTTAAAGATGCTAGTGAACTAGAAGGCAAAGACTTATCAGAATCTATAATTGTAACAAGTTCTGTAGATGAGACGCTTGTACCATATATTGAAAATGCAATCGGACTCATTACTGAAGAAAATGGCATTACATCTCCAAGTGCAATTATAGGATTAGAAAAAGGTATTCCTACCGTAGTAGGCGTTGAGAACGCTACATCTGAAATTCAAAGTGATGTACTCATTACAGTAGATGCAAACCAAGGAAAAATCTTTGAAGGTTATGCAAACGTACTTTAAAAATATAATTTAATTCATAATATAATATGTAGGAAGCCTCGACGTCATGTCGAGGCTTTCTTTTTGATAACAAACTACTATGTATATAGTTTGAATCTATTACTCATTTAAATATCAACGACAGATCAATATGTGCAATAAAAATAAAGAGTCTGAGACATTTATTTTTGTCCCAGACTCTTATTCATTTAGTCATTCTAACCTAAGACAGGTTACGAATGCTATATTAGAAAATTGGATTTCTGTCCAACTCTCTTAAAATATTTTAATAAAGTTTAAATTTGCTCAGTCATAATCGGTTTTTATTGTTGTGATTTTGATACTTGTTTATAGCGCATATACATTAAACCTAAAATAATAAACCAAATCGGTGTAAGAAATACTGCAATTCTTGTATACGTATTTACGAATAGTAAGCTAAACACTAATATAAAGAATACTAATATAGCATATCCCATGTATTTACCACCTGGTAATTTAAATGACGCATTTTTGTGTAATTCTGGATTTTTACGGTGATAGTTTATATAAGCCACTGTAATTAACGCCCAAACTACAATGAATAGTACCGTAGAAACAGTGGTAATATATGTGAATACAAGTGTTGCGTTCGGTATAATATAGTTCAATAAAGCAGCAATCATTAGTAATCCACATGAAACGAATATCGCTATATGTGGCACACCGTTTTTATTTGTTTTATTGAAAAACGGTGGCGCTTGTTTTTGTGACGATAATCCAAAGAGCATTCGGCTGTTTGAAAAAATACCACTATTACAAGATGATGCGGCTGCTGTTAATACTACAAAGTTTATAATACCGGCTGCGAATGGTATGCCAATTAGTGCGAAGAGCCTTACAAAAGGACTTTCGTCTGGATTGATTTGATTCCATGGAATAATTGACATGATGACTGCTAAAGCACCAACATAAAATATTAATATACGTGTCGGTACACTGTTAACTGCTTTTGGTAATGTTTTAGTGGGATCTTTAGTTTCGCCCGCGGTTACACCAATAAGTTCAATTCCTACAAATGAGAATAGTGCCATTTGGAATGACATAACAAAACCACTGATACCTTTAGGGAAAATACCATTATTGTACAAGTTAGTTAAAGATGCTTGCCCAAACTGAGTATTGTAAGCCATGATAATCATAATAGCGCCCACTACGATTAAAGCAATGATTGTAACAATTTTTATTATAGAAAACCAAAATTCTAATTCTCCAAATAATTTAGCACTTAATAGATTAAGTGACATTAAGACAAGTACGCAAAATAGAGCACTCATCCAGTTTGGTATGTTTGGAAACCAAAAGCTAACATACTTTGCAACTGCGGTTACTTCGGCCATACCAGTAATGATCCAACATAACCAGTATGTCCAGCCAGTAACAAAGCCAGCAAATGGACCTATGTAATGGTTGGTAACATCTGCAAAGGATTTAAAATTAGTATTAGTAATTAATATTTCTCCCAAGCCACGCATAAACATAAATAACATAAAACCAATTATGATATACGTAAGTAAAATAGACGGGCCAGTTAATGCAATTGTTTGACCAGCACCTAAGAATAATCCAGTTCCGATTGCACCCCCGATTGCAATGAGCTGAATGTGACGATTACTTAGTTCTCTTTGTAACTGTTGTTTTGCCATATATAAGACTCCTTTATTTAGTTATTTATTATTATGCTATGCAATATAAAATAAAACAACTATTTTCTGAAACGATATCATACAGAACACAGTATAATAGTACATTAATAATTTGTTATTAATCATGATAACCAATTGAAAAGGTATAAAAATTGAAGTGTGCGTGCTTACATATTAAAATATATCTATAACAACGTATATAGATAGATGCGTGTTTATGGGCATATAGACAAAAACATATTTCTTATTGAATTGGTAAGGAAATTAAAACCTAAATATTCACAAAAGTTCTAAAATTGGATATAATGGTTTATGAAAGCCATTTCATAACGAATAGAAAAGGGGAATTATATATGGCAGAGTTACAAAAAGGTTTAGAAGGGGTAATTGCAGCTGAAACGAAAGTGAGTTCCATCATCGACAGCCAATTAACTTATGCTGGGTATGATATTGATGACTTAGCACAAAATGCTGAATTTGAAGAAGTTATCTATTTACTTTGGCATTATCGATTACCTAATGAAGAAGAATTGAAAGAACTTAAAGAAAAGCTCTTTGAATATATGATATTAAATCCTAGAGTGTATAGTCATTTTAAAGAATACGCTACAGGTAACGTACATCCAATGACAGCATTAAGAACGTCTGTTTCATATATCGCTCATTTTGATGAACATGCTGAAGACGAAGATGAAAGCAGAACAATGGAAAGAGCTATTCGTATTCAAGCTAAAATAGCTTCGCTTGTTACATCATATGCGCGTGTTAGAGAAGGCAAAGAAGCTGTAAAACCAAATAAAGATTTAAACTATGCAGGTAACTTTTTATATATGTTAAGAGGAGAATTACCTAGTGATATCGAAATTGAAGCTTTTAATAAAGCACTTGTATTACACGCGGATCACGAACTAAACGCATCTACGTTTACAGCAAGATGTGCTGTTTCATCTTTATCTGATATGTATTCAGGTATTGTTGCAGCAGTTGGCTCATTAAAAGGTCCATTACATGGTGGGGCAAATGAACGTGTAATGAGCATGTTATCTGAAGTGAAATCCATTGATGAAGTTGATGATTACATTGATAACAAAATAAAAAATAAAGAAAAAATTATGGGCTTTGGACACCGTGTATATAAAGATGGCGATCCAAGAGCAAAATACTTAAAAGAAATGAGTAGAAAAATCACTGCTGAAACTGGGCAAAGTCAATTGTTTGATATCTCAGTTAAAATTGCAGATAAAATGAAAGCCGAAAAAGGTTTAATTGCAAATGTCGACTTCTTTAGTGCGACTGTTTATCATAGTATGAACATTGAACATGATTTATTTACACCAATTTTTGCAGTAAGCAGAACTTCAGGTTGGATTGCACATATCTTAGAGCAATATAGAGATAATAGAATTATGCGTCCAAGAGCACAATATATTGGTGAAACAAACAGAACATACGAACCGATTGAAGAAAGATAAGTCAGATAGAGGCATCACTACTCATAAATAAGTGAGTTGCTTTATATAAATAAGTATTATTTTAGTTAGCGCAATTAAAATATAATTCAAATACACGGAGGTTTTTATACATGGCAGGCGAAAAAGTAGCAAAAACAAATGAAGGTTTAACAGTACCAAATAATCCAATCATCCCATTTATTATTGGTGATGGTATTGGACCAGATATTTGGAAAGCAGCAAGCAGAGTAATCGATGCTGCAGTAGAGCAAGCTTATAATGGTGAAAAGAAAATTGAATGGAAAGAAGTATTGGCAGGCCAAAAAGCCTATGATGAAACAGGTGAATGGTTACCACAAGCAACGCTTGATACAATTGAAGAATATTTAATTGCTATCAAAGGGCCTTTAACTACACCAATTGGTGGCGGTATTCGTTCACTTAACGTTGCGTTACGACAAGAATTAGATTTATTCACATGCTTACGTCCAGTACGTTGGTTCCAAGGTGTTCCATCACCAGTTAAACGTCCAGAAGATACAGACATGGTTATCTTCCGTGAAAACACTGAAGACATTTATGCTGGTATTGAATTTAAAGAAGGCACACCAGAAGTTAAAAAACTAATCGACTTTTTACAAGATGAAATGGGCGCTAAAAATATTAGATTCCCTGAAACATCAGGTATTGGTGTTAAACCAGTATCAAAAGAAGGTACAGAGCGTTTAGTTCGTGCAGCGATTCAATACGCGTTAGACAATAACCGTAAATCATTAACATTAGTCCACAAAGGTAATATCATGAAATTTACTGAGGGCGCATTTAAACAATGGGGTTATGATGTAGCGCATAACGAATTTGGTGACAAAGTATTTACATGGCAACAATATGATGAAATCGTTGAAAAAGAAGGTAAAGACAAAGCGAATGCGGCTCAAGAACAAGCTGAAAAAGATGGTAAAATTATAGTGAAGGATTCAATTGCTGATATCTTCCTACAACAAATCTTAACGCGTCCGTCAGATCACGATGTTGTTGCTACTATGAATTTAAATGGTGACTATGTATCAGATGCATTAGCAGCACAAGTTGGTGGTATCGGTATAGCTCCAGGAGCAAATATAAATTATGAAACTGGACATGCTATTTTTGAAGCAACACATGGTACTGCGCCTAAATATGCTGACTTAAATAAAGTGAATCCATCATCAGAAATTTTAAGTGCCGTATTAATGTTAGAACATTTAGGATGGCAAGAAGCTGCAGATAAAATTACTGCATCTATCGAAAAAACAATCGCGTCTAAAGTAGTTACTTATGACTTTGCTCGTTTAATGGATGGTGCGAAGGAAGTTTCTACATCTGACTTTGCTGATGAATTAATTAAAAATCTATAATTCAGTTAAAATTAAGTCTGAAAGCATACATTTAGCATATATTAAAAAAGACGAAATTCTCACTTATGGAATTTCGTCTTTTTATATCAATTGGCTACTAAAACTCTTTGATAACTAAGGGAGTCTATGTGAGATAGGGTTGGAATAAAATACACAGAGTAAATGAAAACGCTTATTTAGGTGTTCATATTATGTATATAGTGTTAAGATTCTATTAACGCAATATATTGTTTTCAATAATGACTTCAGTTATAAATAGCGTAATACATTGTTTAAAGCAAAATTACAAAAGTTTCAAAAAATATTTACATAGATTGTTATTACTTGCTTTGTAAAGTTTATGTTAAAAAATTTTAAACTATGTTATTTTTATTAAAAATTAAGTTATAATTAATTTGTAAACAAAAATATGGAGGTATACTATGTCACAAAAAGTACTAGTAGTAGATGATGAGCAATCAATTGTAACCTTATTAAAATATAATTTAGAACAAGCTGGATACATAGTAGAAGTAGCCTATGATGGTGAAGAGGCATTAGAAAAAGTAAATGCTACAAACCCAGAATTGATTGTCTTGGATGTAATGCTTCCTAAAAAAGATGGAATTGAAGTTTGTAAATCAATACGTTCTGATAAAAATCTTGTACCTATACTTATGCTAACTGCCAAAGATGATGAGTTTGATCGTGTTCTAGGTCTAGAGTTAGGCGCAGATGATTATATGACTAAACCATTTTCACCAAGAGAAGTTGTTGCCAGAGTAAAGGCAATATTAAGAAGGTCTGCAATCGTAAATGAGGCGGCACCAGTTGAAAATGATGAAGATGACATACTCATTGGTTCGATAAGAATTCGACCTGAATATTTTGAAGTATATAGAGAAGATGAATTGCTTGAATTAACACCAAAAGAATTTGAATTATTATTGTATTTAATTGAGCGTCAAGGCAGAGTTATCACACGTGAGCATATGTTGAACTCTGTTTGGAATTATGAATTCGCTGGTGATTCTAGAATTGTGGATGTACATATAAGTCATTTAAGAGATAAATTAGAAGAAAATCCAAAACAACCCAAACTAATTAAGACAGTTCGTGGGTTAGGCTATAAATTGGAGAGACCTAAAGTCTAATGTTAAAGTTTCATCAACGACTTTTATTTTTATTATGTACCATCGTTATTATAAGTTTTTTAGCTTTAGGTGCAATTATTACACATGCAATATATAATACAGCTTCTTCAGCTCAAGAAGGTGATTTGGAACATCAAGCTGATCATCTAGTCAAACTATATAAGAATGACAAAGAAAATGAGATGACTGATATTGCTAAAAGTGAAAAGCTTACAGTTAAAATAGAGGAAAGTAACGATGTCTTGTTTTCCACAAATCAAGGAACACAAATAAATGAGGATATAAAAAATGAAGCAAATCCATCTCGATTAATCTATGATAAAGAAAATGATGATCGCAGATATACATTTAAAACCACTATTGATGATAAAGATGTATACCTTAGTGGAATAAATAATGAGATATTAGAATTACAGATTCAAATGTGGAAATATATTGCACTGATTGGTTTATTTGTGATTATCATCATATTTTTAGTTGTTAGAAGTATTAACCGGACTTATATTAGACCAATTAATGAAGTGACTTATGCAACGAACCTGTTAGCAGAAGGATATTACCATGTGAGAGTACCTGAAAGTAATGTCAAAGAAACCAAAGAGTTATTTGTAACGACGAATGAACTTGCTCGCAGGTTGCAAAGATTAAATCACAAACAAAAACTTCAATCTAATCGATTAAAAACTACGGTAGAAAATATACCAAGTTCCATATTGATGATTGATAAATATGGTGAAATCGTTGTAGCTAACAAATCATTTTATAATGTTTTTACACCTGAAGAAGCTGTAGAGCATAAAAGTTATGTTGACTTTGTAGATTTGACACTGCAAAAACTTATTATCGAAGCATTTAAAGTAGAAAAGCCAATATATGATCAAATTGAATTAACAATTGATCAAGTTCATCAAAAATATTTTGACACATCTTGTGTACCGATTCTTTCTAAAACAAAGAAAAATTTATATGGTATGGTGATTGTGTTACACGATATTACGAATCTTAAAAAACTAGAAAATTTGAGAAGAGAATTTGTTGCTAATGTGTCACATGAATTAAAAACACCAATTACGTCTATCAAAGGTTTTGCAGAAACATTATTAGATGGTGCAAAAAACGATGAACAGACGTTAAATGAATTTTTAAAAATTATTTCTAAAGAATCAGATCGCATAGAAACATTAGTGTTTGATTTATTAGATCTCTCACATGTTGAGCAACAAACAGAAATTGTAACAGAATATGTGAGTCTTTCGGAAATCGCAGAAAGCACAATTAAGAATATGCAAAATATTGCAGAAGAAAAGCAAATCACAATTGTTAATGAAATTAAACCTGACATAGTCATTGATGCAAATAAAGATAAAGTATCACAAGTGGCCTTGAATTTGTTGTCTAACGCCGTGAGTTACTCTAAAGCATCAAGTGAAGTGATTGTACGTGTATATAAAGATGCAAACAAACGTATCATGGAAGTCCAAGATTTTGGTATTGGTATTAGTACTGAGGATCAGCAGCATATTTTTGAAAGGTTTTATCGCGTAGATAAAGCGAGAAGTAGAGATTCAGGCGGTACTGGTTTAGGACTTTCAATAACCAAACACATTATGGAAGCACATAATGGACGTATTAATGTCTTTAGTCGCCCTAATGAAGGCTCTACTTTTAGAGTCACATTTTTCGAATAACGTTGTGACACATGTTATAATTTTAAAATCAAAGTAGCTTATATGTATATAACGGTCAGATAACCTAAATGGTATTTGACCGGCTTTTTTATTTCGTTAATATTTATTTGAATATCGCAAATATGACGTATCAATACAGTTACGGGAGTTTTTTATGCTAAAATAAATATAAATATGTGTTGGAGGTTAAAATATTGAATAAATTAATCTTAATTGATGGTAACAGTCTGAGCTTTAGAGCTTTTTATGCTTTACCACTTTTACAAAATAAGGCAGGTATACATACCAATGCTGTTTATGGCTTTGCGATGTTACTTGAGAAAATAATTAAAGAAGAACAGCCTACACATTTTCTTGTTGCATTTGATGCAGGAAAAACAACATTTAGACATGAACAATATAGTGAATATAAAGGTGGACGTCAAAAAACACCACCGGAACTAAGTGAACAATTTCCATATGTCAGACAATTGTTAGATGCGTATCAAATTAAACGATACGAATTAGACAATTATGAAGCTGACGATATTATAGGAACATTAAGTAAACAGGCAAATGCAGAAAAATTTGAAACAATAATTGTTACAGGTGATCGAGATTTGACGCAGTTAGCTACAGATGATGTAACAATCTATTACACAAAAAAAGGCGTAACAGATGTTGATCATTATACGCCTGAATTTATTGCTGAAAAATATGATGGCTTAGTCCCAAATCAAATCATTGATATGAAAGGATTGATGGGCGATGCATCAGATAATATTCCTGGCGTGGCTGGGGTTGGTGAAAAAACAGCAATCAAGTTATTGAAGCAATTTTCTACTGTTGAAAATGTTTATAATCATATTGAAGAAGTGTCTGGTAAAAAATTAAAAGAAAAACTAGAAAATAGTAAATCTGATGCTTTAATGAGTAAAGAACTTGCTACAATCAACTGTGATAGCCCTATAGAAGTCACTTTAGCAGATACGAAGTTACCTGAAAGTCCTGATTCAACAGCAAAAATTGATATCTTTAAAAAACTTGAATTTAAGCAGCTTTTAGATCAAGTCGATGTAGAGGGCACGCATACTTCTGCTGAAGAATTAGAACTTGAAATTACATCGGATTTTAGTAATGTAGATTTTAATGAATTATCAGAAGCCACTATTCATTTTGAATTAGATGGATCGAATTATTTGAAAGATGATATTTTGAAATTTGCTTTATATGATGGATCAAATCATGTTGTCATTGATGCGGATAAGGTTCATGACTATCCGGAATTGATAGCTTGGTTAGAAAATGATAAGACAGAAAAAATCGTCTATGATGCTAAAAAATCATATATTGTTGCACATCGCTTAGACATAGCTATTAAACATATCGTTTTTGATGTTATGCTCGCGAGTTATATTATCGATCCATCTCGCACAATTGATGATGTGAATTCTGTGGTTTCGTATTTTGATCAACATTATGTGAAAGAAAGTATAGAAGTTTTTGGTAAAGGTAAAAAAAGACATGTACCTGAGGATGATATTTTAGATCATCACGTTGGAACGATTATCGAAGCAATTAACAAAACTAAACCAAAAATGGAAGCGCAGTTAGAAGAATATAATCAAACTAACTTATTAGATGATTTAGAATTACCGTTAGCACGTATTTTAAGTGAAATGGAAGAAACTGGCATTTACACAGTAGCAACCGATTTGCAAGAAATGGAAAAAGAAATTCAAGCGAAACTTGATGTACTAATTGATAATATTTATAACGCGGCTGGCGAACCATTTAATATTAACTCACCAAAACAATTAGGCGTGGTACTATTTGAAACATTAGAATTACCTGTTATTAAAAAAACTAAAACAGGTTATTCTACGGCCGTAGATGTACTAGAGCAACTACAAGGACAACATCCTATTATCGACTATATTTTAGAGTACAGAACATTATCAAAACTACAATCTACTTATGTAGAAGGACTGCAAAAAGTGATTAGTGAAGATAATCGCATTCATACGCGTTTTAATCAAACACTTGCACAAACGGGTAGATTGTCATCTGTAGATCCTAACTTGCAAAATATTCCAATTCGCTTAGAAGAAGGTCGAAGAATTAGAAAGGCATTTAAATCTAGTGACGATAACAATGTCATCTTCTCAGCTGACTATTCGCAAATTGAATTACGTGTACTTGCACATATTACTCAAGATGAGAGCATGAAACAAGCATTCATCAATGATGAAGATATTCATACAGCAACTGCTATGAAAGTATTTAATGTACAGCCAGATGAAGTTGATAGTCTAATGCGTAGACAAGCGAAAGCAGTAAATTTCGGTATCGTATATGGCATAAGCGACTATGGGTTAAGTCAAAGTTTAGGTATTACACGTAAACAAGCAAAGCAGTTTATTGATGATTATCTCGATAGTTTCCCTGGTGTGAAACAATATATGGAAGATATTGTTAAAGATTGTAAAGCGCAAGGTTATGTTGAGACACTATTACATCGCCGTCGTTATATTCCGGACATCACTAGTAGAAACTTTAATTTACGTGGTTTTGCGGAAAGAACGGCTATGAATACACCGATACAAGGCAGTGCCGCAGATATTATCAAATTGGCAATGGTTAATTTTGTAAATGAAGTTAAACATACTGATTTTCATGCGCAATTATTATTACAAGTACACGATGAATTAATTTTTGAATTACCTAAAGATGAAGTAGAGGCTTTTAGTGAATTTATAGAAGAAATAATGGATAATGCATTGGCATTAGACGTACCACTCAAAGTTGAAACAAGTTATGGTAAGACATGGTATGACGCAAAATAGAAAGTAGGTGAACAAGTGCCTGAATTACCTGAAGTAGAACATGTAACAAGAGGCATTAAGCCATTTGTAAAAGGGCAAAAAATAGAATCTATTCTCTTTTCTGATAAAGTACAAGAAGGAAAAGCGAATCATAGAGAAACCATTATTAAAGGTATGGAGCTTGATACTTTTAAACGATTCACTAGGCTTTATACGATTGTTGATATTGAGCGAAGAAGTAAGTATATTGTCTTCTATTTAGAAAAAGATGGAGATAAGCGAATTCTAATAAGTCATTTAGGTATGGCTGGTGGATTTTTTGTCGTAGATAAGCTTGAAGATATTAGTGTGCCAAATTATCGCAAACACTGGCATGTCATATTTAAATTAGATAATGACAAATTACTTGTGTATTCAGATATTAGACGCTTTGGTGAAATTAGAAACGTTGCTTCATTTGAAGCTTACCCATCATTTTTAGAAATTGCCCCAGAACCTTTTGAAAAAGAAGCTATGGCACATTATTTGGCTTGGTTTGATAAAAAGTTATATCAAAATAAACCAATCAAACAAATGATTCTAGACCACCGTGTCATATCAGGATGTGGAAATATATATGCTTGCGAGGCATTATTTAGATCAGGTATTCATCCAGCTAGATTACCAAAAGATTTAAATCATCAGGAACGAGAAATGTTATTCTATTATGTTCGAGAAGTACTGGAAGCGGGTATAAAATATGGTGGAACAAGCATTTCAGATTACCGTCATGCTGATGGTAGTACAGGTACAATGCAGCAACACCTAAACGTATATAAACAAAAAGTTTGTAAAGTTTGTGGCGATGACATTGCAACACAAGTAATTGCAACGAGAAATAGTCATTTTTGTCCAACTTGTCAACAATAAAGGAAGAGTGAGAATATGCCGAAAGTTATAGGACTAACTGGTGGTATCGCATCAGGTAAATCTACGGTATCAGAACTATTAAGTGCACATGGTTTTAAAATCGTAGATGCAGATATTGCATCACGTCAAGCAGTAGAAAAAGGTACAAAAGGCCTAGAACGTGTGAAAGAAGCCTTTGGTGAGCAAGCTATTGATGAAAATGGTGAAATGAATAGAGCTTATGTAGGCGAAGTAGTATTTAATCAACCTGAAAAGAGATTAGAATTAAATGAAATCGTACATCCTATTGTGCGAGAAATTATGGAAAAAGAAAAAGCACAATACTTAAGCGAAGGTTATCATGTCATTATGGATATTCCATTATTATTTGAGAATAATTTACAAGATACTGTCGATGAAGTCTGGTTAGTATATACTTCAGAAAGTATACAAATCGATAGATTGATGGAACGAAATAATATTTCAATGGAAGAAGCGAAAGCACGTGTTTATAGTCAAATTTCTATAGATAAAAAACGTAGAATGGCAGACCATGAAATAGATAATCGTGATACAAAATTAGAACTAAAACAAAATTTAGAAAATTTATTATTAGAAGAAGGCTATATAGAGAGTCATTCTGAAGATGTACTTTAATAAAAGTGATTACAACCACCCAATTATCTTTGATAATTGGGTGGTTTTATATAAGAGACGTTCTAATAACTTAAGTGTTTTTATTATTAATATTTAAGGAAATACATAAGTGAGAATAGGATATATACGAAAATCTTACTGATTAATATTAGAAAACATAAAAGCCTTAATGCTAAAGTTTTTAAATTTATTATAGAAAACGCTTTCCTAAATAAATATTTATGTTATACTATTTCCATAAAGTATAACACTAAGGCGAGGGGTGCTTCGAATGACGACAAATATAGCAATTAACGGAATGGGTAGAATAGGTAGAATGGTGTTGAGAATCGCACTAAAAAATGAAGATTTAAATGTAGTGGCGATAAATGCGAGTTACCCACCGGAAACAATTGCACATCTAATAAATTATGATACAACACATGGCGTTTATGATTTTAAAGTAGAGCCAATAGAATCGGGAATTAAAGTTGATGATCACGAAATTCAATTAGTTTCTGATAGAAATCCTGAAAATTTACCATGGAAGCAATTAGATATAGATGTTGCAATAGAAGCAACAGGTAAATTTAACCATGGAGATAAAGCGATAGCACATATTAAAGCTGGTGCTAAAAAAGTATTGTTAACAGGTCCATCTAAGGGTGGAGATGTACAAATGATTGTCAAAGGCGTTAATAATGACCAATTAGATATTGAGAAATATGATATTTTTAGCAACGCTTCATGTACTACAAACTGTATCGGTCCGGTTGCAAAGGTATTAAATGATCAATTTGGTATCCAAAATGGCTTGATGACAACTGTACATGCCATTACCAATGACCAAAATAATATTGATAATCCACATAAAGATTTAAGACGTGCACGTTCATGTAATGAAAGTATTATTCCAACTTCAACTGGTGCTGCTAAAGCATTGAAAGAAGTATTGCCAGAATTAGAAGGGAAATTACATGGAATGGCTTTACGCGTACCTACAAAAAATGTATCACTCGTTGATTTAGTGGTTGATTTAAATGAAAATGTAACAGCAGCACAAGTGAACGAAGCTTTTGAAGCGAATGATTTACAAGGTGTCATTTCTACCGAAGATGCACCACTCGTTTCAATGGACTTTAACACGAATCCACATTCGGCCATTATCGATACACAAAGTACAATGGTAATGGGAGATAATAAAGTTAAAGTGATTGCATGGTATGACAATGAATGGGGCTATTCTAATAGAGTAGTTGATGTTGCCACACAAATTGGACAATTACTTAAAAACGATGTTGCAGCTGTAGCAAATTAATTTTCAAAAATAGCGATTACAAATTTTAAAAATAATTATCTAAAACGTTTCGTAACATAGTTGTTAATTTATAAACTATATTACGAGGCGTTTTTAATTTTATTATTATTTCTTCGTTAATATTAGCTTTAAAGTTAATAAATCTTAATTATACGGCGTTTCTTTTGAATTATGCTATACGATATAGATATAGTGTAATAGCGAATCTTTTGTGACTTGCATATTTATAGTATAATGTAAGGTAATCAAAAAGAGAGGGTGATAATTCGATGAAATGCCCGAAATGTAATTCGACTCATTCTCGTGTTGTGGACTCTAGACATGCAGATGAAGTTAATGCGATTCGACGTAGAAGAGAATGTGAAGAGTGTGAAACAAGGTTCACTACTTTTGAACATATAGAAAAAAGACCACTCATCGTAGTTAAAAAAGACGGTACACGTGAGCAATTTTTACGAGAAAAAATATTAAATGGTTTAGTTCGTTCATGTGAGAAAAGACCAGTACGATATGAACAATTAGAAGACATTACAAATAATGTCGAATGGAAATTACGTGATGAGGGTCGTGCTGAAATTTCATCAAGAGAAATTGGTGAACATGTTATGAATTTATTGATGCATGTAGATCAAGTATCGTATGTAAGATTTGCATCTGTATACAAGGAATTTAAGGATGTAGACCAGTTACTACAATCTATGCAAGGTATTTTAGCTGAAAATAAACGGAGTGATTCTTAATGGGGTTACAATCCTACGATTATGGTTTGAGACCACATGATAATTTCAATGTTGTTCGTGATTTTAATTTAAATAATAACCATTTAGAAATATTAAATAGATTGTTTACGCCCATGATTGGTATGAATGCGATTGGTTTATATCATTACTTGAATCAATTTGCGGAAGTTGGTTCTGATACTGTTTTAACTCACTATATTATAATGAGTGAATTAAAAATAAATTTGTTGGAATTCAGAAAAGAAATGGATTTGTTAGAAGGTACAGGCCTTGTTAAATCATATGTTAATCACAGTGCGCAACATTCATCGTTTATTTATGATTTGATTCAACCACCTTCTGCGAAACAATTTTTTAACGACCCTATGTTATCTGTTTATTTATATAGTGAGGTAAGTAAACAACGTTATCAACAACTCAAACGGCATTTCGAGAGTGATCAGCGTATTGATTATTGTCAATATCAAGATGTGACTCGTACGTTCACTGATGTATTTAAAGTGCCAAATAAAACGGTGGAAAATGATGGTATAGAAATAAAAGAAACAGCATATACTGGTTTAAACTTAAGTCAAGTTCAGTTTGATTTTGAGACACTTTACGATTTATTACAAAGCCATTTTATAAGTACAAAAATAATTGATAAAGATGCTAAAATATTAATCACACAAATTGCTACATTATATGGATTGACACCTGAAGCAATGAAACGCATCATATTAAAATCCATCACAAGTGCACAAGAATTGTCATTTGAAGAATTGCGTAAACATGCAAGAACGTATTATTTAATGGAGCATGAACAACAATTGCCTACACTAAACGTTAAAACAGAAGCGGATAGTGAAACTAAACTAGAGAATCAACCAGTGGAAACTGAAAGTGAAAATGATAATTGGCTTAAACAATTGGAGGAAACAAGTCCTATTGATATGCTTGCATCATGGTCAGAGTCTGAACCAACTACCCAACAAAAATATATGATTGAAGAACTGATTGAACGTGAACATTTATCATTTGGCGTTATTAATATTCTATTGCAGTTTGTAATGTTAAAAGAAGATATGAAGCTGCCTAAATCCTATATATTTGAGATTGCATCTAATTGGAAGAAAAAAGGCATTAAAACAGCAGAACAAGCATATCAATACGCCGTGAAAGTAAATCAGCCTAAGAAAGAAAACCAATCTAATAAACGTAATTATAAACAGAAACAATTAGCTTCCAGAGAAATGACACCAAAATGGTTAGAAGAACGCGACAATAAGCAATCGAATGAACCATCCAAAGATGAAGATGATGAGAAATTAAAAAAAGATAGAGAACAATTTCTTAATCAATTAAAAAATAGATGGAAGGAGGACAATAAATGAAATCTTTCAACCATATTATGGGTGAATCAAATGATTTATCAAAACGCATCGAAAAAATCAAAAAAGATGTCGTCAATGATCCAGACGTCAAACAATTTTTAGAGAAACATAAGTCCGAATTGACCAATGCAATGATTGATGAAGATTTAAATATTTTGCAAGAATATAAAGACCAAGAAAAGCATTATGATGGTCATGCTTATAAAGATTGTCCCAATTTTGTTAAAGGACACATACCTGAATTGTACATTGAAAATAATCATATAAAGATTCGCTATTTACCTTGTCCTTGCAAAATCAAGCATGATGAAGAAAAGTTTAATGCACATTTGATTACATCCCATCACATGCAACGCGACACACTAGATGCTAAGTTGGAAGATATTTATATGGACAGAAGAGATAGATTAGATGTTGCTATGGCTGCAAACCAAATCTGCGACAAAATTACAAATCACGAATCGCAAGTGAAAGGTTTATATCTACACGGGCCATTTGGAACGGGGAAATCTTTTATATTAGGTGCTATAGCGAATCAATTGAAAACTGAAAAAATACCATCGACCATTGTTTATTTACCAGAGTTTATTCGTTCGTTAAAAGGCGGATTTAAAGACGGTAGTTTTGAGTCTAAACTTCAAAGAGTCAGAGAAGCGAATATACTCATGTTGGATGATATTGGTGCTGAAGAAATTACACCATGGGCAAGAGACGAAGTCATTGGCCCGCTCTTACATTATAGAATGGTTCAAGAACTGCCAACTTTCTTCAGTTCAAATTTAAGTTTCGAAGAATTAGAATATCATCTTTCAGTTACGAGAGACGGCACTGAAAAGACAAAAGCTGCCAGAATTATGGAGCGAATTAAAACACTTTCTATACCGTATTATCTAGAAGGAAAAAATTACCGGAATGATTGAAATTTGAAATAAATGTTGTATAATATAATTAAATCTAAATCTTACGAAATAATACGGAGACAAGATGAATAAATGGATACCTCACAGAGAACCAATGTTTGTTGAGAATTGGTAGGTATATTTATTGATTACTACTTCGTCAATGATGTTGTAATAAACATCCGGCTCAAGACCGTTATCTTATGTAGAGTGAAGTTATTATGCAATATTTTTGTTGAATAACTTTAATTTAGGGTGGTACCACGAAGACCTCGTCCCTTTTTTGGGATGAGGTCTTTTTGTGTTTTTGAGTAGTAACATAGGGTGATTCGTAAAGGTTTAAGAGCTTGAAAAAAATAGGAGGAATGTGACATGGATCAAATTAAAATTAAATTTCCAGACGGTAATACAAAGGAATTTGACAAAGGAACAACAACTGAAGATATCGCACAATCCATCAGCCCAGGATTAAGAAAAAAAGCTGTGGCAGGTAAGTTGAATGGACAATTAATTGATTTAACTAGACCTATTGAAAGTGATGGAGATATTGAAATCGTGACACCTGGTTCAGATGAAGCGTTGGAAGTTTTACGTCATTCTACAGCACATTTAATGGCGCAAGCATTAAAACGTTTGTATGGTGAGGTTCATTTTGGTGTTGGACCTGTTATTGAAGGTGGTTTCTACTATGACTTTGATATGGAAGAAAGTATCTCATCGGATGATTTTGAAAAAATTGAAAAAACAATGAAACAAATTGTGAACGAAAATTATCCAATTGAGCGCAAAGTTGTGTCACGTAATGAAGCAAAAGCTTTTTTCTCAGATGATCCGTATAAACAAGAATTAATTGATGCGATTCCAGAAGATGAAAATGTGACATTGTATACACAAGGAGAATTTACTGATTTATGTCGTGGGGTCCATGTACCATCAACTTCAAAAATTAAAGAATTCAAATTGTTATCAACTGCGGGTGCTTATTGGCGTGGCGATAGCAATAATAAAATGTTGCAACGTATCTATGGTACAGCTTTCTTTGATAAAAAAGATTTAAAAGCCCATTTGCAAATGCTTGAAGAAAGAAAAGAACGTGACCATCGTAAAATTGGTAAAGAGTTAGAACTCTTTTCTAATAATCCGTTAGTAGGCGCAGGTTTACCATTATGGTTGCCTAATGGTGCAACAATCCGTCGTGAAATTGAACGTTATATCGTAGATAAAGAAGTGAGTATGGGTTACGATCACGTTTATACACCAGTAATGGCAAACGTTGATTTATATAAAACATCTGGACACTGGGATCATTATCAAGAAGATATGTTCCCGACAATGAAATTAGATGAATATGAAGAAATGGTATTAAGACCGATGAACTGTCCACACCATATGATGATTTATGCTAATAAACCTCATTCATATCGTGAACTACCAATTAGAATTGCTGAACTTGGTACAATGCACCGTTATGAAGCGAGTGGTGCGGTTTCAGGATTGCAACGTGTTCGTGGTATGACTTTAAATGATGCGCATATTTTTGTTCGTCCAGATCAAATCAAAGAAGAGTTTAAACGCGTAGTTAATTTAATTATAGATGTTTATAATGACTTTAATTTTGAGAATTATAGCTTCCGTTTAAGTTATAGAGATCCAGAAGATAAAGAGAAATACTTTGATGACGATGATATGTGGATTAAAGCTGAAAGCATGTTAAAAGAAGCGGTTGATGAACTAGGATTAGACTATGAAGAAGCCATCGGTGAAGCGGCATTCTATGGTCCTAAACTAGATGTACAAGTTCAAACAGCGATGGGTAAAGAAGAAACTTTATCTACAGCGCAACTTGATTTCTTATTACCACAAAAATTTGAATTGACTTATATAGGTAATGACGGCGAACAGCATAGACCAGTAGTTATTCACCGTGGTGTTGTATCAACTATGGAACGTTTCGTAGCGTTCTTAACGGAAGAAACTAAAGGTGTCTTTCCAACTTGGTTATCACCAAAACAAGTAGAAATTATTCCAGTTAATGTTGACTTACATTATGATTATGCAAGACTTATTCAAGATGAACTAAAATCTCAAGGTGTACGTGTAGAGATTGATGATCGTAATGAAAAGATGGGTTATAAAATTAGAGAAGCACAAATGCAAAAAATCCCATATCAACTAGTCGTTGGTGACAAAGAAGTTGAAAACAAAGAAGTAAATGTTAGAAAATATGGTTCCCAAGATCAAGAAACGCTTGAAAAAGATGAATTCATTTGGAACTTAGTTGATGAAATCAGATTGAAAAAACAAAGATAGTCTTGAAACTATTGTTAAAATCATGTATATTACAGTTTAGTGAGTAATAAAAAATTAAATTTGAGTTAGAGGTTGCGTTTTTAAAGAGTAATGATTCAGAAGCCAGATGGGGCGTATGTTGAATGCATGAAAGGTGAAAATGCCGAAACCTGTATTGACCATTTACAATACAGGTTGGGACAGTTATCGAAAGAAACTGGACTGTCACATATGTGATGTGCTACCTATATAAATGCTATTATTAAAATGGTTGCATATCTAATGGGTATGCAACCATTTTGTTTTGGTTGAATGATTATTGAAAATACATTAACGGGATAGAGCGAAAATATAAAGTCATGTGTAATGGATGTACTGAACACAGATGACAATGTTTTACTATAAACGTATTGGATTAATCATATAGAAAGTTAGCCTCTAAATTTAAAGAAAGGGAGCTTCTATGGCAAATCAAGAAAATCAAAACACTGGGATTAAAAGAGGGTTGAAAGATCGTCATATTTCCATGATTGCTATTGGGGGTTGTATTGGAACAGGACTATTCATGACTTCCGGTGGTGCGATTCACGATGCTGGTGCACTTGGTGCACTTTTAGCATATGCAATCATTGGAGCAATGGTCTTCTTCCTTATGACTTCATTAGGAGAGATGGCGACATACTTACCTGTATCTGGATCGTTTAGTACATATGCTACACGCTTTGTAGATCCTTCATTAGGATTTGCGTTGGGATGGAACTACTGGTTTAACTGGGTCATTACTGTTGCTGCCGATGTTACAATAGCTGCGCAAGTTATTCAATATTGGACGCCGTTATCTGGTATTCCAGCTTGGAGTTGGAGTTGTCTCTTTTTAATTATTATTTTTGGACTTAATGCATTATCTGTAAGAGTTTATGGCGAAAGTGAATATTGGTTCGCGTTAATTAAAGTAGTTACTGTGATTATTTTCATTGCAATTGGTCTATTAACGATTCTAGGTATTATGGGAGGAGAATTTGTAGGCTTTGATACATTTACTAAAGGCGGTGGACCTATTTTAGGTGACGGTCTTGGAGGTAGTTTACTTACTATTTTAGGTGTGTTCTTAGTGGCAGGTTTCTCATTCCAAGGTACAGAATTAATTGGTATTACTGCTGGTGAATCTGAAAATCCAGAACGCGCAGTTCCAAAAGCAATTAAACAAGTATTTTGGAGAATATTAATCTTTTATATACTTGCTATATTTGTAATCGGTATGCTAATACCTTACGATAGTTCAGCGTTAATGGGCGGCGGAGATGATATTTCTACTTCACCATTTACATTAGTATTCCAAAATGCAGGCTTAGCATTTGCTGCATCATTCATGAATGCAGTCATTTTAACTTCAGTGCTTTCTGCAGGTAACTCAGGTATGTATGCTTCAACTAGAATGCTTTATTCAATGAGTAAAGATAAACTGGCATACCCTATATTTGGTAAAACAAATAAAAGCGGTGTTCCTTATGTATCTTTAATCGTTACAGCAATTATAGTTATAGGCATATTTATATTGCAACACTTGAGTGGTGATGCATATGAATATATCGTAGCTGCGAGTGGTATGACTGGTTTCATTGCATGGGTAGGTATAGCTGTGAGTCATTATAGATTTAGAAAAGCATTTGATAAACAAGATTATGATAAATCTAAATTGAAATACAAAGCGAAATTATTCCCATTTGGACCTATATTTGCTGGTATCTTGTGTGTGTTAGTCATTATTGGACAAGATGTAGATTTTATTAAAACAGGTGACTTTGACCTTAACAGGTTTGTTATCACTTATATGGGAATTCCAGTATTCTTGGCGTTCTTCATTTATCATAAAGTGAGATATAAAACGAAAATGGTCCCATTAGAAAAAGTGAACTTACGACAAGATGTTGATATGGAAGAAATTAATAAATAATAAAAAAGCTATTGACTTGTATATGTATTATTGATAAGATAGGTAACGTTGAATACGAAACGAACCAAGTAGAAGCTCCCGCTTCTCACCTGTTGCGACGCTATAGGCAGTTGGCAGGTCTTATATATACATGTTAATTTCATGTGTAGAGAAGAGCGGGTATATTATATACTCGCTCTTTTTGCTTGGGATAATTTCGTAAAAATCTTGGAGGTGTCAACCATAGCAAAAGATCAAACTCAAGTTAACGAAAAGATTCGTGCAAAAGAATTACGCTTAATCGGTCAAGACGGAGAACAAATTGGTGTTAAAACTAAAAATGAAGCTCTAGAAATGGCGGAACGCGTTGGTTTAGATGTAGTCATTATGGCTCCAAACGCTAAACCACCTGTTGCTAGAATTATGGATTACGGTAAATACAAATTTGAACAACAGAAAAAAGAAAAAGAAATGAAAAAGAAACAAAAAACAATCAACCTTAAAGAAATTCGTTTAAGTCCAACAATTGAGGAACACGATTTCCAAACGAAATTGAAAAATGGACGTAAGTTCTTAGAAAAAGGCGATAAATGTAAAGTTTCAATTCGTTTCAGAGGTCGTGCAATTACGCATAAAGAAATTGGTCAACGTGTATTAGAAAAATTTGCAGAACAATGCAAAGACATCGCTACAGTTGAACAAAGACCTAAAATGGATGGACGTCAAATGTTCATCATGTTAAGTCCAATTAACGAAAAATAATAATCGATATTACAGGAGGAAATGAATCATGCCTAAAATGAAAACACACCGTGGAGCAGCTAAACGTGTTAAAAGAACTGGTTCAGGTAAATTAAAACGTTCTAGAGCTTTCACATCTCACTTATTTGCAAACAAGAGTACTAAACAAAAACGTAAATTACGTAAAGCTTCATTAGTAAGCAAATCAGATATGAAACGTGTAAAACAATTATTAGCTTATAAAAAATAATTAACGATATAAAAAAGATAAGATCGAACATATTTAGAGGAGGAATTTATTATGCCACGAGTTAAAGGTGGAACAGTAACAAGAGCGCGTCGTAAAAAGACGATTAAATTAGCTAAAGGTTACTTCGGTTCAAAACGTACATTGTATAAAGTAGCAAAACAACAAGTTATGAAATCAGGTCAATATGCATTCCGTGACCGTCGTCAAAGAAAACGTGATTTCCGTAAATTATGGATTACACGTATCAATGCAGCAGCTCGTCAACATGACATGAGCTATTCAAGATTAATGAATGGTTTGAAAAAAGCTGAAATTGATATCAACCGTAAAATGCTTTCTGAAATTGCAATTTCAGATGAAAAAGCTTTTGGTGAATTAGTAGCTAAAGCAAAAGATGCTTTAAAATAATAATCAAGTAGAGTCTGGGACATGAATTATTGTCTCAGACTCTTTGTCATATAGGACAAAAGATGGTTGAAATGCAATCTCTATATTGGAGATCATTTATGTTTATCGATTCGTTTCAATTTAATTCTAGAAAAGTTAAACAATGAAAATTCAACTTTTCTCTTGTTGTCTTAAATTTAATGAATGAGATTAAAATACATAGCAAATTAATTTTTGTAATTTCTAAAGTTATATTAATAATCTACAATATGATTTTGAATAATCATTTTGATAAATAACTACGGTTTGATAAAATAATGAAGAAGTCATATATGAAGGAGAAACTAATGTCTAAATTTGATGAAATGATAACAGTAGTTCCAAGAACAATTTTATTTGATAATGAAAAAAATAAATTTAATGGTTTCTTAGATAAAAATACTACAAAAGGTCAAGATATTTTTGACACACTTTCAAAATATGAGATAAAACGACGCGGTGATATGGAAGAAGACCCATCATACAAACAATTAATTTCATATTGTATATTAGAAAATGAACATGATGAAATTTTAGTTTATGAACGTTTGTCTGGTGGTGGAGAGGCACGTTTACATGGTCAGTCGTCAATCGGTGTTGGTGGTCATATGAATGATGTTAAGGGTGCTGAATCTATAAATGAAGTGTTGAGAGTTAACGCTCAAAGAGAATTAGAAGAAGAAGTTGGTTTATCGGATAGTAAGTCTCAGAATTTAGCTTACATCGGTTTCATCAATGATGACACGAATGAGGTAGGCGAAGTACATCTAGGTGTTGTCTTTAAAATCAATGTAAATAGCAATGATGTAGAATCAAAAGAAACCGACACATTGAGAATAAAATGGGTAGATCAAAGTAAAATTGATAACTATGATGAATTTGAATCATGGAGCGCTTTAATATTACAAGCTAAACAGTAGGGGTGTATAAAGATGTCCGATGTCATTCCTTTTCCTCGATCAAAAGAAAAACTGATTAGAGAAATTAAGCAATCGTTTAATAGCAATGATTTAGAGCAAATGTATCAATTGTTTGAAGACTTTGAAGAACACTTCGAATTAGATGAACAAATGGCTTTATTAAAATGTTCGATGTTATATAATATGCAGTATTTTCTAGAATTACGTGAAGAGGCCATTATTTTACTTAAACAAGGAACGACAAAGTATGATGATTTAATGGTTTATTATGTGAAAAGTTTAAACGGCTTGGGACAGTATTTTGAAGTAGTAGAAGTCATCAATCAAATTATAGATGAAGTTAATGACCATAGAACTAGAATGGAATTGTTCCCGATTAAAGAATATGCAATGAGTCAAATAGATAGTCATAATGAACATGCTACCAAAATGCTACAAAATTTCGAGTCAATTTCACTTCGTGATCAAATTAATACGATACTTACATTAATTGATTATAGTCAGTTCAGCTATAAAAATACGGTTGTGAATATTATTGAGCATGTTACTCTCGCACCTAATGTGTTAAGTATCATGCTTGAATATTTACGTTTTGCAGAATATGATCAAGAGATAGATATAATAAAATACAATTTTGACATGTCTGTTATACCTAGCAAATTACCAGGATTAGAGCATACGGAATTTAAACTTAACATCATTCCAAATGTGATTCAGCACATTGAAGAAGATGCTGCGCAATTGATAGAAGAAGCGCTTCATTTAATGAATAATCATGCCATTTTATTTTATCCATTGGATAATGAGCGAATCGCTCATATAGATGTTTGGGTTGAGGCATATACGAATTACTTTAAAGCGATGATAGGTTTAGAATCTTTAGATGAGTCTAATGCGGCAATTCAATTTATTACTGAAATAGATAAATTGAATAATTAATCATTTGTATTTCGGGTAATTGTAAAAAATAGTGTTATAATAAAGCAAATAATTTCAATTTCACAGGAAAATAAAATGTTATAAGCACAGGGTTTGTGTAGTGAATAGTCCTATGCTATAATAGTGAAGTTGAAAAAATAAAATAGGATAATCATGGAGGTTTTTATACATGACAGCAACTTGGGAAAAAAAGGAAGGTAACGAAGGTGTATTAAGCGTTACAGTTCCAGCAGAAAAAGTAGACAAAGCAATTGATCAAGCTTTCAAAAAAGTAGTTAAACAAATCAATGTACCTGGCTTTCGTAAAGGGAAAGTTCCACGTCCAATTTTTGAACAACGCTTTGGTGTAGAAGCTTTATATCAAGATGCAGTTGATATCTTATTACCAGAAGCTTATGGTGAAGCTATTGACGAAACTGGAATTAAACCAGTTGATCAACCAGAAATCAATGTAACATCAATTGAAAAAGGTAAAGAAATGACATTTGAAGCTAATGTTGTTGTAGAACCAGAAGTTCAATTAGGTGACTACAAAGGTTTAGAAGTTGAAAAACAAGATGTTGAATTAACTGATGAAGAATTACAAGAATCAATTGATCATCAATTAGGTCATTTAGCAGAAATGGTTGTTAAAGAAGATGGCGCTATTGAAAATGGCGACACAGTTAACATTGACTTTGATGGCTATGTTGATGGAGAACAATTTGAAGGTGGACAAGCTGAAGGCTACGATCTAGAAATTGGTTCAGGTTCATTTATTCCAGGATTCGAAGAACAATTAGTAGGTGTTAAAACTGGTGAAGAAAAAGATGTTAACGTTACATTCCCAGAAGAATACCATGCTGAAGAATTAGCTGGTAAAGAAGCTACATTCAAAACAAAAGTTAATGAAATTAAATATAAAGATGTTCCAGAATTAACAGATGAAATTGCTAACGAATTAGATTCAGAAGCAAACACTGTTGATGAATATAAAGAAAACTTACGTAAACGTCTAACTGAACAAAAAGAAACAGATGCTGAAAACAATCAAAAAGAAGAAGCAATTAACAAAGCAGCAAACAATGCTTCAATTGATGTTCCAGATGCAATGATTAATACTGAGTTAGATCGTATGGTTCAAGAATTTGGACAACGTATGCAACAACAAGGTCTTAATTTAGAAACTTATTTCCAAATTTCTGGTCAAGATGAATCACAATTAAGAGAACAAATGAAAGACGATGCAGAAGAACGTGTTAAAACAAACTTAACATTAACTGCTATCGCTGATGCAGAAGATATTGAAGTTTCAGATGATGATATCGATAAAGAATTAGAAAAAATGAGTGAACAATTTAATATTTCAGTAGAAGATATTAAACAAACACTAGGTAATACGGATATCGTTAAAAATGATGTACGTATTCAAAAAGTTATCGACTTATTAGTTGATGAAGCTAAATTAGTAGAACCATCTAAAGATGACTCAGAAGCGTAACTAAATATAAATAGAGCAAATTGTTTTGGGAATTATATGTTAGTCGTTTAATATAGTAAACTAGTAGCAGATGCATTCAAATAATGTGTCTGCTACACTATTTTATGCAAATAACTTGTGAAAGGTGCAAGTTGCATATTAAAATACTATCTAGTATAGTCTTTAGGGAATAGGGGTGTAAATAGAATGTTCAAATTCAATGAAGGTGAAGAAAATTTAAAATGCTCTTTCTGTGGTAAAGATCAAGACCAAGTTAAAAAACTAGTAGCAGGAAGTGGCGTGTATATTTGTAATGAGTGTATAGAGCTATGTTCAGAAATAGTTGAAGAAGAATTAGCTCAATCAGAGCCTGAAGGGCTAACTGAATTACCAACACCTAAAGAAATTATGGACAAATTAAATGATTATGTTATTGGACAAGAAAAAGCTAAAAAATCATTAGCTGTTGCTGTTTATAATCATTATAAACGTGTTCAACAATTAGGACCTAACGAAGACGAAGTGGAATTACAAAAAAGTAATGTTGCTTTAATCGGTCCAACTGGTAGTGGTAAAACACTTCTAGCACAAACATTAGCTAAAACATTAAATGTACCATTTGCAATTGCTGATGCTACAAGTTTAACAGAAGCTGGTTATGTCGGTGATGATGTTGAAAATATATTACTACGTTTAATCCAAGCTGCTGATTTTGATATAGATAAAGCTGAAAAAGGTATTATTTATGTCGATGAAATTGATAAAATTGCAAGAAAATCAGAAAACACGTCAATTACACGTGATGTATCTGGTGAAGGTGTCCAACAAGCATTGCTTAAAATTTTAGAGGGCACAACAGCAAGTGTTCCACCACAAGGCGGACGTAAGCATCCAAACCAAGAGTTAATTCAAATTGATACGACTAACATCTTATTTGTACTTGGTGGTGCCTTTGATGGTATTGATGAAGTAATCAAACGTAGATTAGGTGAAAAAGTAATTGGTTTCTCTAGTAGCGAAGCATCTAAGTATGATGAAGATGCGATTCTTGAACAAATTAGACCAGAAGATTTACAATCATATGGTTTAATTCCAGAATTTATTGGACGTGTGCCAATTGTAGCGAACCTTGAGACATTAGATGTAGACGCATTAAAAAACATCTTAACGCAACCGAAAAATGCGTTAGTTAAACAATATACTAAAATGCTTGAACTTGATGATGTCACATTAGAATTTACAGATGAAGCATTGTCAGCAATTAGTAATAAAGCAATAGAACGTAAAACAGGTGCGCGTGGATTACGCTCAATTATCGAAGAAGCATTAATTGATATTATGTACGATGTACCATCTTCTGATGGCGTTGTTAAAGTAGTAATTACTGCAGAAACGATTAATGATGAAAAAGAACCTGAACTTTACGATAAAGATGGAAATCTTGTGAATAAAGAACAAACATCTGCTTAATATATTTTAAGAAGTAAACTGGGAGTGGGACTAAGCAATCAAAGTTAATTGAGATTGCTAACCCACTCCTATTTTTATTCAAAATAACCACTTTATAGTGAGAATACATATTCATTTAATAATTTGTGTAATATAATGAAACAGAGAGTTTAACAGAAAGGAGGGGCGAAAATGAAAGTTAATCCTAACGAAATTGAATTATTGATAAGTGCGGTGAAACCAGAACAATATCCTGAAACAGGTCTAAGTGAAGTCGGTTTAAGTGGAAGATCTAATGTAGGTAAATCTACGTTTATTAATAGCATGATTGGTAGAAAAAATATGGCACGTACGTCACAACAACCTGGGAAAACACAAACACTTAATTTTTATAATATTGATAATCAACTTGTATTTGTCGATGTACCAGGATACGGATACGCTAAAGTGAGCAAAAAACAACGTGAAGCTTTTGGCAAAATGATTGAAAAATATATTTCACAACGAGAAGAATTAAAATTAGTAATTCAACTTGTAGATTTAAGACATAACCCAACTGAGGATGACATTTTAATGTATAACTACTTAAAATATTATGAAATCCCTACATTTGTGGTAGCAACTAAAGAAGACAAAATTACAAAAGGTAAAGTACAAAAACACTTAGCAAATATTCAACAAAAATTAGAAATGGAACCGGAAGATGAAATTATAAGTTATTCATCTGTGAAAAATAATAAACAACAACAAATTTGGAATGTTATAGAAAAGTATTTGTAATTATTATAAAGAACAGGCTTTTTATCATTACATATAATAGAAAATTAAGTATAATTATGACAACAATATGACTACAGATTATAATTCTTCTAATTTACAGGACGAGTTACTTAACGCATGTCATAATTGTGTTATAATAAACTTATTGTAATATGTATGGAGGGCGTTATAAATGCATTTAATTGCGGTAAGCATTAATCATCGTACTGCAGATGTAGCACTTAGAGAAAAAGTTGCTTTCAAAGATGATGCCATGCGTTCAGCCAATGTTGATTTATATGAAACGAAATCTATTTTAGAAAACGTTATACTATCAACTTGTAACCGAACAGAAGTATATGCTGTTGCAGATCAAATTCATACGGGTCGCTATTATATACAGAGATTTTTAGCGAGATCATTTGGATTAGATGTTGAGGATATTAAAGATATGACTGAAGTAAAAGTGGGGGACGAAGCAGTAAAACATTTATTGCAAGTCACTTCAGGTTTAGATTCTGTTGTACTAGGTGAGACACAAATTCTAGGGCAAATTAGAAACGCATTCTTTTTAGCTCAAGAAGAAGATACAACAGGCACTATCTTTAATCATCTATTTAAACAAGCAATTACTTTTGCGAAGAAAGCACATAATGAGACTGATATTGCTGATAATGCAGTAAGTGTTTCGTATGCGGCTGTTGAACTAAGTAAAAAAGTGTTTGGCAAAGTCAATAATAAGCAAGCTTTAATTATAGGTGCAGGGGATATGAGTGAATTATCACTCTTAAATTTAATTGGTTCAGGTGTAACTGATATCACAATTGTAAATAGAACATTGAGTAAAGCTCAAGATTTAGCAATGAAACATCATGTTAAATTTGAACCAATGGAATCATTACCAAGACTTTTAGCAGACGTAGATATAGTAATAAGTTCAACAAGTTCAGAAAATTATATTGTGACAAATGAAATGTTGCAATCTATTAGCACTGAACGTAAACACGATTCATTAGTAATGATTGATATTGCGGTTCCTAGGGACATTGAACCGAATATAGATACAATCCACGATATGTTTAGCTATGATGTTGATGATTTGAAAGGTTTAGTAGATGCTAATCTGAGAGAACGACAACTAGCAGCAGAACAAATTATACAAAACATTCCAAATGAAATTGAAGCACATAATGAATGGGTTAATATGTTAGGCGTTGTGCCAGTTATTCGCGCACTTAGAGAAAAAGCCATGTCAATTCAAGAGGATACAATGGATAGTATAGACAGAAAATTACCTGGATTATCTGAAAGAGAACGCAAAATCATTTCAAAACATACAAAAAGCATTATAAACCAAATGTTGAAAGATCCTATAAAACAAGCTAAAGAATTGAGTAGTGATAAGAAAAGTAACGAAAAATTAGAGCTATTTCAAAACATATTTGATATTGAAGCTGAAAATGCATATGAAGCTAAAAAGCAAAAGAACAATATGAAAACAGGTCAAATCTTAAGTTTTGAATAAGCATTAGCAAATGGTGATAATATGCAAGAACTATTATTCATAAGGTTAAATGAACTAATATTATTAATTTATCTATTTAGTATTGCTTGTTATTTTTTTGATTTTATTAAAAGGTTTTATAAGATTAGAAACATTGGATTTGTTACATTGGGGATTGTTTGGGTGTTACAAACAATCTCCTTATCTTTTTACGTAACCGCAACAAATCAAGTGCCATTGGGCAATGTTTTTGATGTATTATTTGCACTTGCGTGGTTGATTATTTCGATATCAATCGTGATTAGTGTGATTAAACAAGTCAATATATCCATTTTCTTATTTAATATAATTGGCTTCGTTTTTATCGCAATTAGTACATTTCAACCTATGCACTATCAAGGTGCTGGTGAAAAATTGAATGTAATCAATGAATTACTTATTGTACACGTAACGTTTGCGATAATAAGTTATGCTGTTTTTGCCTTTGCATTTGTGAATAGCATTTTATACTTAATTCAATTTAAAAATTTGAAACAAAAGCGATTTACTCAAAAATACTTTAGAATTAGTAGTGTAGCTACACTTGAAAAAGTTGTATTTTATAATAGTTTAGTGGGTTTTTTATTTATCATATTAAGCATTATTTTAGGTGCTCAATGGGGCATCAATACGATTGGGATGGATATTTTTGTAGATCCGAAAGTAATTATGTCTGTAATTATTACGATATTGTATGGTTTATACTTATTATTAAGAGTAAGGCAGTCGATATCAAAACATAAGTTGATTTATATTAATATCATTCTATTTTGTTTAAACATGATTAATTTATTATTCACTTCCCATGTCTCTGATTTTCATCAATGGACTGGGATTTAAAGAGATACTAAATATAAATGATGAAACGATAAATTGCTAGGAGGTTACGCAAAATGCGTAAGTTAGTCGTTGGTTCAAGAAGAAGTAAATTGGCTTTAACACAAAGTCGACAATTTATAGATAAATTAAAAGCTATTGACCCAAGTTTAGAAATAGAAATTAAAGAAATAGTGACAAAGGGTGACCTCATCGTAGATAAACAATTATCGAAAGTAGGCGGAAAAGGCCTTTTTGTGAAAGAAATTCAAAATGAATTATTTAATCATGGCATCGATATGGCGATACATTCTTTGAAAGATGTACCTAGCGTCATTCCTGATGGGTTAACTTTAGGGTGTATCCCTGACCGTGAAAATCCATACGATGCATATATTGCAAAAAATCATGTTCCTTTAAATGAACTTCCTGATAATAGCATTGTGGGAACAAGTTCGTTACGCAGAGGTGCACAAATTCTTGCAAAATATCCTAAGTTACAAATTAAATGGATACGAGGAAATATTGATACTCGTTTAAATAAACTTGAAACAGAAGATTATGATGCAATCATTCTAGCTGCTGCCGGATTAAAACGTATGGGTTGGTCTGATGATATCGTCACGAGCTATTTAGACAAAGAAACATTAATTCCAGCAATAGGTCAAGGTGCATTAGGCATTGAATGTCGTTCAGATGATGAGACCCTTTTATCACTATTGAGCAAAGTTCATAATCAAGATGTTGCTGATTGTGTCACTGCTGAACGTACGTTCTTAACTCGAATGAATGGTAGTTGTCAGGTGCCAATCGGTGGCTATGCAACAAAAGAAGCTGATGGCACAATCGAATTTACAGGGTTAATCATGTCTCCAGATGGTAAAGAACGATATCAGCACACTGTACGTGGCATAGATCCCGTTGCATTAGGTGAAGAAGTGACTAAAGTATTAAATGAACAAGGCGCGTATGAAATAATTAAAGCACTAAACGAAGAACAATAATACTTCGAGGTGAAAATAAATGAGACCAGTTATAGTAATGACTCAAACGAGTGAATTTTATAAATCAGATGTATGTATACTACATAAACCTTTCATAAATGTAGAACCGTTATCATTTAATCTGAATTTACTCGATGTTAATTATGACTGGCTTATTTTTTCGTCCAAAAAAGCTGTGGAATACTTCAAACCCTACTTATCTAAACTGAATTACAAAAAAATTGCTGTGATTGGTGAAAAAACTGCAGATTATTGTACTTCAATTGGATTGAAAGTATCATTTTGTCCTAAAGACTATTCGCAAGAAGGATTTCTGAAAGCATTTAAAACACATGAACAAAGCAATATTTTATTACCTTCTAGCGCAGCTGCTAGGTCCACGCTTGAAGAAGGATTGAAACAACAAAATTATAATGTTCAAAAGATTGATTTATATGAGCCTGTGCCACATACAAAGCATATTAAGCATGTTAAAATGTTGATTGAGCAAGGCAAAGTGGATGCAATTACATTCGCAAGTTCATCCGCAGTGCGTTATTTTTTTGAAGATAATCAAAACGTATCATTTAATAATTATTTTGTGATAGGGCAACAAACGCTAGATACATTGAATCATTATCAAAAACAAGGTATCGTTGCTGATATACAGACATTAGATGCTTTAGTTAATAAAATTTTAGAAAGTTGGGAAGAAAATGCAATTTGATAGACATAGACGTTTACGTAGTAGTAAATCAATGAGAAATTTAGTTAGAGAAACACATGTGAACAAAGAAGATTTAATTTATCCAATCTTTGTAGTAGAACGTGATAATGTTAAAGAAGAAATTAAATCATTGCCTGGCGTTTACCAATTAAGCTTAAATGTATTAGACGAAGAAATTAAAGAAGCATATGATTTAGGCATTAGAGGTGTTATGTTTTTCGGCGTTCCAAATGAAAAAGATGCTATAGGAACAGGTGCATATGATCATAATGGGATTGTTCAAGAAGCTACAAGAAAAGCAAAGGCTATGTATGATGACTTATTAGTTGTTGCAGATACATGCTTATGTGAATATACAGACCACGGTCATTGTGGTGTCATTAATGAACAAACGAAAGATGTAGATAACGATAAATCACTACCATTATTAGTGAAAACAGCTATATCACAAGTTGAAGCTGGTGCGGATATCATTGCACCTAGTAATATGATGGACGGCTTTGTTGCTGAAATCAGAGCAGGTCTAGATGACGCTGGATATTATAATGTCCCAATTATGAGTTACGGAATTAAATATGCATCAAGTTTTTTTGGTCCCTTCCGTGATGCTGCAGAATCAACACCACAGTTTGGAGATCGTAAGACTTATCAAATGGATCCAGCTAATCGTAGAGAAGCATTGAGAGAACTAGATAGTGATTTACGTGAGGGCGCAGATATGATGATTGTTAAGCCAGCCCTTAGCTTCTTAGATATTATTAGAGATGTTAGAAATACTACGAACGTTCCAGTTGTTGCATATAATGTAAGTGGTGAGTACAGTATGACTAAAGCCGCATCATTGAATGGTTGGATAGACGAAAAAGCAGTTGTTATGGAACAAATGACTTCCATGAAACGTGCTGGTGCGGATATGATTATTACGTATTTTTCAAAAGATATTTGTCGTTATTTAGACGAACAATAGTGATTAGGAGGTTATGTGAATGCGTTACAGTAACTCAGAAAAAGCAATGGCTAAAGCCGAAGAATTAATGCCTGGTGGTGTAAACAGTCCAGTAAGAGCATTTAAATCTGTTGATACACCAGCCATATTTATGGATCATGGTGAAGGTTCAAGAATTTATGATATTGATGGTAATGAATACATCGATTATGTATTAAGTTGGGGTCCTTTAATTTTAGGACACAAAAATAAACAAGTCATTGAAAAGATACATGAAGCGGTGGACAAAGGAACAAGTTTTGGTGCTTCAACATTACAGGAGAATAAATTAGCTGAACTTGTTATCGAACGTGTACCATCTATAGAAAAAGTGCGTATGGTATCTTCAGGTACTGAGGCGACGTTAGATACATTACGCTTGGCTCGTGGTTATACAGGTAGAAATAAAATTGTGAAATTTGTAGGTTGTTACCATGGTCATAGTGACTCACTGTTAATAAAAGCTGGTTCTGGTGTAGCAACACTTGGATTACCTGATTCACCGGGTGTGCCAGAAGGTATTGCAAAAAACACAATTACAGTACCTTATAATGATTTAGATGCAATCAAACTTGCGTTTGAAGAATTCGGTGACGATATCGCAGGCGTAATTGTTGAGCCTGTAGCTGGTAACATGGGTGTGGTACCTCCAGTTGAAGGTTTTTTACAAGGCTTAAGAGATATCACAACAGCGTATGGTTCGTTATTGATTTTCGATGAGGTAATGACTGGATTCCGTGTAGGATATAACTGTGCACAAGGATACTTCGATATCACTCCTGATTTAACTTGCTTAGGTAAAGTAATCGGTGGTGGATTGCCAGTAGGTGCATTCGGAGGTAAAAAAGAAATTATGGATCAAATTGCCCCAACAGGTGATATTTATCAAGCTGGTACATTATCCGGTAATCCATTAGCCATGACGAGCGGCTACGAAACATTAAGTCAATTAACACCTGAAACGTATGACTATTTCAATAAATTAGGTGATTTACTAGAGCAAGGCTTAAAAGATGTTTTTGCCAAACATAATGTGCCAATCACTGTAAATCGTGCTGGTTCTATGATAGGATATTTCTTAAATGCAGGGCCAGTAACGAATTTTGAACAAGCTAACAATAGCGATTTAGAAATGTTTAGCCAAATGTATAGAGAAATGGCAAAAGAGGGCGTATTTTTACCACCTTCACAATTTGAAGGAACGTTCCTTTCTACTTCACATACTGAAGAAGATATTAACAAAACCATACAAGCATTTGATACAGCATTAAGTCGAATTGTATAAAGTTTAAATGATGCCCGAGCAACCAATGTGTTGAGCGGGCATTTTATTTGGATTGACTGTGATTGACGATAATGATGAAAGTTGTGAGAACATGAATAAGCAATTAAGAAATAATATGATCGTATTACTGTTCGCCGTGATATTAAGTTTGATATTAAACGCAGCGCATATATTGTTGCCATTCATGTTTGGTCCTATTATTGCAAGTGTGATTTGTGTGAGGGTCTTTCGTCTAGAGATTGAATGGCCATTTTGGCTTAGTCAGATAGGTTTGGTTTTGCTAGGTGTTCAAATTGGTTCAACTTTCACTAAAAATGTAATATTAGATATTAAAGATGATTGGTTAACGATTATTTTGATTACTGTCATGTTGTTAGCCCTAGCATTAGTGATAGCATTCTTTTTCAAAAAAATTGCCAAAGTTAATACGGAAACTGCTATTCTTAGTGTGATTCCAGGGGCTTTAAGTCAAATGTTAATCATGGCGGAAGAAAATAAAAGAGCAAATATTATGGTAGTCAGTTTGACACAAACTTCAAGGATTATTTTTGTAGTTATTCTAGTACCATTTATTTCTTACTTTTTCAGAGATAATGGTAGTAATGGTAGCCCTGAAAAGGCGACAACGAAGGTACTGACAGATGCAGTATCAATTCCCCAAATATTACTTTTAGCATTAGCAGTTTTTATTGTTTATATCATAATGAGTAAGATTAATTTTCCAACGAAACAGTTACTAGCACCGATTATAGTACTTATTAGTTGGAATTTAATTACAGGTGTAACATTTACTCTAGATAATTATATTATTGCGTCGGCCCAGGTGATCTATATGATTCGCATTGGTCTACAAATAGCTAAGTTGCTAGATCAAATGAAAGGGAGAATTGCAGTTGCGATTGCATTTCAAAATGTACTTTTGATATTACTTGCCTTTATCATGGTGTTGCTAATTTCGATGGTGTCTAATCATTCTGTAAATGAATTGTTCCTTGGTGCTGCACCTGGTGGCATGAGCCAAATCGTATTAGTAGCAATTGAAACAGGTGCCGATGTGGCGCTGATATCGAGTTATCATATTTTTAGGATATTCTTTATTTTATTCTTAATTGCACCTTTATTAGGTCATTTACTCAAATATATAGATAGATCACATTCTTAGAGCTATTAGAATTTATTGATTTACTATTGAGTTTGATTAGGTATTTTAAAATGAAATATGTTCACAAATAACCTTCTATTCATAGAAGGTTATTTTTTAATGAAAACAAAATGCATAAAATAATAATCAGACATTTTAAGGGGATTATCATTAATTTCATTCCAATTTTTAAATATGGGTAACTTAATATTCTTATTTATAGGTCTACTAATGATCGGTATCGTATTATCAGTCTACGAAGGCACAATGCCAGGCACACTACCGACACTATTCTTTTCAAATGTTCGTTATAGAACACTGTCTTGGACATTTAACATTTCAGTGTCTGTGTTTGGTGGTACGACACCTTTAGTAGCGACATGGTTGGTACATGAAACTGGAAACAACATTGCCCCAGGCTTTTATTGGTTAATAGTGAGTATTATTGGCCTTATAGTTGTCGTGTTTTTATTTAAAGACACTTCAAACAGTCTTTAAAAGGCTCTTATCCAACTGTTTCTAATGAAAAAGAATTTAAAATAGCTGTTGAAAACCCTAAAGATTCATTATGGTGGCATTCAGAAAGCCAACAAAATAAATAATCTATTAATTACATTATGAAACAGCGATGTACTTTTTAATGATTTCATTTTACTTATAACAAATGAAATCATTGAAAAGTATTTTTTTATTTAAAAATAAGCATATAGGTTATGAATATATACGAGTCACTTTTACAAGTAATTTAGTTTAACAAATTTTAATCATCTAATTATTTAGTTATGGTTATAAATCGGATTGTTTGGACAAGACTGCAAATGCGCATTATACAATCCAGCAGCCTCTAAAAATGAAAAAACTGTTACTGGACCTAAAAATTTGAACCCATAACTTTTTAAAGATTTTGAAAGTTTTGTTGCACGTTCATCTACAGTAATTCGGTCACTAGGTTGTTTGTAACCACAATTAATGGGTTCATAATCAACAGTTGACCATAAATAATCACTGAAACTACCGTAGTCTTTTTCAATTTCAAAGTAACCTTTTGCTTGACTTACAATTGCTTCTAATTTTTTTCTGTTATGTACGATATTAGGGAAAGTCATTAATTGATCAATATCCTTATCTGTCATTTTTACAATTTGATGAGGATCGAAATCATAAAATGCTTGTTCATAGGATTCTTTTTTCTTTAATATTGTTAACCATGAAAGACCAGCATGTTGAGATTCTAGTGCTAAGAGTTTAAACAATTTGAGACTATCATATAGTGGTTGCCCCCATACTTCGTCATGATATTTTAAATAGATTGGATCTTTGGTACCAAATGCACAGTCGTTCATAAATTTCACTCCATTTTATTGACTTATTTTAACATCCATTATACTATAATTAAGTAAATAAATATTGTCTACTGGGAAGAGTAAATAGGCTTGAATTTAACAGAGAGTACAAGAATGCTGAAAATGTACAATTTAACTTATTGAAGGTAGCCCACATTGAACTTTAACTGAACACTAATCATATGAAGATATCTGTTTAATAGGTTAAAGCGTGCTTGAGCGTTAATCATGTAATTAAGTGCTTGAAATTAGTTTGTAATTTCTTGAATTTAGGTGGTACCACGGAATATCCGTCCTATTTAGATAGGGCGGATATTTTTATTTTTAAGGAGGATTTTAACACATGGAAATGAAACCAAAATATAATCCAAGGGAAGTTGAGTCTGGACGTTATGACCAATGGGTAAACAGTGGATATTTTAAAGCAAAAGATGATCAATCTAAAGAAACATATACAATCGTTATTCCGCCTCCAAATGTAACTGGTAAATTACATCTTGGTCATGCTTGGGATACAACATTACAAGATATATTGACACGTATGAAACGCATGCAGGGTTACGATACCTTATATCTGCCAGGCATGGATCATGCAGGCATTGCGACACAAGCTAAAGTAGAAGCAAAATTAAATGAACAAGGTTTATCTCGACATGATTTAGGAAGAGAAAAATTCTTGGAGCAAGCATGGGACTGGAAAGAGGAATATGCAAACTTTATCAGACAACAATGGGCTAAACTTGGTCTTGGTCTAGATTATAGTAGAGAAAGATTCACATTGGATGAAGGTTTAAGTAAAGCAGTTAAAAAAGTATTCGTTGATATGTACAATAAAGGCTTGATTTATCGTGGCGAATATATTATTAATTGGGATCCTATTGCGCGCACGGCTTTATCTGATATTGAAGTTATACATGAAGATGTGCAAGGCAAATTTTACCATTTTAAATATCCTTATGCAGATGGTAATGGTTATATTGAAATTGCAACGACACGTCCAGAAACGATGTTAGGTGACACTGCAATTGTGGTTAACCCGAATGATGAACGTTATAAAGACGTAATAGGTAAAACAGTTATTTTACCTATTGTAGGTAGAGAATTACCAATATTGGCTGATGAATATGTAGATATTGAATTTGGTAGTGGTGCGATGAAAGTTACACCTGCGCATGACCCAAATGATTTTGAAATAGGTAATCGACATGATTTAGAGCGTATTATTGTCATGGATGAATCAGGTAAGATGAATGACAAAGCTGATAAATACCAAGGCATGGATCGTTTTGATTGTCGTGAACAATTAGTAAAAGATTTAGAAGCGGAAAACCTAGTCATTAAAATTGAAGAGCATGAACATTCAGTTGGTCATTCTGAGCGTTCTGGTGCAGTCGTAGAACCTTATTTATCTACGCAATGGTTCGTTAAGATGAAACCACTTGCTGAACAAGCATTAAATAACCAAAAAACAGACGACAGAATCGATTTTGTTCCAGCCCGCTTTGAAAAAACATTTAATCGATGGATGGAAGAAATTCGAGATTGGACAATATCTAGACAACTTTGGTGGGGGCATCAAATTCCAGCATGGTACCATAAGGAAACTGGTGAAATATTTGTAGGTGAGCATGAACCAGAAGATATTGAAAACTGGGTACAAGATGAAGATGTCTTGGATACTTGGTTCTCCAGTGCTTTATGGCCGTTTTCTACACTAGGCTGGCCTGATGTCGAAGCAGATGACTTCCAACGTTATTTCCCAACAAATGCTTTAGTGACTGGTTATGATATTATCTTTTTCTGGGTAGCTAGAATGATTTTCCAAGGATTAGAATTTACTGGAAAACGTCCGTTCAATGATGTATTATTACATGGATTGGTTCGTGCGGAAGATGGCCGTAAGATGAGTAAATCGCTCGGTAATGGTGTTGACCCAATGGATGTTATTGATGAATATGGCGCTGATAGTTTACGCTATTTCTTAGCCACAGGATCGTCACCAGGTCATGATTTACGTTATTCTACTGAAAAAGTGGAGTCTATATGGAATTTTATTAACAAAATTTGGAATGCTGCGAGATTCAGTATTATGAATATTGGTGAAGACTTTACGGTAGAACAAGTTGACTTATCAGGTGATTTATCACTTGCTGACAAGTGGATTTTAACTCGCTTAAACGAAACAATTGAGAATGTAACGGAATTAAGTGATAAATATGAGTTTGGTGAAGTAGGCAGAACGTTATATAATTTCATATGGGATGAATTCTGTGATTGGTATATTGAAATGAGTAAGATACCAATGAATGGTGAAGACGAAGCACAGAAACAAATCACGCGCTCTGTACTTACTTATGTACTAGATAATACGATGAGAATGCTACACCCATTCATGCCATTTGTGACTGAACAAATTTGGCAAAATTTACCTCACGAAGGTGAAACAATTGTTAAAGCTGCTTGGCCAAAAGTAAACGAAGCGCTTGTTTTTGATGACAGTAAAGAAACAATGCAGCAACTCGTTGAAATTATAAAATCTGTGAGACAGTCACGCTTAGAAGTGGATACACCTTTATCTAAGGCGATTCCAATTTTCATTAAAGCAAAAGATGAAAATATTAAAGAAACATTGTTGAATAATTCAAATTATATAGATAGATTTTGTCATCCAAGTGAATTAACGATTGATACAACAATTGAAATTCCTGAAAAAGCAATGACATCTGTAACGACAGCCGGTGAAGTTGTACTTCCATTAGAAGGTTTGATTGATATGGATAAAGAGATTGCACGTTTAGAAAATGAACTTTTAAAATGGGAAAAAGAGCTAGATCGAGTAAATAAAAAATTAGCAAATGAAAACTTCGTCAATAAAGCACCTGAAAAAGTGATTAATGAAGAACGTGAGAAAAAGCAAACCTATCAAGAGAAATATGATGGTGTTAAATTACGAATTAATCAATTAAAAGCATAGGAGTCCTTAAGATGAATTACCTAGATAGCTTATATTGGATACACGAGCGAACTAAGTTTGGTATAAAGCCAGGCGTCAAACGCATGGAATGGATGCTAGAGCGCTTGAATAATCCACAATTTAATATAAATGGTATTCATGTAGGTGGTACAAATGGTAAAGGATCGACCGTTTCATATTTGAGATCAGCACTTGTTGATAACGGATATGAAGTGGGCACATTCACTTCACCATTTATCGAGACCTTCAATGAACGCATTAGTTTAAATGGGAATCCAATAAGTGATGATGAGATTGTTGCACTCGTTCAACACGTCAAACCCGTCAGTGAAGCATTAGAAATAGAAACAGAACTTGGCACTGCTACCGAATTTGAAATTATAACAACAATGATGTTTTTATATTTTGGAGAAATTCATCCAGTAGATTTTGTTATAGTCGAAGCAGGATTAGGTATTAAAAATGATTCGACTAATATATTTAAACCAATATTATCAATCCTTACAAGTATTGGGTTAGATCATACAGACCTTTTAGGTGATACTTATGTAGATATCGCGAAAGACAAAGGCGCTATCGTTAAACCTAATACACCTGTTATTTATGCCGTGAAAAACGATGAAGCACTTAAAGTGATTAGAGATTATGTTGAGCAACAAGAGGCTGAAGGCATCGAATTAGATCGCGATATTAGTATTATTTCAGAAGATGAAGAATTTACTTATCGCTATAAAGATTATGAATTAGAAACACTACTTCTGAATATGGTCGGTGAACATCAAAAAGAAAATGCAGCTCTAGCGATTACGGCATTAATTGAATTAAATGAAGATGGTATCGTTGATTTAGATTTCAATAAAATGATAGATGGTATAGAATCCGTAAGTTGGACTGGTAGAATTGAACAAGTAAAAGATCAGCCTTTAATGATTATGGATGGAGCGCATAATGTAGAAAGCGTAGAAGCGTTAATTAGCACAATTAAGCAATATTACAACATAGAAAATATAGATATCTTGTTTTCAGCAATTAAAGGAAAGCCCATCAATGCCATGGTAGATCAACTTAAAACGATTGCATCGACACTCTATATTACTGATTTTGATTTCCCGAAAGCCTTAACAAAAGAAGAGATTTTTGAAGACGTCAGATACGATCAAAAAGCACTTGTTGATGATTATGTTAAGTTTATAGAAACTTATGAGGGTGAAGGTTTAATCATTACTGGCAGTTTATACTTTATTAGCGAAGTAAAATCTAAAGTGAATTTTAATGAGAGCAATTAGGACATAAATGATGCATATATTAAAGTATAGCAATATGTCTAGTTATATGAGCTTGAGTTTAATACTACCTAAACTGAAACTTATTCGTAAGTGCTACTAAAATTCTATATGGTTTACTAATGTTAAAGTTCTTTAGTGAAGCGTAACTTTAAGATTAACAGGCTGAGACATCATTGATGTTTCAGCCTGTTGTTGTTTTAGTTTCAATGATATACGTGTGAGGTAATATATTATTATGAAGAAAATATGTATTTGTGATAGAAATTCAACGTAGTAAACGGGCGCTAAGCGTATTGAATTTCGTCTAAAAATGAAACATATATTTCCTATTTAAATTTGGTGTTATATGATAGTATTTACAAAGGGGAGGTATGAGAATAAAATGGCAGACAAGAAATTCCCAAAAGATGCAATGCGAGTTTTAAAAGAGACAAGCCGAACTTTTTATATACCGATTACTTTTTTAGAAAAAGAATTAAAGCATACGGTAGCTTCTGCGTATCTCGTATTACGAGCAATAGATGAAATTGAAGACCATGAAGCATTAAGTAACGATATGAAATACAATATGCTCATGCAAATAAGTGAATTATTTAAGGAAACATTCGACGAGGATAAATATTTACAAATTTTAGCGCCTGTTAAAAATGACATGCCTGAAGTTACAATACGATTAGGCGAATGGATAGATGCTTGTCCAGAACATACGAGAGCTGTTGTATTAGAGGCTTCAAGTGAGATGGCGTATGGTATGGCAAAATGGGCGAAAGCCAATTGGGATATCCATACTAAAGCGGATTTAGATGACTATACATATTATGTTGCAGGACTTGTTGGTGTGATGCTTTCACAACTTTGGGATCTTTGCGCTGGCGTTAAAACAGACCGAGATTTAGCTATAGGATATGGTCGAGGTTTACAAGCTGTAAATATTCTGAGAAATCAACATGAAGATTATGAAGAACGAGGCGTAAGTTTTGTTCCAGATGATTGGGACAGAGATGACTTGTTCGAATATGCTCAAGATAATTTAGCTAAAGCTGATGCTTATATGAAAGACATTAATAAAAAGACAATATTATTATTTTGTCGCTTACCATTGGCACTTGCACATAAATCGCTTAAAGCGATGAAAAATGGACGTGAAAAAATATCACGTTCTGAAGTAGAAGAAACAGTTGAAGAAATACAAAAAGATTAATGATGCATTAAAAATGTCTCAGTTAGAATTAATAAAGAAACAGCAATCAAATTTATATTTGATTGCTGTTTCTTTATTTTAGTGTATATATACAAACTATTGCTAATTATAACTTTCATTTTAGAACAAAAAATAAATTTAAATTTAAGATTATATTAATATTATCTGTTTTTTGTTAATTTTGTTATTTAATAAATAATTCATGTTATAATGGGTGATAGGAGGTGCTTAAGTGTTTCTATTGTTTTTAATTTGCCCTATTTTATTTAGTTATTTATATCAGTTAAGTTTTGTAGAGAAGCTTGATTTGACTTACTTTAAATTACGTTCGCATTGCGATTATTGTTATCGACAACTTCGAATTTATGAAATGATCCCGATATTTAGCTTTTTATTTCAAAGAGGTAAAACGACATGTTGTAATAAACAACTCAATCGTTGTTATTTCGTTGGTGAAAGTCTTGCTTTATTACCAGTATTTTTTGTACTACAATATAACACTTTATTAAACATAGATTATTCCACTTTTTTACTCATTTATTTATTCTTACTTGTGCTTGCACTTTATGATATTGCTACCTTTTCAATCCCCTTACATATGCTGTTTATTTTTACATTTTGTATTTGTGTTATAGTACCGATACATTTCATTTCTTTTTTACTCGTAAGTAGTTTACTTCATTTAATATATTTCTTTTGTAATAAATCAATTGGATACGGAGACATTCTTGTCTTCTCTGTATTAGCATTAGCACTGCCGTTTTCTTTATTTAGATACCTTTTTTTATTTACTTTTATTATCGGTGGCGTATTTGCGTTATTTCATTTCATATTTTTTAGAAATACCAAACAGTGTGTACCACTGATTCCTTTTATCTTTCTTGCATTTAATCTCACAATCATATTCCAACAAAGTATAAGCTACGGAGTGAAGTTCTTATGAAAATAAATGATCTTGCAAATCATCAAAAACCCAGGGAGCGTATGTTAAATTATGGTGCCTCTCATCTATCACATGCTGAATTACTAGCAATTTTAATTAATACTGGTAGAAAAGGATATTCTAGTTTAGATATTGCGAATGAATTACTTAAATCTATTGTGAATTTAAAAGAATTAAAGCATCTATCAATTAATGATTTAAATAAAATCAAAGGCGTTGGACTATACAAAGCACTCACTTTAAAAGCTGCTTTTGAATTAGGTGAACGAATGCATTCTGGAAGTGTTGATGATAAAATTCAAATCAATAGCCCTAAAGATGTAGCAGACTTTATGATGGGGAAAATGGAACATTTAACTCAAGAAAAATTTATAGCGTTATTTTTAAATTCTAAGAATATCATTATCAAGCAAAAAACAATTTTTATGGGGACATTGAATAGTGCTATTGTGCATCCTCGAGAAATCTACAGTGAAGCAGTTAAATGTGCAAGTAATGCAATTATTGTCCTCCATAACCATCCTTCAGGCGATACTTTAACCATAGTATAATAAATAATAGTAGTTAAAGTAGTTTAAGAGGAGATATTAAAGAGATATTTTACTTTAAATAAAAATTAACAAGGTTTATAATTTGTAGTAGTTAAAGTATTTAAAGAGGTGGGAACATGTGAAGGTTCAAAGGATAGAAGTGGAGAATAAGCCGTATCCATTGTATTTATTACTAGATAAAGAATACCAGCTAATAGAACCAGTAATGAAATTTATTAAATACTTAGATAATACTGGTAAGTCTCCTAATACCATTAAAGCATACTGTTATCATTTAAAGTTGCTGTACGAGTTCATGGAACAGAGAGGTGTTATTCTTAATGATATTAACTTTGAGTTGTTAGCAGACTTCGTAGGTTGGTTGAGATATCCTTCAGCATCAAATGTAATTGATCTTCAGTCAAAAAAATCCATAAGAGAAGAAACGACAGTGAATACAATTTTAAATGCAGTTATGAGTTTTCTTGATTATTTAAGTAGATTAGGAGAATTTAAATCAATTGATGTATTTAAACAAGCAAAGGGAGGAAATTTCAAAGGATTTTTACATCATGTTAATAAGGGTAGATACCAAAAGAATGTCTTAAAGTTAAGGGTTAAAAAGAAACAGATAAGAACATTGAGATCAGAGGAAGTTAAGCAAATTATTGATGCTTGTCATACGAAAAGAGATAAATTAATTTTAATGCTTATGTATGAGGGGGGTTTAAGAATCGGTGAAGTGTTATCGCTTAGGCTTGAAGATATTGCCACTTGGGACAATCAAATCCATTTAACACCTAGAGATGTTAATGTTAATGAAGCTTATATTAAATTAAGGAAGGAAAGAACAATACATGTGAGTAAAGAACTTATGTCACTTTATACAGATTACTTGGTATATGAGTATAGTGAGGAATTGGAGCATGATTATGTTTTTATTTCCTTAAAAGAAGGCTATTTTGGGAAACCACTAAAGTACCAAAGTGTTCTTGATCTAGTTAGAAGAATAGTTAAAAGGACTGGAATAGAATTTACATCGCATATGCTTCGCCACACTCACGCAACGCAGCTAATTAGGGAAGGATGGGATGTTGCGTTCGTTCAAAAGAGATTAGGTCACGCACATGTTCAGACAACGTTAAATACCTATGTTCATCTTTCAGATCAGGATATGAAAAATGAGTTTAATAAATACCTCGAGAGAAAGGAGCATAAGAAATGAATGCTTCTAGTAAAAGGAAAATTATTAGTCAGAGTGAGATTAGCAAAAAAATAGCTGTAATGAATGAAGAAATGCAGGGGTTTTGGGCTAATAATAGTTGGGATATAAGAAAATGTCCACATCCTTCTGCCATAGAATTAAGTAAGAATCCTGCTTTAAGGAATCGTTGGGTTCGTTTTGAACGTGTTAAAAATCTGTGGTTAAGAACAGAATTGAAATATTTTTATTTTTACAATTTAAACAATGGAATATGGAATGCAAAAACTGTCTGGATTAGAAAAGGAACAGTAATTAATAAAATGTTAGATTTCTTAGATTTAAAGTATCCTAGCATTACTTCAATTACTGAAGTTCCTATTGAAAAAGCAATGACGGAGTATAGAACATATTTGACAAAACGGGGTGTTAGAATTACCACTACTAATTATAAGATTACTGCTAATCAAGAAAAAACACCTGTAAAAGCTAATTCCTACTATGTTACTAATCTAAAACAATTTATGGAGTTTTATGAGAACTTTTATTTTGATGGAGAGGAGTGGGATAAAGACGTTTGGGATAGACGTAACTTACCTTTGCCAGATGATAAGGTTAACCCAACACAATATGAATATACAATTAACTTTAAAGGGTTTCGGAATACATATTTTAAACAACTTGTAAAAAGATATTGTAAGTTGAGATTGAACATGGATAGCTTTTCCTATGTAAGTGATATTGCCCAAAGACTTAAAGAGTTCTTTAATTTTCTGGACATGAAATTTAAACAAGTTCAGAGAGTACACCAATTAACGAGAGTGGAAATTGAAGCATATTTAAGTGAACTAAACATGATGGGAATAAAACCTAGTACAATAACTGGGAGGATCTCTATATTGGAAGGACTATTTAGTACCCTTCTTAGGCTAGAATGGGATGATGTTCCTTCCAAAATATTAATTTATTCTGAGGACTATCCGAAAATACCAAGAGCAAAACCACGCTTTATAGATGAATTCGTCCTAGAGCAATTGAACAGTCATCTTGATAAATTACCCGAATATATAGCTACGATGACTATGATTGTTCAAGAATGTGGAATGAGGATAAGTGAATTGTGCACCTTGAAAAAAGGCTGTCTATTAGAGGACAAAGATGGAGATTTCTTTTTAAAGTATTATCAATGGAAAATGAAAAAGGAGCATATAGTTCCAATATCTAAAGAGGTAGCTTTACTTATTAAAGTTCGGGAAGATAAAGTTTCAGAGGAATTTCCAGATAGTGAATACCTCTTTCCAAGAAAAGATGGATCGCCATTAAAACAAGAAACATTTAGAGGTGAGTTAAATAAATTAGCTTATGAGCAAAATATAGTGGATAAATCAGGTGAGATTTATAGATTCCATGCCCATGCCTTTCGCCATACAGTAGGAACAAGAATGATTAACAACGGGATGCCCCAGCATATTGTGCAGAAATTTTTGGGGCATGAAAGCCCAGAAATGACAAGCAGATACGCTCATATCTTTGATGAAACTCTAAAAAATGAATTTACTAAATTTCAGGAAAAACTGGTTACCAATAATGGAGATGTGCTTGATCTACATGAAGATAATGAAGTCGATGATGTAGAGCTTCAATGGTTCAAGAAAAATATAAATGCACAAGTGCTTCCAAATGGTTATTGTAGATTGCCAGTAGTAGCAGGAGGTTGTCCACATGCGAATGCATGCTTAGATTGTACCCACTTCTGTACCAGTAAGCAATTCTTACCACAGCACGAAGAACAGTTAGAGCGTACAAAAGAGTTATTAGCCATAGCTAAGGATAAACAATGGCAAAGACAAGTAGAGACTAACAGCCGTGTTAAAGAGCGTTTAGAACAAATCATTGGAAGTTTGACGGGGTAATTATCAATGGATAAACAAGTTAGAAATACAACAGAAATTGTACGTTTGGCGAAGCAGAAATCAAAAAAGACAAGGGAAAAAGTAGACAAAGCGATTTCTAAATTTTCGATTGAAGGTAAAGTTATTAATTTTAATTCAATAGCAAAGGAAGCTAATGTTTCTAAATCATGGCTTTATAAGGAACACGATATTAGGCAAAGAATCGAATCCCTTCGTGAGCGTCAAATAACATCAAATGTAGTCTCAAAACCCAAGAAAAGTTCTCGTTCGGAGGAAATCCTTATTAAAACCTTAAAAAGAAGAGTAATGGAATTAGAAAAAGAAAATAAAAAATTACAGAACCAAATTCAAAAATTATATGGAGATCTGTATAATAAAGAATAATTATTAATCTGTAGACAAATTGTGAAAGGATGTACTTAAACGCTAATGTTCAGCTTTATTGAACAGTCATTTAGGTATATGTCCAATCTAGGGTAAGTAAATTGAGTATCAATATAAACTTTATATGAACATAATCAGTTACGAGGTGAAATCATGAGCAATTTGATTAACGGAAAAATACCAAATCAAGCGATTCAAACATTAAAAATCGTAAAAGATTTATTTGGAAGTTCAATAGTTGGAGTATATCTATTTGGTTCAGCAGTAAATGGTGGTTTACGCATTAACAGCGATGTAGATGTTCTAGTCGTCGTGAATCATAGTTTACCTCAATTAACTCGAAAAAAACTAACAGAAAGACTAATGACTATATCAGGAAAGATTGGAAATACGGATTCTGTTAGACCACTTGAAGTTACGGTTATAAATAGGAGTGAAGTTGTCCCTTGGCAATATCCTCCAAAAAGAGAATTTATATACGGTGAGTGGCTCAGGGGTGAATTTGAGAATGGACAAATTCAGGAACCAAGCTATGATCCTGATTTGGCTATTGTTTTAGCACAAGCAAGAAAGAATAGTATTTCTCTATTTGGTCCTGATTCTTCAAGTATACTTGTCTCCGTACCTTTGACAGATATTCGAAGAGCAATTAAGGATTCTTTGCCAGAACTAATTGAGGGGATAAAAGGTGATGAGCGTAATGTAATTTTAACCCTAGCTCGAATGTGGCAAACAGTGACTACTGGTGAAATTACCTCGAAAGATGTCGCTGCAGAATGGGCTATACCTCTTTTACCTAAAGAGCATGTAACTTTACTGGATATAGCTAGAAAAGGCTATCGGGGAGAGTGTGATGATAAGTGGGAAGGACTATATTCAAAGGTGAAAGCACTCGTTAAGTATATGAAAAATTCTATAGAAACTTCTCTCAATTAGGCTAATTTTATTGCAATAACAGGTGCTTACTTTTAAAACAACTGATTTATTGATAAATATTGAACAATTTTTGGGAAGAATAAAGCGTCCTCTTGTGAAATTAGAGAACGCTTTATTACTTTAATTTAGTGAAACAATTTGTAACTATTGAAAATAGAAAGAAATTGTTCCTTCGATAGTTTATTAATATTAGTGACATTTGCATGCTTCAAAGCCTGTCGGAATTGGTTTTTAGTGAAAAGAACACGATATTCACGGTTTACCCATTTATAAACAAAAGATCGATACTTTTTGTAGTCCTTCTTTGAAATCAATGGTTGATGTCGTTCAAGAACAATCAATACAGAGTCTACACTTGGCTTAGGATGAAAATATAGTGGTGGTACTTTTTTGAGCATTTTTATATCCATCTCCACCATTAATAGTAAACCCAAAGCTCGTTGCAGATTTTGCAATCTTTTCGCAAATCCCTTCTCAACGATAAGATAGCTATATTTAGCCTGACTTTCAAAGGTAATTCTTTTGACAATATCCGTACTGATGTTATAAGGAATATTACCATATATCTTATAGTTTATATGTTTTGGGAAGGAAAATTTTAGAATATCCGTTTGAATCACTTTTATATTCTCAGAGGGGTTTACCGCTTCTTTAGTCACTTGACATAAGCCTTCATCAATTTCTATAGCAGTAACTGATCGACTCATTTTGACTAGCTCTTTGGTAAAATGTCCTTTTCCTGATCCGATTTCTATTACGTTGTCTTGTTTACTGATATTCGTGTGATTCAATATTTCTTTTACATGCTTTTTAGAAGTAATAAAATTTTGCGTGTCTTTAGGGTTTTTCTGGTTCATTATAACCTTCTCCTTACTGGTTATAATGAACTGACATTAAGCGTTCATTATAACCAATTAATTTTGATTTGGTTGATAACGAACTTTATTAATAACAAATATAGAAAAAGTACCCATACTTTTATCTCCTTTCCATTTTTTTCATTATGAATGAGATACAGTAATTTCTACTACTGCGATACTGGTGCACATAATTGAAACCTCCTTATGTAACTGAATATGATTGTATCATCTTTTCATTTTAGAATAAACCTTTATATGTAATTTTGCACTTGACACTTCAGATGGACGTTTTCTTCAAAATAATATGTTTTGAAACTTGATAAGAGAAGCCACTGTCTTTACTAAAAAGTAAAGGCTGCGATAAAGGACAGTGACTTTAATAAAGTTGCACTGTTGTATTGTCTTTGGATAAAATTGTCTAAAGGGAAGTTTTATCCCCAACGAAAAAACATCTAAAGTGGTAAGTAATGAAAGAATGTCGATAAAGTAGGAATGGGGGATCTTTTTGAATACAATAGAATCACAGTTTGATAAGGTTGCAGAAGATTACGATTTCGTGAATGAGCTTTTGAATGATTATTCATTCTTTGTGTCTAATATGTCTCCAAAGAAAGGCAGAGCATTAGATATCGGATGTGGCTCGGGTTTGTTAGTGGAGAAATTAGCAAGTTATTATGATGAAGTGGTAGGGATTGATATTTCTAATCAAATGCTCGATCTTGCCAAATCTAAACGTCAACTAACAAATACGGTCTATCTGAATATGAATGCAGAACAACTTAATTTTAATGAGAAGTTTGATTTTATTGTAAGCCGAACAACCTTTCATCATTTGGATGATATAGCCAGCGTAATACAGCAAATGAAGGAACTGTTGAATGAGGAAGGAAGAATAGTTATTCTTGATAATGTATCTGAAGTCGAGACACCGCCTACCTATGTTTATAAAATAGGGGCAATCCAAGAGTTTTTACCGCATTGTTTCAAATTTGGAATAAAAAATGCGATTAGAATTTATAATCACAACACATCTAAATCATGGCTTGAGCATTTAGCTTCAGATAAGTACCTATCTGAACAAAATTATTACGATTTATATGGAAAGTTGTTGCCTGGATGCCAATTCCATAAAATGGGTTGGGCAATGGGGTTTGTCTGGACAAAATAACTTAAAGATGTGGCTTTGAAAAGTTGAATTTGTGATTGTTTTCAGAGCTATCGGGTGCTTTAGTATAAATAACAATGAATAAAAAATCAGCCTGTATCTTATGTTACTATTAAGTAATTTAAGATACAGGTTTTACTATTTTTGAAATAAGTACCTTTCACTTCAAATACATGTATTCAAAGTGAAAGTATTGATTTAAATGATTCTTTTGTAATTTACTCTTGATAAAGCTTAACACCATCACTAGAGGATATTAAAACTACAGATAGATTACGAGAATGTGGAGATATATTAGGCATACAATTATTAGATCATGTCATTATTGGTGATCATACATATTTAAGTATGGTTGAAGAAGGTTACTTTGACATATAATAGAATGTCTAATTTCAATTTTTTGTTATAAAATAGATGAGGTATAATGAAATAGTTAACTAAGGAGGGAGAATGTTTGGGGATTTTATTTTTAATTGGGCTATTAATTCCAGTTGTATATTTAATGCAACTGACAAAAAAGAAAGTAGCTATTAATTTGAAACGGACAATAAATACAATTGTCATCTCGATCATTAGTGTTTTAATAGTAACCATTTTATTTATTGTCTTTAATCATGCGAAAATTGAGATATGGCATACTGTTATCAGTGCAATCATTGTATCAATCGTATGGGCATTATTATTAAGCGCGTGTTATTATGTTTATCAAATACTTTCTAATAATGTAAAAAAATAAGTTGTTTCTTTTAAATATAGTAATAGTTGATGTACGACTGAATTAAGTATGATTAAATTTTAACCATGAATGCATTATAAAAATAATTTGATGTAGAAAGCTAAAATCAAAATTTCGATTAATCATTTCATGCTCCAATTCAAGAATGGATGACAATGTTACGGTTCATCTATAAACTAAAGCGCATGCAAAACCATCGCTAATTTTGAGTTAAAAACAGTTTTATAACGTAGAGATGTTTATCACTATGCATTAAAAAAGCCTGAGGCATCTATTCATGCCTCAGGCTCAGATTATTCACATGCATCTTACTCAAATGAATCTATTCACTGTTTTCCAATTTCATAAATATTAATTTAATTTATAAAGTTGAAATAGTAGTTAAAATGATCCATGATCCAAAGAATTCCTTGATATCCTAAGTAGATACATAATACAATGATTCCAATATATATTAAAACTCTTAATAAAGATAAACCTACTCTAAATAATAGTATAACCAAGAGGGCAAGCAGGATTATAGATAAAATATTCATTCTATGTTCACTCCCTTTGCTTTTAATTGTACTATGAATTGAATGACTATTCATCAATCTATGGGGAACTTTTTAAATACTACTTCAGACTGATGATTTTTTATGGGTAAAATTTTATAATTTAACATGACTTAATAGGAGGATGGTTCATGCGTTTTATATTTAGCATCATTAAAAATATTGTAGCAATTATAGCAATCGTTATTATTGTATTCTTTGCGCTTAAATATGCACCTTTTTTAAAAGACCAACAATGGAATCCAGTTAGTAACGATGAATCATCTGTAAACCATACGCAAACGAAAAAAGATTTAGCTGGAGGTCAACGTTATACTGTTAAAGATAATGATATATTGAATAACGTGCCACTCAGCCAAACTAAAAATGTTTTTGATTGGATAGATAAAAAAGAATTCATGTCTGTATCTGGCATATACAGGATGGGATACAGTGATGATTATTTAGCTGGTCAGCGCGGAGATGAATTTATTATTTATAAATTTGGCTCAGATTCAATCAGAGTATATAGAACAGAAATAGAGATGGAGCAAGATTTAAACCAACTGGGTGAACATATAGAACTATTACCACCTTCAAGCTACGAGTAAGGCGTTTGAATTCTATGCTAAAATGCGTTAGCCTTATATAAGTAAAAACGTTAAAGGTTGGTGTCTAATTATGAGTGAAGAAAAATCTAATGATAAAAAAGTAGATGAGCAAGCTAAAGCACAAAATCTATTTGCACGTTGGAGAAAAGAAGAAACATTATATAAAGAAGATGAAAAAGAAGCCGAAAAGAACGCTAACACTGAAACTTCAGAAGAAGATAAATCATAATATTTAGTTCATAGGTAATTAAGTCTGAAACCAAAACGTTTCAGGCTTATTTTATTATAATGTAACGACTTTTATTTGTTTGAATTGTAGTTTCAGATTTGAACAATGAGTGGGTAACTATACTATGTTTTATATAGATAATACGTCTTAGCACTTTATTTATTTAATATCGATCATTTTAATACACTATTCACGTTGAAAATTGTTATAATACAATGTATCGTTCTCTTATATATTAATTAAAAGTAGTTTGTTAAAGTTTGTATTAATAGAATACCTAAACAAAAAGAACTGATTTGAAAATTATTGAGGTTCGTGCTTTATTTCAAACTATGAGTAATATAAAATGATAGAAGAACATAAAATAGTCGTGTAATAGAGGTGTTTAGGTTGTCAAAGTTTTTTAAAAACAACAAATTGATTGTTATTTTGTGTGCAATCATTGTGTTTATTGCCTTAATAGGCGTGTCTTTACGTTCGCAATCGCAATCACCGGTAGAACAATACGTAGGGGATTCTGTAGCGTTTGGACAAAAAGCGGTAAGTTATCCTGTGCAATTTGTGACTGGATCAATTAATAATCTATTTTCAAACGATGGTTCAAAAGAGCAATCGAAAAAATTGAAGCAATTAGAAGCTGAAAATGAAAGATTAGAAAGTGAAAATAAAAAGTATAAAAAAGAATTGGATATTGAAGATATATCTAAGTTTGAACCCATCTCTAGTACGGTTTTATCTAGGAATCCAGATCAGTGGATGAATACATTAATCATTAATCAAGGGTCTAAAGATGGCATTCAAGATAATATGGCTGTCATGACATCAGAAGGCTTAGTTGGTCGTATTTCTAAAGTTAATCAATTTTCATCTCAGGTTGATTTGATTTCAACCAATACACGTGCCAATCGATTATCAGTAAATATCCAACACGATAGTAAAAATGTCTTTGGTTTAATTGATCATTATGATTCGAAAAGTGAAGAATTAGTAATTACTGATATTAATAACAAAGATAGCATTAAAAAAGGAGATAAAGTTGTTACGAGTGGTTTAGCGGATCAACTACCTAGCAGTATTTACATAGGAGAAGTATCTAAAGTTGAAAATGATGAGTATGGGCTATCGAAAGAGGTTCGAGTTAAAACGGCAGCTAATTTATCAGACTTAAACCATGTTTATGTAGCTAAAAGAGATCCTAAGACGATACCTGACGATGGAAGTGGGGATAATTAATGCGAGCTTTATACTACTTTCTAATCGGTATAGTTTTATTCTATATTGACACAGTTATTGGGTTAGTCATTCCAATGCAAATAGGGGATAAGGACATTGTTTTTGTACCTCATTTGATGCTTATGTATTTACTATTAATTTGTGTTTACAGAAGCTTTGGTGTTGCTATGATTTTAGCTGCTGTATTTGGAATAGTAACGGACCTTTATTTCGGTAGTTTTTACGGATTATATTTATTTGGCTTCATTTTATTTGTTGTCATCATGGACTTTTTCTTTAAAACGTTTTATAGAGATAACACGATGCTATTTATTACGGTTTGGTTAAGTACGATATTCTTAGAAATATACGTTGCAATCATTTATAGTATATTAGGTTTAATTGCATTTAATTTTATAGACTTTATTGTTTTCAGACTAATACCAACACTAATATTAAATTTCATTTTATTAGTGATACTATATCCAATTATTACTAAATTCTTCAGAAAAGTACAAATGAAGATTGACAGTAAGTAATCGTAATGCTAAAATGCAGTAGTTGAGTAGTTTTTAGCTACATACAACCGCTCGGATTCAGGTTAAAGTACATGTATGTCACCTGAGTTTGGCGTGACTTAAATTATTAGGAGGTGCAAAGTATGTTTGCTATTATTGAAACAGGTGGAAAACAAGTTAAAGTTGAAGAAGGACAAGAAATCTTCGTTGAGAAATTAGATGTTAACGAAGGTGATTCATTTACTTTTGACAAAGTATTATTTGTAGGTGGAGATGCAGTTAAAGTTGGTGCGCCAACAGTTGAAGGTGCTTCAGTTACTGCTACAGTACAAAAACAAGGTCGCGGTAAAAAAATCACTGTATTCACATACAAACGTCGTAAAGACTCAAAACGTAAAAAAGGTCATCGTCAACCTTACACTAAATTAACAATCGACAAAATCAACGCGTAATCATGATTACTGTTGATGTTACATTGAACGATGCCGGTCAAGTAACTGATGTTATCATGGATGGTCATGCAGAACATGGCGAATATGGACATGATATAGTTTGTGCAGGTGCATCCGCAGTTCTCTTCGGAAGTGTTAATGCTATAATGGGATTAACAAGCGAGAAGCCCGACATTGATTACAATGATGACGGTGGACATTTCCACGTTAGAAGTGTAGACACTACAAATGAACAAGCGCAATTAATTCTTCAAGCAATGCTCGTATCATTGCAAACAATTGAAGAGGAATATAAAGAAAATATTAGACTAAATTATAAGTGAGGTGCAAGCATATGTTAAAATTAAACTTACAATTTTTCTCATCTAAAAAAGGACTTGGTTCTACAAAAAACGGTCGTGACTCAGAATCAAAACGTTTAGGAGCTAAACGTGCTGATGGTCAATACGTTACAGGTGGTTCTATTTTATTCCGCCAACGTGGTACTAAAATTTATCCTGGTGAAAATGTAGGTCGTGGTGGCGACGATACATTATTCGCTAAAATCGACGGCGTTGTTAAATTTGAACGCAAAGGTCGCGACAAAAAACAAGTTTCTGTATACGCAGCAGCTGAGTAATTTTTGTCATCGTTAACACCAGAAGTGATCACTTCTGGTGTTTATTTTTTGTCTTTATTTTCTAGTTAATGAGATAATGATATAATAAAAAAGATATAGAAGTTTAAAATTTGAAAAAAAGAGGTGAAATCATGTTTGTTGATCAAGTTAAAATATCGCTTAAAGCAGGCGATGGTGGTAATGGTATTACAGCTTATCGCAGAGAAAAATATGTACCATTTGGTGGGCCAGCCGGTGGTGACGGTGGAGATGGCGCGTCTATTATATTTGAAGTTGATGAAGGCTTACGAACTTTATTAGATTTTAGATACCAAACACATTTCAAAGCTAAAAGAGGTGACGGTGGTCAAAGCAGCAATATGCACGGTAAAAACGCTGAACACCTTGTCTTGAAGGTACCACCAGGCACTATTATTAAAAGTGCAGATTCTGAAGAAGTATTAGCAGATTTAGTTGAAAATGGCCAACGTGCCGTTGTAGCTAAGGGGGGACGTGGAGGACGCGGAAACTCTCGATTTGCGTCACCAAGAAACCCTGCGCCTGATTTTAGTGAAAACGGAGAACCTGGCGAGGAAATTGAAGTAACCTTAGAGTTGAAATTACTTGCGGATGTTGGACTTGTAGGTTTTCCGAGTGTTGGTAAATCAACATTGTTATCTATCGTTTCTAAAGCTAAACCTAAAATTGGAGCATACCACTTTACTACAATTAAACCAAATTTAGGTGTAGTATCTACTAAAGATCAAAGAAGCTTTGTTATGGCTGACTTACCAGGTCTGATTGAAGGTGCTTCCGAAGGTGTTGGATTAGGGCATCAATTTTTAAAACATGTTGAACGTACTAAAGTAATCGTACATATGATAGATATGAGTGGTTCTGAAGGACGAGATCCCTATGAAGATTATAAAGTAATTAACGAAGAATTAAGCGCATATGAACATCGTTTAGAAGAAAGACCACAAATAGTGGTAGCAAATAAGATGGATATGCCGAATGCAGAAGATAATTTAGCTTTATTCAAAGAAGAAATAAACGACGATTCAGTACACATTATACCGCTTTCTACATTTAAGCATGACCACATAGATGAATTACTTTATGCGATTGCTGATAAATTAGAAGCAGTTAAAGACATTGACTTCAGTAAAGATGAGGAAGAAGATTTAGGTGTGAATAGAGTTGTTTATAAACATACGCCTAGTCAAGATAAATTCACTATTACTAGAGATGATGATGCTGCATACGTTGTTAGTGGTAAGGCAATTGAAAGAATGTTCAAGATGACTGATTTCAATAGTGATCCAGCAGTACGTCGTTTCGCACGTCAAATGCGCTCAATGGGTATTGATGATGCTTTAAGAGCACGTGGTTGTAGAAATGGTGATATCGTGAGAATTTTAGGTGGAGAATTTGAATTTGTTGAATAGGAGTGCATAATATGGACAAAAAAGATTACAAAAAGTTTTACTTAATTCGTGAGGATGTATTACCTGAATCTGTTGTGAAAACTTTAAAGATAAAAGAAGTCTTAAAAAATGATCCATCACTGTCCATATTTGAAGCTGTTAAGCAATTTGATTTATCAAGAAGTGCATTCTATAAATACAGAGATACGATATTTTCAATTGATGAAAAAATCGAATCAACAAGAGAGTTTACGTTGATATTATACGTAAATGATATTGTAGGCATGTTAGCAGAAGTACTGAATACATTATCGAATTTAGATTTATCTGTCTTGACAATTCATCAAAGTATACCGATGGAAGGTAGAGCAACCATCACACTTTCATTGGATGCTACAAGTACCGATTTAGAGATTGATGATGTAATGGAAGCATTAAGAATCGTTGATTATGTTTCTAAAGTGGAATTAATTAGTATGACTATATAAGGAAGTGTATTCATGTACGCATATATTAAAGGCACATTAACTGAATTAAACCCTACACACGTAGTTGTTGAGGCTTCAGGTGTTGGTTATGAAATACAAACGCCAAATTCTTATCGTTTTCAGAAATACATGGACCATGAAGTGGTTGTACATACATCACTTATCGTGCGAGAAGATGCACAATTGCTTTACGGTTTTATAAATCAAGAAGAAAAAGATATGTTTTTAAGCCTAATTAAGGTAACTGGCATCGGACCTAAATCAGCATTGGCTATACTCGCAAGTAGTTCACCAAACGATGTCAAAATAGCAATTGAAAATGAAAATGATGCTTACTTAACAAAATTTCCTGGCATAGGCAAAAAAACAGCGAGACAAATTGTATTGGATCTTAAAGGCAAGGTCCAAATTAATGATGTAGACAGTAGCCAAATTTTAAATATGGATACTCAGGACCACGCTAATGCACCGATTATTAAAGAAGCTTTGCTTGCTCTAGAAGCTTTAGGGTACTCTAAGCGAGAATTAACAAAAGTTGAAAAATCATTGAGTAAAGAAACATTTGACTCAGTAGACGATGCGGTTAAACGAGGGTTACAATTACTTATAGCATAAATATACAATTATATTTAAAAAGGGGGTAAAAAAATGGATGATAGAATGGTTGATCAATCTATGCATGATGAAGAATCTTCATTTGAGTTATCTTTAAGACCAACGAAACTACGCCAATATATTGGACAATCTACGATTAAGTCAAATTTAGAAGTGTTTATTAAAGCTGCCAAAATGCGACAAGAACCGTTAGATCATGTTTTATTATTTGGTCCCCCTGGTTTAGGTAAAACAACATTATCAAATATTATAGCCAATGAAATGGAGGTAAATATCAGAATCATTTCAGGCCCTTCTATAGAACGGCCGGGTGATTTGGCTGCAATTCTTTCAAGTTTACAACCTGGAGATGTGCTATTTATAGATGAAATTCATAGATTGAGTAGCGTTGTTGAAGAAGTATTGTATCCGGCGATGGAGGATTTCTTTTTAGATATTGTTATTGGTAAAGGTGAGGAAGCACGGAGTATTAGAATTGACTTACCGCCTTTCACGCTAATTGGTGCCACAACAAGAGCTGGTAGCTTAACTGCACCATTACGAGATAGATTTGGTGTACATTTAAGACTTGAGTATTACCAAGAGCTTGAATTAAAAGAAATCATCGTACGTACGGCAGAAGTTTTAGGCACTTCCATTGACGACGAAAGTGCAATTGAGTTAGCGAAACGTAGTCGTGGTACACCAAGAGTAGCAAATAGGTTGTTGAAACGCGTGCGTGATTTCCAACAAGTCAACGAAGATGAATTAATAAGTATTGCCACAACAAGAGCTTCATTACAATTACTTCAAGTTGATGATGAAGGTTTAGATTATATTGATCATAAAATGATGAATTGTATTTTAGAACAATATAAAGGTGGCCCTGTTGGCTTAGATACGATTGCAGTTTCGATTGGTGAAGAACGTGTAACTATCGAAGATGTTTACGAGCCATTTTTAATTCAAAAAGGATTTATAGAACGTACACCAAGAGGTAGAAAAGCGACACCTTATGCATTTGAACATTTTAGCAAGAAGAATGGAAAGAAGGAATAAGTTTGGATATTGAAGCATTTGATTATCACTTGCCTGAAGCATTAATTGCACAAACACCTCTGAAGAACAGAGATGAAAGTAGATTGCTAATTCTTGGCAGACAATCTGGTAATATTGAACATAAACATTTTAAAGATGTCACAGATTACCTTAATGAAGGGGATACACTTGTATTAAATGATACAAGGGTTATGCCAGCACGTTTATTTGGAATGAAAGAAAAAACAGGTGCTAAGGTAGAAATGTTAATGCTTACTCAAATCGAAGGCAATGATTGGGAAGTATTATTAAAACCAGCTAAAAGAATTAAGGTTGGTAACAAATTGACCTTTGGTGAAGGGAAAATCATAGCCGAATGCATTGAAGAATTGGATCAAGGTGGTCGTATCATGCGATTGCACTATGATGGTATCCTTCAAGAGCGTTTGGATGAGCTAGGTGAAATGCCATTGCCACCATATATTAAAGAACGGTTAGATGATCAAGAACGTTATCAAACTGTATATGCTAAAGCATCAGGGTCGGCAGCAGCACCCACTGCAGGATTGCATTTCACAGATGAATTGTTAGAACGTATTAAAGCTCAAGGTGTAAATATAGCTTTTATTACATTACATGTAGGTCTAGGAACATTTAGACCAGTTAGTGTAGATAATATCGATGATCATGAAATGCATAGTGAATATTATCAAATGGATGAAGCTACAGCAAATCTTTTAAATAGTACAAGAGACAATGGTAATCGAATTATTTCTGTTGGTACGACTTCTACAAGAACTTTAGAAACAATTATGCAATCAAGTGATAGATTTGTCGCTAAAAGTGGATGGACAGATATTTTTATCTTCCCTGGATTTAATTTTAAAGCAATTGACGGATTAATTACCAATTTCCACTTACCAAAATCAACACTCGTTATGCTTGTGTCTGCTTTTAGTTCTAGAGATTATATCATTAATGCTTACAATCAAGCTGTAGCTTCAGAATATAGATTTTTTAGTTTTGGAGATGCAATGTTAATTATTTAGGGAATGAAAGGGGATTTTATATGCCAACGCCAGCTGTTACATATGAGCATATTAAAACTTGTAAACAATCAGGTGCAAGACTAGGTATCGTTCATACACCTCATGGTTCGTTTGAAACACCAATGTTTATGCCTGTTGGAACGAAAGCAACCGTAAAAACAATGAGTCCAGAAGAATTACATCAAATGGAAACTAAGATTATACTAGGTAATACATATCATTTGTGGTTACAACCGGGAAATGATATTATCAGAAAGAGTGGGGGATTACATCAGTTCATGAACTGGAATGGTCCAATACTGACAGATTCTGGTGGTTTCCAAGTATTTAGTTTAAGTAATTTAAGAAAGATTACTGAGGAAGGTGTAGAATTTCGCCATCACACAAATGGATCTAAACTATTTTTAAGTCCTGAAAAATCTATGCAGATTCAAAATGACTTAGGTTCAGATATCATGATGGCATTTGATGAATGTCCACCTATGCCAGCTGAATATAAATATGTTAAAGACTCGATTGAAAGAACAACAAGATGGGCAGAACGCTGTCTTAAAGCACATTCGAGACCAGAGGATCAAGCCTTGTTTGGTATCATACAAGGTGGAGAATATAAAGATCTTAGAAAGCAAAGCGCTGAGGAGTTAGTAGCTTTAAATTTTCCTGGATATGCGATTGGCGGATTGTCTGTAGGAGAACCTAAACCAGTGATGTACGATATGGTACACCATACGGAACAATTCATGCCCAAAGATAAACCACGTTATTTAATGGGTGTTGGCTCGCCTGACGCATTAATTGAATGTAGTATTAGAGGCATGGATATGTTTGACTGTGTATTACCAACACGTATAGCGCGTAATGGTACTTGTATGACTTCTCATGGTCGTGTAATCATTAAAAATGCCAAATACGCTGAAGATTTGGGACCACTTGATGATAATTGCGATTGCTATACTTGTAAAAATTATAGTAGGGCATACATAAGACATTTAATAAAAGCAGAAGAAACTTTTGGAATACGTCTTACTACTTATCATAATTTACATTTCTTGCTGAAATTAATGGAAAATATCCGACAAGCAATTCGTGAAGATCGCCTTCTAGATTTTAAAGAAGAATTCTTTGAACAGTATGGACTTAATGTTGAAAACCCAAAAAACTTTTAAGAGGGAGAAAAAATAATGCAATTTACTTCATTGATATTACCAATATTATTATTAGTATTAATGTGGTTCTTCTTAATTAGACCACAACAAAAAAAGGCTAAAGAGCATCGTGAAATGATTAGTCAAGTAAGCTCAGGTCAACGTGTTACAACAATCGGCGGTATCAAAGGTACGGTTCGTAGTGTTGACGAAACAACAGTTGTATTAACTTTAAATGGTAATGGTACTGAAATCACTTTAGAAAAACCAGCTATTAAACAAGTTGATCCTTCATAATAAATGTTAGAACTGATATGTTTATATCAGTTCTTTTTTTATATCTTTTAATCAAATTGATCTAATATATAATAAGATGATGTTGGTTATTAGGTTACCTTCAGCTAGTTATAATGACAAGTAAGACCTTTAACGCTATAGAGTGTTATAATTTAATGTAATACCATATATTTAACATTATACGAATGTTAGTCAAAACTGGGCTTTGCTATCGTTACAATGAAATATACAAGGTTAATTTAGTTGAGTTAGTTTTTACACTCGTTGTAATATGTTAAGATATATAAGGTTGTTGAGTAAAATTTTCTAGTTTCATTAAACTTGCATTAATATAATTTAAGCGAGTATTCTTAAAACATAAGCTTACAATGAGGTGTTCAAGTGAAGAAAAGTAGTAGAATAGTTGCGTTCATATTACTTGTAGTTCTGTTGTTTGCAGGCATGGGACTTACATATAAGAACGTAGTTAAAGATGTCAATCTTGGATTAGACCTACAAGGTGGATTTGAAGTCTTGTATCAAGTTGATCCTTTACAAAAAGGCGATAAGATAGATGATAAAGCGGTAAAAGCGACAGCTAAGACGCTTGAAAACCGTGTCAATGTCTTAGGGGTTTCAGAGCCTAAAATACAAGTCGAAGATAATAATAGAATTCGTGTGCAGCTAGCAGGTGTGAAAAATCAATCTCAAGCCCGCGATATCTTATCTTCACAAGCGAATTTAACGATTCGTGATGCTGATGACAATGTCAAACTGACAGGTAAAGATATTCAACAAGGGTCAGCTAAACAAGAATTTAAGCAAAATACAAATCAACCAGCAGTTACTTTTAAATTAAAAGATAGCGATAAATTTAAAAAAGTAACTGAAGAAATTTCTAAAAAAGATGAAAATGTCATGGTTGTATGGTTAGATCATGAAAAAGGTGATACTTACCATAAAGAAATGGATAAAAAAGATCCTAAATACGTTTCTGCAGCGTCTGTAGACAAACCGATTAACTCAGATAGTGTGGAAATTTCTGGTGGTTTCAATGGTGAAGAAGGCGTAGAGAAAGCAAAACAAATCGCTGATTTATTAAATTCTGGTTCATTACCAGTAGACCTTAAAGAAATATACTCAAATTCTGTAGGTGCACAATTTGGTCAAGACGCTTTAGATAAAACTGTATTAGCGGCTGCAATTGGTATTGCTGTTATTTACTTATTTATGTTAGGTTTCTATCGTTTACCGGGATTAGTTGCAGTTATCGCTTTAACAACTTACATTTATTTAACATTAGTAGCGTTTAACTTTATTTCTGGTGTATTAACATTGCCAGGATTAGCTGCGTTAGTACTTGGTGTAGGTATGGCAGTCGATGCTAATATTATAATGTATGAGCGGATCAAAGATGAATTGAAGATTGGGCGAACGCTTAAACAAGCCTATAAAAAAGCTAATAAGAGCTCTTTCTTAACTATTGTCGATGCACAGCTGACTACAGTCATTGCAGCAGCAGTGTTATTCTTCTTTGGTGAAAGTTCTGTTAAAGGTTTCGCAACGATGTTATTATTAGGTATCCTAATGATTTTCGTAACGGCAGTATTCTTATCAAGATGGTTATTATCGTTATTAATATCATCTAATTTCTTTAAGAAATCCAATTGGCTATTTGGTGTTAGTAAGAAAAATATCCATAACGCTAATGAAGAAAAAGAAATACATGACTTGAAAACACCATACGAGCGCATTGATTTTATGAAATTAGCAAAACCTTTATTAGGTTTAAGCGTGCTTATTATTGTTGTGGGTGCTATCATATTATTTATTTTCAGATTAAATTTAGGTATTGATTTTACAAGTGGTACTCGAGTTGATTTTGAATCTAATAATAAAGTCGACGAGAATAAAGTTACAAATACTTTAGAAAGTAAAGGCTTTAAACCGGATCAAGTTTCTCTTGGTGAAAATGATAAAAACGCAACAGTACAATTTAAGCATGACTTGTCTAAAGACGAAGTTTCTAAAATTCAAGATACGGTAGACCAATCATTTGGTAATAAACCGACTGTGAACACTGTATCACCAGTTATAGGACAGGAATTAGCTAAAAATGCAATGTTAGCACTCATTTACGCAGCAATTGGTATCATCATTTATATTACATTTAGATTCGAATGGCGAATGGGTCTGTCATCTGTACTTGCATTGCTACATGATGCCTTTATGATAGTTGCCGTCTTCAGTCTATTTAGAATAGAAATCGATATTACGTTTATCGCAGCAGTTCTTACAATAATTGGTTATTCTATCAATGATACGATTGTTACATTCGATAGGGTACGGGAAAACTTACACAAAGTAAAAGTGATTACTAAAAATGAACAAATTGATGATATTGTTAATAGATCTATACGTCAAACAATGACACGTTCTATTAATACTGTACTAACTGTAGTTATTGTTGTAATTGCATTGTTGATTTTCGGTGCGCCAAGTATCTTTAACTTCTCATTAGCTTTATTAATTGGATTAATTTCAGGCGTATTCTCATCTGTATTTATTGCAGTACCGCTATGGGGTATTATGAAGAAACGACAGCTTAAGAAATCAGACAATAACAAAATCATTGTTCATAAAGAGAAAAAATCAAATGATGAAAAGATTTTAGTATAAACAATCAGTCATTGAAATTATAGTGAAACGGCTTTCTGCATAAATTGTAGAAGGTCGTTTTTCTTTATCAAAGTAGTAACTATATCTTTGTTCAGGCACTTGATTTTTATTTTTAAATGGAACCACTTTTTATTTTTGGATTTCTTTTGTATAATGACTTGTGGAAATGAGGGAGAATAGTATGATTAAATCAAAATATACTTGGGACGTTAAATCACCAGAAAATGAAATTACAGAGGATGTTTCATTAGATTTAAAACTAACTCCTATTGTAAAAAAAATATTAGAGAGTAAAGAAATTACCGATAAAGCAGCGATAGATCAATTATTAAAAAATAAACAAGTTATGCATGATGCTTGGTTGATGAGCGATATGGAAAAAGCCATAGAACGTATTAATTTAGCCATCGATCAAAATCAAAAAATATTAGTTTATGGCGATTACGATGCAGATGGTGTAACATCAACAACAATATTAGTAGAAACATTAAAAGCGCTAGGTGCGCATGTTGGCTGGTATATACCCAATCGATTTTCAGAAGGCTACGGCCCCAATGAAATGGCTTTTAAAAATGCACATGAGGAAGGTATATCTTTAATAATAACTGTAGATAACGGTATACAAGGACATGATGAAATACAGATGATTCAAGATTTAGGTGTCGATGTTATTGTTACAGATCATCATGAAATTGGTAGAACAATGCCTAGTGCGTTTGCTATTGTCCATCCAATGCATCCTGAGTTTGACTATCCCTTTAAATATTTATGTGGTGCTGGTGTTGCATATAAATTAGCGCAAAATTTATTAGATGAACCGCCAGCTTATTTTCTTGGATTAGTTGCTATTGGAACGGTTGCCGATTTGGTATCATTAACTGATGAAAACAGAGCTTTAGTCCAAAAAGGTTTAGAAATACTAAACGATCATTGTCCAGCATCAATTAAGGCAATACTTAAACAAGCGGGTTATAATGATGTAATTACGGAAGAAACGATCGGATTTATTATTGGCCCAAGATTGAATGCGGTAGGTAGACTCGAAGATGCAGCATTAGCTGCTGAGTTATTGATGACTGATAATGATGAAGAAGCAGAATTTTTAGCAGAACAAGTTGAATTCTTTAATCAAGAACGAAAAGATATCGTTGCCCAAATTACAGAAGAAGCATTAGTTGCTGCTGAGGATCAAGTCAAACAAGGGACAAAGTTTTTACTTTTAGCACAGGCAGATTGGCATGAAGGTGTACTTGGCATTGTTGCATCTAAGATAGTAGAAACATATAGCTTACCAACATTGATTTTAAATATTGATGAAGCACAAGATCATGCGAAAGGTTCTGCACGCAGTATAGAACAAGTCTCAATGTTTGAAATTTTAAATGCACATTCAGATTTAATTTCAAAATTTGGTGGGCATCATATGGCTGCTGGAATCACAATGCCAATTGAAAATATCGAAAGTTTAAGACAAGGCTTAAATGATTGGATGGCACAATTAGCATCAACAACATCACTAGAACCGCGTAAAAAAGTGGATGTTAAAGTAGCAGAAACAGATATAACAATCAAGAATATTCAAGATATTCAAAGACTTAGACCATTTGGTACTGACTTTTCAAGCCCATGTTTTGAATTAGAAGGCGTCATAGTCAATCAAGCTAAAGCCATTGGTCAAGATAAAAAACATTTGAAAATGGTATTAGGTGATAGCCAATTGCAAGCTATTTTTTGGCAGAATGGTCATCTTGTGAAAGAACTAGGAGAACAGCAACCTATAAATGTAATAGGTACACTTCAAATAAATGAATGGAACGGATTTCAATCTCCACAATTTATGATTCAAGATTTAGCAAGTAATAATTTACAAATTTTAGATTATAGAAGCAAAAGTAAAGTGAGTGGATTTGAACAAGACTCAAGTAACGTTGCATATCTCATTCATAACAAGAGTGAAAAATTAGATGATAATTATTACTACTATGGTGATACAATTGACCAATCATATGATAAATATGTATTTAGAGATTTACCACCTTCAATTCAAGCTATAAAAACAACACTTAAAACAGTTGATGTTTCTCAAATATACTTGGTGCTTAATCACGAACGCTCAATTTATTTTGAAGGTATGCCCAAAATGGAAACATTTAAAAAATGCTTTAAAGCATTGGCAACTAAAAAAGAAACAGATTTAGCTAAAGAAGGCATGCAATTATGCCAATTTTTAAATATACAACCAAGTATGCTTAAATTCATTCTAAAAGTTTTTCTTGATTTAGAGTTTATAAAAGATGAAAATGGTATAATTAAAATGAATAGTGTTTCAACAAAGAGAGAAATAGAATCTAGTAAATACTATCAAGGCAGACTAGATAGAATAGAAGTTGAAAAAGTGCTTCTCTATGATGATTTCGCTAATTTAAAAAAATGGATTAAAACTGAACTGGTAGATAAATAGGAGGAAGTTTGAATGGATTTAAAACAATATGTATCTGAAGTTGAAGATTGGCCAAAACTGGGTGTGAATTTTAAAGATATAACGACAATTATGGATAATGGAGAAGCGTATGGTTACGCTACTGATCAAATTGTTGAATATGCGAAACTTAGAGACGTAGATATTATTGTTGGACCTGAAGCGCGTGGTTTCATCATTGGATGTCCAGTGGCATATTCAATGGGCATTGGTTTTGCACCAGTGCGTAAAGAAGGCAAACTTCCACGCGAAGTTATCCGTTATGAATATGATTTAGAATATGGCACGAATGTGTTAACAATGCACAAAGATGCTATAAAACCAGGGCAACGTGTATTAATCACGGATGATTTACTTGCTACAGGTGGAACAATTGAAGCTGCTATTAAACTTGTTGAAAAATTAGGTGGCATTGTTGTTGGCATCGCATTCATAATAGAATTAAAATACTTAAACGGTATTGAAAAAATTAAAGACTATGATGTAATGAGTTTAATTTCATATGAAGATTAAATTAATCTAGTAAAAGAAGTCAGATATGCACATTTTAAGGCATGTGCTATCTGACTTTTTTATTTATTCAAATATGGACTGTTCTAAATGATACTTTGAAATGAAAATTAGAATAATTTTAAACTGGATTTTATTATTCGTATGGCCTACGCATTTATTTATTTAATAACATGTAGTATTATATAACTATTATACAAAATTTGGCCTAATAACGTAAAAAAACGTTATAATCGAAAATAATACAATGAATAGAAGCTATTGAAGCTAACGAAATATAATACTGGGTATCTAATAGCGATTAATATTTAGTATAGGGGTGTCTTAAGTGAATAATGAATATCCATATAGTGCAGATGAAGTACTATCTAAAGCAAAATCATATTTATCAAAAGAGGACTATGAATTTGTATTAAAAAGTTATCATATAGCCTACGAAGCACATGAAGGCCAATTTAGAAAAAATGGATTACCTTATATTATGCATCCAATTCAAGTTGCAGGTATCTTAACGGAAATGCATTTAGATGGTCCAACGATTGTTGCAGGTTTCTTACACGATGTAATTGAAGATACACCTTATACATTTGATGATGTGAAAGGCATGTTCAATGAAGAAATTGCAGTAATTGTTGAAGGCGTAACAAAATTAAAAAAAGTGAAATATCGATCTAAAGAAGAACAACAAGCAGAGAATCATAGAAAATTATTTATTGCTATTGCTAAAGATGTTCGAGTTATCTTAGTTAAATTAGCAGACCGATTACATAATATGAGAACATTAAAAGCAATGCCAAGGGAAAAACAAATTAGAATTTCTAAAGAGACATTAGAAATTTATGCACCATTAGCACATCGATTAGGGATTAATACGATTAAATGGGAATTAGAAGATACGGCTTTAAGATATACAGATTCTGTACAATATTTTAGAATCGTGAATCTCATGAAAAAGAAACGCAGTGAAAGAGAAGAGTATATTCAAAACGCGATTAATCAAATTCAGTCTGATTTAACTAGTATGAATATTGTAGGGGATATTAATGGTCGTCCTAAACATATCTATAGCATTTATAGAAAAATGGTTAAACAGAAGAAACAATTTGATCAAATCTTTGATCTATTAGCAATACGTATCATCGTCAATTCAATTAATGATTGTTATGCTGTGTTAGGTTTAGTGCATACATTATGGAAACCAATGCCAGGCAGATTTAAAGACTATATTGCTATGCCGAAGCAGAATATGTACCAGTCATTACATACTACAGTCGTGGGCCCTAATGGCGATCCATTAGAAATTCAAATAAGAACCTTTGAAATGCATGAAATTGCAGAGCACGGTGTTGCAGCACATTGGGCATACAAAGAAGGTAAGAAAGTAACTGAGAAGTCACAAAATTTTAATAATAAATTGAATTGGATTAAGGAATTAGCTGAAACAAATAATACAACTTCTGATGCTGAAGAGTTTATGGAAACTCTTAAATTTGACTTGCAAAGTGATAAAGTCTATGCATTTACGCCAGAAAGTGATGTAATTGAATTACCATATGGTGCGGTTCCTATCGATTTTGCCTATGCGGTACATAGTGAAGTAGGTAATAAGATGATTGGTTCAAAAGTAAATGGTAAAATTGAGCCGATAGATTATGTGTTACAAACTGGTGATATAGTAGAAATCAGAACGAGTAAACATTCTTATGGTCCTAGTAGAGATTGGTTGAAAATAGTAAAATCATCTAGTGCTAAAAGTAAAATACGTAGTTTCTTTAAAAAGCAAGACCGTTCTTCAAATATTGAAAAGGGTAAATTCATGATTGAAGCGGAAATTAAAGACCAAGGCTTTAGAGTTGATACCGTGCTAACGGATGATAATATCGCTGTCGTTAATGATAAATATAATTTTGCAAATGAAGATGATTTATTTGCAGCTGTAGGCTTTGGTGGCGTAACTGCACTACAAATAGTCAATAAATTAACTGAAAAACAACGTATTATCGATAAACAAAAAGCCTTGAATGAAGCACAAGAAATTACTAAATCTGTACCAATTAAAGATGATATTACAACCGATAGTGGTGTATATGTAGAAGGTATTGAAAATGTATTAATTAGATTATCAAAATGTTGTAATCCTATACCCGGAGATGATATCGTTGGATATATCACTAAAGGTCATGGCATAAAAGTTCACCGAACGGACTGTCCAAATATCAAGAATGAAAAAGAAAGATTGATACATGTTGAATGGGTACGCTCAAAGGATTCAACGCAACGCTATCAAGTGGATTTAGAAGTTTCTGCTTACGATAGAAACGGCCTTTTAAATGAAGTATTACAAGCTGTCAATTCAACACAAAGCAACTTAGTCAAAGTTTCAGGCCGTTCAGATATTGACAAAAATGCAGTGATTAATATTAGTGTTATGGTAAAAAATGTAAATGAAGTTTACCAAGTTGTAGATAAAATTAAACAGCTCGGCGATGTATACACAGTCACTAGAGTATGGAATTAGAGGTGCAACCAAATGAGAATCGTAGTTCAAAGAGTGAAACACGCTTCAGTTACAAATGACTCAGTAGATAATAAAATAAATAAAGGCTACTGTTTATTAGTTGGTGTAGGAAAATCATCAACTGAAGCAGATATTGCTACATTAGCGAAAAAAATTGTTAATGCACGTTTATTTGAGGATGCAGATGGTAAATTAAATTTAAACTTACAACAAGTTGAAGGAGAAATATTGTCTATTTCACAATTCACTTTGTATGCAGATGTTAGAAAAGGAAATAGACCAGGATTCACACAATCGATGTCACCTGATCGCGCTAATGAATTATATGAACAATTCAATGATACTTTACGCTCATATGGTATTAATGTATTAACCGGTGAATTTGGTACAGACATGCTTGTTGATATTGCCAATGATGGTCCTGTAACGATTATTTATGAAAGTCAGGATGGCAAAATCATATGAAGAAGTTCAATGATTGGTTAGAAAAACATAATCTTAGAAACATCCCCACACTTATTGTCGTTGTTGCATTTGTACTCTTTGTTTTTATGGCCATTGCTTTCTTAAATCATAATGACGAAGACAGTAGTACGATTTATATTACTGAAGATGCTGAATTGAGAACAGGACCTAGCGCTGCTTATCCTGAAATACATTCAATTGACAAAGGACAAAATTTCCATAAAATAGGCAAAACTGGTAAATGGATAGAAGTTGTATCCAGTAATAACAAAGAAAAAGGTTGGGTAGCAGGTTGGCATACCAATTTGAATATTCAAGCAGATAAGAATCCCAATGCTAAACCATTAAAAGATAAAACAATTGTACTTGATCCTGGTCACGGTGGTAGTGATCAGGGTGCATCAAGTAATACCCACAAAAAAAGCAAAGAGAAAGTATATACTTTAAAAACGGCTAAAGAATTAAGAGCACTTCTTGAAAAAGAAGGCGCAACAGTAAGTATGACGCGTGAGTCTGATACTTATGTAACACTTGATGACCGTAATATTAAAGGTGATGCTTATATTAGTATACATAATGATTCACTTAAATCTTCCACAGCAAATGGAAGTACAGTCTATTGGTTTAAAGACAATCAAAAAGCATTAGCTGAAACCTTAAGTGCCAGCTTGCAAAAGAAAGCGTTATTAACCAATAAAGGCGCAAGACAAGAAAACTTCCAAGTATTGAGACAAACAAACGTACCTGCTGTCTTATTAGAGCTAGGTTATATTAGTAATCCAACAGATGAAGATATGATTACAGAAAAATTACATCGTCATATTGTAGAACAAACAATTGTTGAAGGACTACGGGCGTATTTTTCAGAATAAAAAGGTTGCATATTTTTAACAAAGTCGTTATCATTGAATATGAATTCTATATTAAAACCGATATGATTCTTGAAATTTCTAATTGAAATGGTAGCATTTTACGTGTGTAGAGACATAATTCATGGCTGAAAAATTATGCAAATTAAGTTAGAAATATATAACACAAGAACAGGTGCTTTTTAAAAAGCCGCGTAACGAGCGTTAATCGTAAGAAGTGGGTTATAAATTACAACTTATAACCAATTAGGGTGGCAACACGGAAATTCGTCCCTTGTATGACTTATTAGTCATGCAAGGGTTTTTTTATTGCATAAAAGGAGAGATTCTATGATCAATATACCTAGAGGGACGCAAGATATTTTACCAAATGAAACTAAAAAATGGCGTTTTATAGAAGCAAGATTAGATGAATTAATGGAAGTATATAATTATCAAGAAATTCGTACACCTATTTTTGAGAGTACTGAATTGTTTGCACGTGGTGTAGGAGATTCTACAGATGTTGTACAAAAAGAAATGTATACTTTTAAAGATAAAGGTGATAGAAGCATTACGTTACGTCCAGAAGGGACTGCTGCAGTAGTTCGTTCATACATTGAAAATAAAATGCAAGGTTTACCAAATCAACCTATTAAGCTTTATTATAATGGTCCGATGTTTAGATATGAACGCAAACAAAAAGGACGTTATCGCCAATTTACACAATTTGGAGTTGAAGCAATTGGTGCTGAAAACCCTGGTGTTGATGCTGAAGTATTAGCTATGGCAATGCACATTTATCAATCATTTGGGTTAAAACATTTAAAATTAGTGATTAATAGTATTGGTGATATCGATTCACGTCACGAATATAACGAAGCTTTAGTTAAACATTTCGAACCAGTTATTGGCGACTTTTGTAGTGATTGTCAATCAAGATTGCACACGAATCCAATGAGAATATTGGATTGTAAAATAGATAAAGATAAAGAAGCAGTGAAAACTGCGCCTAGAATTATAGAATTTTTAAATGAAACATCTAAGCAGTATTATGCAGATGTCAAACAACATTTAGATGACTTAGGTGTACCTTATGTTGAAGATCCTAATTTGGTACGAGGCCTAGACTATTATACGCACACTGCATTTGAATTAATGATTGATAATCCTAACTATGATGGTGCGATAACAACTTTATGTGGTGGCGGTCGTTATAATGGATTATTAGAGTTATTAGATGGACCTCACCAAACAGGTATAGGTTTTGCTTTAAGTATTGAAAGGTTACTGTTAGCACTTGATGAAGAAAACATTGAACTAGATACTGAACATGACTTTGATTTATTCATTGTTACGATGGGTGAAGAAGCAAATCGATATGCAGTTAAACTACTTAATGATTTACGTCGAAATGGTGTTAAGGCAGATAAAGATTACTTACAACGTAAAGTTAAGGGTCAAATGAAACAAGCGGATAGATTAAATGCTAATTACACAATTGTTATTGGTGAGCAAGAATTACAAGAAAATAAAATTAATGTTAAAAATATGCAAACAGGTGAAAGTGAAAGCGTTGATTTAGATAAATTAGTTAATTATTTTAAAAAATAAGGAGAAGATAAAATGAGTAAACGTACAACATATTGTGGTTTAGTAACGGAATCTTTATTAGATCAAGAAGTTACATTAAAGGGTTGGGTACACAACCGTAGAGATTTGGGAGGATTAATTTTTGTTGATTTACGTGACCGTGAAGGTTATGTACAAATCGTGTTTAATCCAGATTTTTCTGAAGAAGCATTGAAAACTGCTGAAACCGTAAGATCGGAATATGTTGTAGAGGTTAAAGGTCTAGTTAAAAAACGTGACCCTCAAACAGTCAATCATAAAATTGCAACGGGTCAAGTAGAGGTGCAAGTATCAGAAATCAATATCATTAATAAATCAGAAACGCCACCTTTTGCTATTAATGAAGAAAATCAAAATGTTGATGAAAACATTCGATTGAAATATAGATATCTTGATTTAAGACGACAAGAATTAGCACAAACTTTTAAAATGAGACATCAAACAACACGTTCAATAAGACAATATTTAGATAAAGAAGGCTTTTTTGATATCGAAACGCCAGTATTAACTAAATCAACGCCTGAAGGTGCGCGTGATTATCTTGTACCTTCTCGTGTACATGATGGAGAGTTTTATGCATTACCACAATCACCTCAAATTTTTAAGCAGTTATTAATGATTAGTGGTTTTGATAAATACTATCAAATCGTCAAATGTTTCCGTGACGAAGATTTACGTGCCGACCGTCAACCAGAATTCACTCAAGTCGATATCGAAATGAGCTTTGTTGATCAAGAAGATGTCATGGATATGGGTGAAGAAATGTTGCAAAATGTCGTAAAAGATGTCAAACATGTTGAAATTCCACGTCCATTCCCAAGAATGACATATAATGAAGCAATGGAACGTTATGGGTCAGATAAACCAGATACACGTTTTGAAATGGAGTTAATTAATGTATCTGAACTTGGCGAAGAGATGGACTTCAAAGTATTTAAAGATGCCGTTAATAATGATGGCCAAGTTAAAGCAATCGTTGCAAAAGGGGCAGCTGATCAATATACTAGAAAAGATATTGATGCATTAACTGAATTTGTAAATATTTATGGCGCTAAAGGATTGGCTTGGGTCAAAGTGGTTGATGACGGTTTAAGTGGTCCAATCGCTAGATTCTTTGAAACAACACATATTGAAAAATTACAATCATTAACAAATGCAGAATCTGGAGATTTAGTATTATTTGTTGCTGATAAACCCAATGTTGTTGCTCAAAGTTTAGGTGCACTTAGACTTAAACTTGCAAGAGAGTTAGACTTAATAGACGAATCTAAATTGAATTTCTTGTGGGTAACAGATTGGCCATTATTAGAATATGATGAAGATCTCAAACGCTATACTGCAGCACATCATCCATTCACAGCACCAAAACAAGAAGATATTGAAAAATTAGATAGCGAACCTGAAAATGCACAAGCTAATGCATACGATGTTGTGTTAAATGGTTACGAATTAGGTGGTGGATCAATCAGAATCCATAACGGAGAGCTGCAAGCTAAAATGTTTGAAGTCTTAGGCTTTACTGAAGAACAAGCTCAGGAACAATTTGGTTTCTTACTTGATGCATTCAAATATGGTGCACCACCACATGGTGGTATTGCGTTAGGACTTGACCGTTTAGTTATGCTATTAACAGGTCGTACGAATTTACGTGATACGATTGCATTCCCTAAAACGGCTTCAGCAACGTGTCTATTAACAGATGCACCAAGTGAAGTTTCTGAAAATCAATTAGAAGAACTATCATTACGTATACGTCATTAATAGGTTCACGAAGTTTTAATTCTTGCTATATTTTAATATTGTGTTATGATTATTCCATAAGATAGTCATCTGTAGTGTTCGTAAGTTTGCTTCATATTTGGGCCTAACACTCTTTGATCCGGGAGCCCAATGGGTTTTCTTGCAGCGCACACGCCTCATTTAGGAGGACTTGCAAAACAAGAAACAGGGCACCCACCTGTTATAAGCAGGCCGAATGATCAAGCATTTTATAACTACGGCACTAACGGACTCTATCGGTACGCAAGACTTCGGTCTTGCGTATTTTTTTGATATTAAACGATAAACTATACTTTTAAAATACATGAACGACGAAAATATAATTTTGACAATATGATTTTTTAAAATAAATAATTTTTTATGAATAAGGAGTATGACATGAAACACCAATTTTCTAGAAATGAATTAGCATACGGTCAGGAAGGCCTGGCGCTTTTAAAACAAAAGACTGTTGTTATCTTAGGTGTAGGTGGCGTAGGTTCATTCGCAGCTGAGGCACTTGCAAGAACTAATATTGGACATATTATTCTTATAGATAAAGATGATGTTGATATTACTAACGTCAACAGACAACTTCACGCTTTGACAACAACCATTGGGCAAAGTAAAGTAACATTGATGGAGGAACGCATTAAACTTATTAATCCTGATTGTAAGTTGACATCTCTGCATATGTTTTATACTGAGGATACATATGAGGAATTATTTAATAATTATGATATCGATTATTTTGTCGATGCAAGTGATACAATTATGTATAAAGTTCATCTTATGAAAGAGTGTTTGGATAGAGGGATTTCTGTGATTTCGAGCATGGGTGCGGCAAATAAAACAGATCCTACAAAATTCCAAATTTCCGATATCTCAGAAACATATATGGATCCAATGGCTAAAATCATTCGTAGAAAATTAAAAAAATTAGGTATAACCAAAGGGGTACCAGTGGTTTTTTCTGATGAAAGTCCAATCGTCATTAGAGAAGATGTTAAAGAAACTGTTGGAGACGCAAATGCTTCAACAAGAAAGGCACAAATTCCACCTTCATCTAATGCCTTTGTACCGAGTGTAGTGGGTTTAATTAGTGCTAGTTACGTTGTTAATGACATTTTAAAAGATATACCTGTAACTAGAATTAAGGATAAAAAATAATAAGTGCTACAAAAGACTATTTTTGTGCGATATTTAATTCAAACAATTAAAAGTAATAATAAAGCCTAAATTAAAAAGCACTAATCCATCTTCATTGGGTTAGCGCTTTTTATATTTGTAAGGCTTAAAATAGAAAATGATTTCATCGTATTTGAGGTAATGTGGCTTTAGCCTTTATTTTTTTGCTGCGATTGATTAATATGATCGAACACAGCTTTAAATTGTTGCTCACTTTTTGAAGTTGTTTTTGGTTCATAGTATATTCTATTTTTCAATTTATCTGGTAGATATTGTTGTGCGACAAAACCATTTTCATAGTTATGTGGATATTTATAACCGATAGAACGACCAAGTTCTTTTGCACCAGCATAATGACCGTCTTTTAGATGATCTGGTATTTGACCAACATGACCTTTTCTAATATCGGAAAGGGCTGCATCAATCGCACTGATACCTGAATTTGATTTTGGAGATAAACAAAGTTCTATGACTGCTTGACTTAATGGGATTCTAGCTTCAGGAAAACCTAATCTTTCAGCTGATTCAATTGCAGCTAGTGTACGTTGACCTGCACTTGGAGAAGCTAGTCCAACATCTTCAAAACTGATTACCAGTAATCTTCTAACTATTGTGGGTAAATCCCCAGCTTCAATTAAACGGGCAAGATAGTGTAACGCAGCGTTAACATCACTACCGCGGATTGATTTTTGGAATGCACTCATCACATCATAATGCATGTCGCCATCTTTATCACTTACAAAAGCGCCTTTTTGTAGGCAATCTTTTGCATCTTGCAAAGTAATATGTCGTTGTTGATCAATATTTTCCGAACTCAATACGGCTAGTTCCAAGGCATTTAATGCACTCCTAACGTCACCTTGACTTTGGGTTGTAAAATAAGCCATAGCGTCTTCATCGACCATTGGATTGTAGCTAGCTAAACCTCTTTCAGAATCATTTAATGCTCTATCCAATGATACCCTGACATCGTTTTCGTCAAGTGGATATAACTCGAAAATTTGAGCACGAGATCGAATCGCAGGATTTATCGCATGATAGGGATTTGACGTCGTAGCACCGATTAACACAATTTTTCCATTTTCTAAATGTGGTAATAAAAAATCCTGTTTCGCTTTATCTAAACGGTGGATTTCATCTAGTAATAAAATAACTTGTCCAGACATTTTTGCTTCTTCTACAATGAGTTGCATATCTTTTTTAGTATTTGTAACAGCGTTTAACTGTCTGAATTTAAATTGAGTACTTCCTGATATGGCTTTCGCGATACTCGTCTTACCAATACCAGGAGGTCCATAAAATATCATTGAAGAAAGTCTTTTAGTTTCAACCATTCTTCGAATAATTCCTTTTGGTCCAACTAAGTGTTCTTGAGAAATGATTTCATCGATATTATTTGGACGCATTCTTGAAGCTAATGGTTCATTTGTCAAAATCTTTCACACCTTTCTTATTCTATATTAACTTAAAAAATGATAGAATGTTAATATATAGTATTCGAATTAAGTGAGGTAATATAATGAAAATTTCAACAAAAGGAAGATATGGGTTAACATTAATGATATCGCTTGCCAAAAAAGAAGGCCAAGGATGTGTGTCATTAAAATCGATAGCAGAAGAAAACAACTTAAGTGATCTGTATCTAGAGCAATTAGTAGGTACATTAAGAAATGCCGGATTAATTCGAAGTGTTCGTGGTGCAAAAGGTGGCTATCAATTAAGAGTACCAGCGGATGAAATTACTGCTGGTGATATTATACGCTTACTTGAAGGACCAATTACCTTTGTCGAAAGCATAGAGTCTGAACCACCTGCACAGAAACAGCTTTGGATCAGAATGAGAGATGCGGTAAGAGATGTACTTGATAATACATCTTTAAAATATTTAGCTGAGTATAAAGAAACTAATAACTTAGACGGTTATATGTTTTATATTTAATGTGTAAGCTATCATTTTTTATTAGTTTATATATCTATGTTAGTAAAAAACAAAAATTTTTTATTTGTATGTTTAATTAGTTTACTGAGTGGTATGTATATTATATATCGCAAGGAGGTAATTATTATGGCAGATGAAAATAAATTTGAACAAGCAAAAGGTAATGTGAAAGAAACAGTTGGAAACGTTACTGATAATAAAGAATTAGAAAACGAAGGTAAAGAAGATAAAACTTCAGGTAAAGCTAAAGAGTTTGTAGAAAATGCAAAAGATAAAGCTAATGAAGTTATCGATAAATTCAAAAAATAATTTACACTAATTCAATTAATTAAATGGAGCGATTCATATGGCTGAAAATTTCTTTGAAAAAGCAAAAGAAACTGCAAAAACAGTATCAGATAAATTAAAAGATACAGATAATGAAAAAGCTAAACAAGCATCTGAACAAATCGATAAATTCACTGGTGGCAGTGATAACGATAATAAAGATGGTAAAAAAGAAAAAGACGAAAAATAATAGTTTATTCGATTAAATAAAAAGCACAACTTACTTTTATAAAGTAAGTTGTGCTTTTTTATCATTACTTGAGTTGATATTCCAATGTATAGTACACATACGCGCTCTAGTGCATTGAATTTTATCAGTGTTGTATATAACATAATGTTATAGAGATTCAATCACATGTTTTAATTTACGGTAAGATTCTACCTGTGCATCTTGATCGTAAATGTAGCTTATTGCCATTAGTTCGTCTATCTCACCATGTTCTTCAATAAATGAAGTTAATTTAGCTTTTACAGTTTCTTCTGATCCTATTAATGATTGAGCCATTCTCTGTTTCGCTAATTCAAATTCAGTAGGCGTTAATAAACCTCTTAAATCGTCTGTTGGCGGTTGAACTGGTTGCATTCTTCCTCTAGTTATACTGACCATTACTTGTGCTTGTGTCGTTGATAAGTATTCAGCTTGTTCATCTGTATCTGCGACGATTGCATTTAAACAAACGATAACGTAAGGTTCACTTAATACCTCTGATGGTTCAAATAATTCTTTGTATATTTGTATAGCATCTTTCATCTGTTGAGGAGCAAAGTGACCCGCAAATACATAAGGAAGGCCTTTACGCGCAGCTAAATGAGCCGAGTCAGTGGAAGAACCAAGTATATAAAGTGGAACGTTTTTGTTTACTGCAGGATACGCGCGAACATAAGCCTGTTTATTTGCTGGTCCGAAATAAGTTGCCAATTGTTCAACTTCTTCAGGGAATTCATAAACGCCATTATGCTGGTCTCTTCTTAACGCGCTAGCCGTCATCATATCTGTTCCTGGTGCACGACCTAAACCTAAATCTACACGATTTGGAAACACTGTTTCCATTGTACCGAATTGTTCAGCGACAACCAGAGGTGCATGATTAGGTAACATGATTCCTCCAGATCCAACACGTATTTTTGAAGTATGTTCTAGAGTGTGTTGGATCAACAATGCGGTCGCTGAACTGACTAGATTAGGCGCGTTATGATGTTCGGCAATCCAATAACGCTCATAATCTAAGGATTCTAATTGTTGTGCTAACGTCACCATATCTTCTATGGCATTCTGGTCATTTTGACCTTCACGAATTGGCACTAAGTTAAGTGCCGATAACTTTAAGTCTTTCATAATTAACGTAATCCTCCTTTAAATAACTAATATAAAGAAGTATAACAGTGGTTTTTAAACTTGCGTAAGAAATTGCTCACTGTTATAATTAATGAAATTAAAATGAGAGGTGGCTCAAGAAAAATACTATGGATAATGCTCATAAGGTAAATAACAACGATGTACAAGAAAATAAAACTATTATGGGATAGGCATTGTCTGGTTAGTATTTTTATGTGAAAGCACCTTATAATCTTTTACAGTTATAATATTTAAAGATGTGTCATGTCCTTATTGAGAGCGAGGAAGATGATATGTCTTTTTATTTTTCAGAAAAACCATTTGAACAGTTTGGTAAAATATTGATAGAAGACGTAAATATTGATATTGAACTAGGTAAGCATGTTGCAATGATTGGTGATAATGGTGTCGGCAAGTCAACATTGTTAAATGCTTTAAATTTAAAATATGAAACGCAATCATATTTAATGAAGCAAGACTTGACGCAAGTATTTGATTTAACCGCGATGACCTTTATCATTTCAATATTTCCTGAGGTTGCAACTTTGAAAACGCAAATTGTAACCGATTATGACAAGATAAGTGATTATATCGCTTTAAATGGTTATGAGATAGAACAAAAAATAATTACTACCGCAAAGCGGTTTAATATAAGTGAACAAGATTTAGATAAGCCAATACGATTATTAAGTGGCGGACAACAAACAAGCGTTGCATTAATCAGAGCGTTTATATCTGAAAAACCGCTAATTATATTAGATGAACCTACAAATCATCTTGATCAAGCAATGCTAGATAATTTAATTTTAGAAATAAATAAGTCTAAGCAAACGATACTCTACGTTTCACATCACCGTGGTTTTATAAATCAGACTGCGAGTCATGTTTATGAAATCACTAAAAAAACATCGAGAAAATTTCAAGGTGATTATAATCAATACCATTCAGTCAAACAATTAGAATTTCAATCTCATAAAAATGCATATGATAAGCAACAAAAAGAAATCAAAGCGCTGGAAGAATCAATTGCACGCGTGAATGAATGGCATTCAACTGCCAAAGCTACGACAAGTGTGCGTGATCCTAAACAACAAAAGCGTCTTAGCAAACTAGCTAAAAAAGCAAAAGTAAAAAATGCTCAGTTAACACATAAATTAAATGAAAAGCAGTTAGAGTCTCCGGATAAACAGGATAGAAAGTTTCATTTTAATGATGAACAATCAGTGCATAATCGAGAATTAGTGAAATTAGAAGATATATGTATAGGTATTGGACAAAAAATAATTTATAACAAAGCAAATTTTGAAATTAAAAAAGATGAACATATTTTATTAACTGGTCCGAATGGTAGTGGTAAATCATTACTAATTGCGCTTATAAGACAACAAGTGAAACCGGATAAAGGTACAGTTTATGTAACGCCTTCAGTAAAAATTGCGTATTTTGATCAACAAAATAATAATTTGAATTACAGACAAACACCATTAGATATGGTCATGTCAATAGATCATATGACACGTAGTTATGCTCAAACAATCTTGGCTTCGTTCGGTTTTGATAAAGATAAAATACAACAAACGATTCGTTCTTTATCTATGGGTGAAAAAAGTAGATTGCAATTTGTACTATTGTTTTTTTCAAATGCTAATTTACTCATTTTAGATGAACCAACGAATTACTTTGATATTACAACGCAAGACTTAATTTTAAATATGATCAAACAGTTCAAAGGACAAGTTTTGATTGTTACACATGATTTATATTTACAAAAACATTTTGATGCGACACATTGGGTTGTAAAAAACAAACAATTACTTAATGTTACAATGAATAGTGAACAAAAAATTAATACGCAAAATACGTTGAATTTATTAAATGATTTCAGAGATATAGATGAAAATGGCCATTTTGAAACAGACGACTAGAAAAATAAATTATATGGTGCTATTATTGGAACATTGATAAAAATTTAAGGAGTGTCAAACATGGAAGTATATGCAGATTATGCTGCAACAACACCCGTCAAACAAGAAGTTATTGATAAAATGATGGAAGTCTATTCAGTACATTTTGGTAATCCGTCATCAATTCACAGCATGGGTAGGGATGCCAGAAAATACTTAGATGATGCGCGTCTTACAATTGCTAAATCGTTTAATGCTAAGCCAAGTGAAATCATCTTTACTAGTGGCGCAACTGAATCAAATAACACTGCAATTAAAGGTATTGCTTATGAGCACATGCACAAAGGTAAACACATCATTACTACTAAGATTGAGCATCATTCTGTACTTCATGTATTTGAACAACTCGAAAAAGAAGGTTTCGAAGTTACTTATTTAGAAGTGGATAAAGAAGGATTGATTAACCTTAATCAATTAAGAAATGCACTTACTGAAGAAACCATTTTAGTTTCAATTATGTTTGTTAATAATGAAATTGGGACTGTTGAACCTATGTATGATATTGAAGAAATTGTTTCAGAATCGAATGCATTATTCCATGTTGATGCAGTTCAGGCTATTGGACACTTAGAAATTGATTTCCATGATTTTAATATGGATGCTATGAGTATTACTGCACATAAATTTGGTGGTCCAAAAGGTGTCGGCGTACTTTTGCTAAAAGAAGAAACTAAATTGAAGTATCAACAATTAGGTGGAGAACAAGAAGCAAAACGTAGAGCTGGTACTGAAAATGTGCCACAAATTGTAGGTTTAGCTGAAGCAATCAAATTAGCTAATGAGCATAGAGATGAAAATAATGTGCACCTTATGAATTTAAAGAATTTGTTTCTAGTGTCGTTACAAGAGCGCTCAGTTCCTTTTGAACTCAATGGATCCATGACAGATTCAACAGGACATATCATTAATTTATATTTACCGTTTGTAGATGTTGAAACAATGCTCACATTATTAGATTTATCAAATATTTATGTATCATCAGGCTCGGCATGTACAGCAGGAACAACGACGCCATCACACGTGTTACAAGCAATGTATAGTGATGATGAGCGAGCGAAGCACTCAGTTAGATTTAGCTTTAATGAACAGACAACAGAACAAGAAGTTAAATATATAGTTTCAGAAATTCACAAAATATACCATAAATTTAGGGAGGAAATGTAGTTGTCAAATAAAGATACACGCGTAGTAGTTGGCATGTCAGGCGGCGTTGATAGTTCAGTTACAGCACATATTTTAAAAGAACAAGGATATGATGTAATTGGCATTTTTATGAAAAATTGGGATGATACAGATGAAAATGGATTTTGTACTGCAACAGAGGATTATAATGATGTTATCGCTGTATGTAATCAAATAGGTATTCCATATTATGCAGTTAATTTTGAAAAAGAATATTGGGATAAAGTGTTTACTTATTTCTTGGACGAATATAAAAAAGGACGTACACCAAATCCAGATGTTATGTGCAATAAAGAAATTAAATTTAAAGCATTTTTAGAACATGCGTTAAAACTCGGTGCAGATTATGTTGCAACTGGACATTATGCACGTGTGCGTCGTCATGAAGATGGTCATGTTGAAATGCTAAGAGGTGTTGATAATAATAAAGATCAAACATATTTCTTGAATCAGTTATCTCAATCCCAGTTGTCACGTGTGATGTTCCCGATTGGAGATATAGAGAAAAAAGAAGTACGCAGAATAGCAGAAGAACAAGACCTAGCTACAGCTAAAAAGAAAGATTCAACAGGAATCTGTTTTATTGGCGAACGTAATTTCAAAGAATTCTTATCACAATATTTACCAGCACAATCTGGAGAAATGAGAACACTAAAAGGTAAAAAAATCGGCACTCATGCTGGCTTGATGTATTATACAATTGGTCAACGTCACGGATTAGGTATTGGTGGCGATGGTGATCCATGGTTTGTTGTAGGTAAAAATTTAGATGACAATATTTTATATGTGGAACAAGGATTCCATCATGACGCATTATACAGCGATTACCTTATAGCATCTGATATCTCTTTCGTAAATGATGTAAATCTAGAAAATGGTTTCGAATGTACAGCTAAATTTAGATATCGTCAAAAAGATACGAAAGTATTTGTAAAAAAAGAAAACGAAAATGCTATACGCGTGATATTTAATGAACCAGTTCGCGCTATTACACCTGGCCAATCTGTCGTTTTATACGATGGTGATGTATGTTTAGGTGGCGCTACGATAGATGACGTTTATAAAGAATCTGGTCAACTAAGTTACGTTGTATAAATATTAATTTTGAATTTTATTCGAAATCGTTAGAAAGCTATTCAATATAGTAACTAGCGATTTCTTTTTTTGAAATTATCATTTCAAATACCGTGGTAAATGTTATAATAAGTAGTCAGAAATGAGGGTTAGAAATGAATCAAGAACAGATATATAATTTAATTAAACAGGGCAATTTTGAAGAAGCATTAAAAGCATTATTTGAAAACATAGAAGCAAATCCAAAAGAAGTAGAAAATTACATAAATGCAGGGATTTTATTAGCTGAAGCGAACGAAGTAGATAAAGCAGAAAAATTCTTTCAACGTGCAATTACTTTAGATCCGCAAAATGGCGCAATCTATTATAATCTCGGGAATGTATATTACAATGAAGGCCGTTTTAATGAAGCGATTAAATTGTATCAACAAGCGTTGAAATTTAACGTTGATCAAGTCGATACTAACTATATGATTGGCATGTCATTTAATCAATTAGAAGCATTTAAAGAGGCTTTACCTTTTTTAATGACTGCAGCAGAACAAGATGACCGTCATGATGTTGAGGTTCAATTTCAGTATGGACTTGTACTTTGTCATTTAGAAATGTTTGATCAAGCGATAAAGCAACTTAAGTCGGTGTTAGAAATGGATAATAAACAATCAGATGCATTATATAATTTAGGTTTGGCAACTTATATGCAGACTGAAGATACAGCACAAGCAATTGAATATTTTGAAGCTGCTGTAGACGCAAATCCAGAACATGTTATGAGTCAGCATGCTATAAAAACATTTAAATCTATCGCAGAGGAGGAATAACTGATGGGAGACCCTACACTATTTAATAATTCAATGATTAAAGGAACCGTTGATGCGATTTTATTTCAAAATAAAGAAAATTTTTATACGGTTTTAAAAGTTGATACAATTGAGTCAAGTGAAACATTTGATTCAATGCCTACGATTGTAGGGTTTTTCCCAGAAATTGCTGAAGGTGATGTTTATACATTCAAAGGCCAAGTTGTTACACATCCGAAGTATGGTAAACAACTTAAAGCTGAAACGTTTGAAAAAGAATTACCACAAACTAAAGAGGCAATTATTAGTTATTTATCAAGTGATTTATTTAAAGGTATTGGTAAAAAAACTGCGCAAAGTATTGTTAATAAACTAGGTGAAAATGCTATAAACGATATCTTGAATGACCCGTCGGTATTAGAGCAAGTACCTGGTTTACCTAAGAAAAAGCAAAAACAAATTGCTGAACAAATTGCTAGTAATCAAGAGACGGAGCAAATTATCATACGCTTACATGATTTAGGGTTTGGACCAAAACTAGCTATGGCGATTTACCAAGCGTATTTAGGAGAAACACTTAATGTTGTTGAAAATAAACCCTACCAACTCGTATATGATGTAAAAGGAATTGGATTTAATAAAGCTGATACCTTAGCACGAAATGTTGGAATCCAGTTCAATGATACAGAAAGACTAAAAGCGGGTTTGTTATATGTACTTGAAGAGGAATGTATTAAGCAAGGACATACATATTTACCTACTCAAAATGTATTAGAAATGACTCAAGATATGCTTTCTCAAGCACCTAGTGAAATAATAGAAATGCAACAATTGAATCATGTATTACAAGAATTGGTAAATGATACCAAACTCATTCAACAAGAAAATGAAGTTGCAATTCCGAGTTTATATTATTCAGAATTAAAAAGTGTGCAGAATCTTTATCGCAATTATGCGTATACGAATAAACTCAAACAAATAGAACAGTCTGATCTTTTAATGAAGATTGGAGAAATTGAAGAGCGCAATCAAGTTAATTATGCAAATTCACAAAAAGATGCGTTACAGACTGCTATTAATTCTAAAATTATGTTACTCACAGGTGGTCCTGGTACAGGTAAAACAACTGTGATAAAAGGTATTGTAGAATTATATGCAGAAATTCATGGTCTCTCATTAAATTATGATGATTATCAAAATGATGATTATCCAGTCGTATTAGGTGCGCCTACAGGAAGAGCTTCAAAGCGTTTGGCAGAGTCGACAGGTTTAGAAGCCATGACAATTCATCGCTTAATCGGATGGAATCAGGATACACAACCGGAAGATATTTTAGATAATGAAATATCAGCAAAATTAATTATCATTGATGAGATGTCTATGGTTGATACATGGCTGTTCCACCAATTTTTAAGTGCAGTTCCAATAGATGCACAAATCATTTTAGTAGGTGATGAAGATCAATTGCCTTCTGTAGGTCCTGGTCAAGTATTTAAAGATTTAATTGATTCAAAAGTGATTCCTCGTGTTAATTTAACAGAAGTTTATAGACAACAAGATGGTTCTAGTATTATTGAATTAGCGCATCGGATGAAACTAGGTGAACCGATTGATATAACCCAACGTTTTCATGATCGAAATTTTATAAATTGTAATACAGATCAGATTCCGACAGTTGTGGAAAAAGTTGTTTCAAGCGCTGTGAATAAAGGCTATGATATGAGTGATATTCAAGTGCTTGCACCAATGTATAAAGGGTCAGCAGGCATAAAAAAACTTAATATGGTATTACAAGATATTTTAAATCCTAAGGATAAAGATACACGTGAAATAGAATTTGGTGATGTGCTTTTTAGAAAAGGTGACAAAGTCTTGCAACTTGTAAATAGGCCTAATGATAATATTTTCAACGGTGATATTGGTGTAATCGTGGGTGTTTTTTGGGCAAAAGAAAATGCGTTGAACAAAGATGTATTAGTCGTTGATTTTGAAGGTAATGAAATTACTTTTGTTCGTCAAGATATAATAGAATTAACTCATGCTTATTGTACGTCGATCCATAAATCACAAGGTTCTGAATTCCCAATAGTCATCATGCCTATGGTAAAACAATACTTTAGAATGCTACAAAAGCCCATATTATATACTGGCTTAACAAGGGCTAAACAATCCCTTGTCTTTTTAGGTGATCCGCAAGCCTTTGATATTGGTTTAAAAACGCATGGACAAGTGAGAATGACACAGTTATGCACATTTTTAAAAGCCTACTTTAATAACGATGCATCTACTGAAGAAGAAATCAGCGACACATTTGATGCTGATATCATTCTAACTGAAGACAATATTTTTAAAATTAACCCAATGATTAATATGGGAGATATTTCCCCATATGACTTCGTTGAAGATTGACATGTGACAAGAAAATAAATACAATATAATTAACTTCACATAAAGATGAGTAAATTATACTGAGCGAAAAGAGATGTACTGGTTGGTGAAAAGTACAGTCGGTATAGTTGAATGCTACTTTGTGTCAGCAAGCATAATAACTAATTAAGTGATAAGTGTATGTTAGGGAATTAAAGTCAGTCGTTTGATCTGTATGATACTTACAATTAAGATTGAATTAATTTGTTAACACTTATAACTAGGGTGGTACCGCGAAACGTTCGTCCCTTTTATGAGGATGGGCGTTTTTTATTTTCTTTTTTAATTATTTAAAGAACTAACATGAGTTGAGATGGAGGAATTTTAAGTATGAAAAACTTAAAAGCAAGTGAAATTAGACAAAATTTTATTGATTATTTCGTAGAAAAAGGCCATATGGTAGAACCTTCTGCACCATTAGTCCCTATTGACGATGATTCACTATTATGGATTAATTCTGGTGTAGCTACATTGAAAAAATATTTTGATGGTAGAGAAACACCTAGAAAACCAAGAATAGTTAATTCTCAAAAGGCAATTCGTACAAATGATATAGAAAATGTTGGCTTCACAGCACGTCATCATACATTTTTTGAAATGTTAGGTAACTTTTCAATTGGGGATTATTTTAAGCAAGAAGCTATAGAATTTGCATGGGAATTTTTAACAAGTGAAAAGTGGATGGCAATGGACCCTAAACTTTTATATGTAACAATACATCCAGAGGATAAAGAAGCGTATAGAATTTGGAATGAAGACATTGGACTTGAGGAAAGTCGTATTATTCGCATTGAAGGCAACTTCTGGGATATTGGTGAAGGTCCATCAGGTCCGAATACGGAAATTTTCTATGATCGTGGAGAAGATTTTGGACAAGATGATCCTGCAGAAGAAATGTATCCAGGGGGAGAAAATGAACGTTTCCTTGAAGTATGGAATTTAGTGTTTAGTGAGTTCAATCACAATAAAGATCACACTTATACACCACTGCCCAATAAAAATATTGATACCGGCATGGGTCTTGAAAGAATGGCATCACTTGCTCAAAATGTGCGTACAAATTATGAAACAGACTTATTTATGCCTATCATTCATGAAGTAGAAAAAGTATCAGGTAAAACATACTTGGAAAATGATAACTATGATGTGGCATTTAAAGTGATTGCCGACCATATTCGTACAATTGCATTTGCCATTGCAGATGGTGCACTACCAGCTAATGAAGGAAGAGGATATGTTTTACGTCGTTTATTACGTAGAGCAGTAAGATTCAGTCAATCATTAGATATTAATGAACCATTTATGTATCGTCTAGTTGATATTGTAGCTGACATTATGGAACCATATTATCCTAATGTTAAAGAAAAAGCAGACTTTATTAAGCGCGTCATTAAATCAGAAGAAGAACGCTTCCATGAAACATTAGAAGAAGGTCTAGCTATTCTAAATAACTTAGTTGCACAAGCGAAAACATCTACCCATGAAATCAGTGGTAAAGACGCTTTTAAATTATATGACACTTACGGCTTTCCAGTTGAGTTAACAGAAGAAATTGCGACACAAGAAAATTTATCAATAGATATGCAAACATTCGAAGAAGAAATGCAACAGCAACGAGACAGAGCAAGACAAGCAAGACAAAATTCACAATCTATGCAAGTTCAAAGTGAAGTATTGAAAAAGATTACCACAGATAGCACATTTGTTGGGTATGATGTTATGGACAAAGCCTCTGTCATCACAGATATTATCCAAAATGGTGAACTTGTAGAATCTGCAGAAGCAGGAGAGACGATTTACTTTATTTTACGTGAGACACCATTTTATGCTGTTAGTGGTGGTCAAGTGGCAGACCAAGGTACAATTAGTAATGAAAACTTTGAAATCGCAGTTACTGAAGTGACTAAAGCACCAAATGGTCAGAATTTGCACAAAGGTGAGATTCAATTTGGTACTGTTAAGAAGAATGCTGAAGTTTCAGCGAGTGTGAATCACAAAGAACGTCGTTCAATCAAGAAAAACCATAGTGCAACACATTTATTACACGCTGCATTAAAAGAAGTCCTTGGAGATCACGTTAATCAAGCAGGTTCACTTGTTGAAGCAGATCGTCTAAGATTTGACTTTTCACACTTTGGCCCAATGACACAAGAGGAAATTGACACGGTTGAGCGTCGTGTTAATGAAGAAATTTGGAACAGTATTGAAGTAGATATTCAAGAAATGCCAATTTCTGAAGCAAAACAACTAGGTGCTATGGCACTTTTCGGTGAAAAATATGGTGAAATTGTAAGAGTTGTAAATATGGCCCCATTTTCAATTGAATTATGTGGTGGTATTCACGTGAACAACACATCAGAAATCGGTTTATTTAAAATAGTAAGTGAGTCTGGTACAGGTGCTGGAGTGCGTCGAATAGAAGCATTGACTGGTAAATCAGCTTTCTTATACTTAGAAACGATTCAATCTCAATTTAACGCAGTTAAATCGCAAGTAAAAGTAAAATCAGATGACCAAGTATTAGAGAAAATCGTTCATATGCAAGACAAAGAAAAAGAGCTTACAAAACAACTTGAACAAAAGAATAAAGAAGTGACATCATTAAAAATGGGTGACATCACTAATCAAGTAGAAGAAATTAATGGATTGAAAGTCTTAGCAACGGAAGTAGAAGTTCCTAATGCTAAAGCAATACGTGAAACTATGGATGATTTTAAATCAAAATTACAAGATACTGTTATTGTACTTATTAGTAATATAGATGGTAAGGTGTCATTAGTAGCTACCGTACCAAAAGCATTAACTTATAAAGTGAAAGCAGGAGATATCATTAAAAACATGGCTCCTGTAGTAGGCGGTAAAGGTGGCGGACGCCCTGATATGGCTCAAGGCGGCGGTACTGAACCAGAGAACATAACAGAATCATTACGTTTCATTAAAGATTACATTAAATCTCTATAAGTTGATTCGATTCTAATGTAGAATATAAGTAAGAACTTTTTTTACTCGATACAAAGGAGTGTAAGAACAATGGAAAATTTTGATAAAACAATGAAATTTAATTATGATGAAATTCCAAAAGAAGATGTCAAAACAGTATTACAAAATGTCTATCATACCTTAGAAGAAAGAGGATATAATCCTGTGAACCAAATTGTTGGTTACTTATTATCAGGAGATCCTGCGTATATTCCACGCAATAACGAAGCTAGAAATCAAATTCGTCGTATTGATCGCGATGATATCATGGAAGAATTAGTTTCAAACTATTTGCAAGAGAAATCGAATTAGTTTATGTTAAAGCATAAAATTATAGGATTAGATGTAGGAAGTAAGACTGTTGGCATTGCAATAAGTGATCTGATGGGTTGGACAGCCCAAGGATTAGACACACTCCGTATAGACGAAGAGAACAATGAATTAGGTATTGAAGCATTAGTAAAAATTATAAAAAGAGATAACGTTGGTACTGTAGTTATTGGATTACCAAAAAACATGAACAATTCTATTGGATTTCGAGGCGAGGCTTCGTTACAATACAAGGAGCAACTTCAAGAAGCACTGCCATCATTAGAAATAATTATGTGGGATGAACGTCTAAGCACTATGGCTGCGGAGCGTTCATTACTTGAAGCGGATGTTTCTAGACAGAAACGAAAAAAAGTAATAGATAAAATGGCAGCAGTATTTATATTGCAAGGCTATTTAGACTCATTACAATAAAAAGGAGCTTTTAATAATGACAGAGCATAACCATGATTCTCAATTAGAAATTAACAATGAAGAGGAATTACTTACATTATATGATGAAGAAGGTAATGAAGTCTTATATCGTAAAGTATTAGAATTTTTCCACCCAGAATTCAAAAAAGAATACGTTATTCTTGCTGAAGAAGGTGCAGAATCAGATGATGACGATTTAATTGAATTGGTGCCTATGATTAATGAGCCAGATGAAAATGGTGAAGGTGGCAAATTCTTACTAGTGGAAACTGACGAAGAATGGGATATGATTGAAGAAGTCGTTAATACAGAAATGGATGATCATGACCACGATCATGACCACGAATAATTAAAAAATCGTTCTTTAAATATAAGTCACTATGAAGTAAACCATACTGGAAAAGCAGTATGGTTTTTTTCTGTAAATAAACGAATAAAAATCGAATGATTAATGATAATTATATATTTAAGAGTTAACTAACTACGGAATTTATGCTTATATTATCGGGGTGTTTATGGTAAAATATATAAAGTTAAATTCAAACACATACGATTTTGAAATTGCATTTATTAATAATGGAATAGACCATATAAATGTTATATGTAAATATATTTTTCATCTTTACTAAAATTAAACTAGCACGAGCACCAATGACTAGTGTGATTGATAGTCTGTGCGGTAACTGATTAAGTTGAAAATACAATGATAATAGATGTTAAAGCATAATTTCTAAAGAAAATATGATGGTCATACATAAAATGACGCATTCTAGCGCAAATCTATAAGTATTTTGAGTTTTTAATTGGCCATTTTTGCCGGGATGGGGCAAGGAACCTTATGTGCAAAAGGCTTCTATACTACTCCCTATTTTATTGTTAAAACTTATGTATTATATTATAACGAAGGAAGTTTTGAAAATGGATAATAATCAATCCTATTTATTAAATTTACATAAACAAACCGATGAAACGATAGAGTCTTTGAGACCATATGCAGAAGCGAATAACGTCCCTATTGTAGACAGACTTACTTTAGAAATGATTAAGCAATTGATTAGGCTGCATAAACCACAAAATATTTTAGAAATTGGTACAGCGATTGGCTATAGTGCAATGCAATTTGCATCTGTATCTAAAGATGTACATATTACGACAATTGAACGTGATTCAGATATGCAACAGCAAGCAAAAGAAAATATTAGGAAATACGATTTTTCAAATCAAGTGACATTGGTTGAGGGTGACGCGTTAGAGCAATTTCATAATGTCGAACAAGAAAGTTTCGATATGATATTTATTGATGCTGCTAAAGCACAGTCTAAGAAATTCTTTGAATTATATACACCTTTATTAAAAGAAGGTGGCGTAGTTATTACGGATAATGTACTCTATCATGGCTTTGTTTCTGATATTTCAGTTGTGCGGACTCGCAATGTGCGCCAAATGGTTAAAAAGGTGATTGAATATAACGAATGGCTTATGAATAACGAAGCTTATACGACTAACTTTTTAAATATTGATGATGGATTAGCCATTTCAATTAAAGGAGAATCTAAATGACAGAATTATTAGTGACACCCAAATCGGTTAAACATATCGAAACATTAATTGAAAAAGGTGCTGATGCCTTTGTCATTGGCGAGCAAAAATTTGGTTTGAGATTATCAGGAGAATTTGATAAAGCAGCAATGATTGAAGCAGTGGATATGATTCATCGTAATGGTAAAAAGGCATATGCTGCAGTAAATGGTATATTCCATAACTATCATTTAAGTGCAGTTGAAGCTTATATTGATTTTCTTCATGAAATAAAAGTTGATCGAATTATCTTTGGAGACCCAGCTGTTGTTATGTATGTTAAACAACACACAGATCCAATTCCTTTACATTGGGATGCAGAAGCACTGGTGACTAATTATTTTCAATGTAATTATTGGGGAGCAAAAGGAGCTGCACGTGCACAACTTGCTAGAGAATTGAGTTTGGACGAAATCCTTAATATCAAAGCCCATGCGAATGTTGAAATTGAAGTTCAAGTTCATGGTATGACTTGCATGTTCCAATCTAAGCGTATGTTGTTAGGTAATTATTACACTTTCCAAGAACGTCAAATGAAGATCTCCCGTAACGATGAAACGAATGATTTATTATTATATGACGAAGAACGTGATAATAAATACCCAGTTTATGAAGATTATAATGGAACACATATTATGTCACCAAACGATATTTGCTTAATAGAAGAATTGGAACCATTACTTGAAGCGGGTATAGATTCACTGAAAATAGACGGCATCTTACAGTCAGAAAGTTATATCAATGTTTGTACTGAACAATACAGAGAAGCAATAGATCTGTATAATGAGGACCCAGATGCATATGAAGATGAAAAATTCATGCTTGTCGATCCAATAGAAGCAATACAACCGGAACATCGCCCGTTTGACGAAGGCTTCTTATATAAACAAACAGTATACTAATGGAGGTTAACTCGTGAAAATTTTAGAAGAAATTAATGTTCAAAATAAACCTAAAATGAAAAAGCCTGAACTTCTTGCACCTGCTGGTAATTTAGAGAAACTTAAAATAGCTATACATTATGGTGCAGATGCTGTTTTTCTCGGTGGACAAGAATATGGTTTGAGATCTAATGCAGATAACTTTACAATGCCAGAAATCCAAGAGGGTGTTGCATTTGCAAAGCGTTATGGTGCTAAAATATACGTAACCACTAATATAATTGCTCATGATGAAAATATAGACGGCTTAGACACCTATTTACGCGATTTAGCATTAACAGGTGCAACTGGTATTATCGTTGCTGATCCGCTTATAATTGAAACTTGTAAAAAAGTAGCGCCAGAATTGGAAATCCACCTTTCAACACAGCAATCACTTTCTAATTACAGAGCAGTTGAGTTTTGGAAAGAAGAAGGTTTAGATAGGGTTGTTTTAGCACGTGAGACAGGTGCTATGGAAATGAAAGAGATGAAAGAAAAAGTTGATATTGAAATTGAATCTTTTATACATGGTGCAATGTGTATTGCTTATTCAGGAAGATGTACATTAAGTAATCATATGACTGCGCGTGACTCAAATCGTGGTGGGTGTTGTCAAAGTTGTCGATGGGATTATGATTTATTACATATTGAATCTGATGGGGAATTAGATTTATATTATGGTGATCATGAGGTTGCACCTTTTGCAATGAGCCCTAAAGATTTGAAATTAATAGAATCGATTCCCAATATGATGGATATTGGTGTAGATTCTTTAAAAATTGAAGGACGCATGAAATCCATACATTATATTGCGACAGTAGTCTCAATTTATAGAAAAGTTATAGACGCATATGCAAGTGATCCAGAGAACTTTAAGATTAAGCCAGAATGGTTGATTGAACTAGACAAATGCGCTAATAGAGATACTGCATCTGCATTTATAGAAGGTACACCAGGTTATGAAGAGCAAATGTTTGGTCAACAAAATAAGAAAAATTCTGCTTATGATTTCTGTGGGTTAGTGTTAGATTATGATAAAGCGACTAAAATTGCTACAGTACAACAACGCAATAAATTTGAACCTGGACAGGAAATTGAATTTTTTGGACCAGAAATTGATACTTTTCGACAAGTTGTGGAAACAATTTATGATGAAGAGGGAAATGAACTTGATGCTGCACGCCATCCGTTGCAGATAGTTCAAATTAAAGTCGATCATCCAATTTATGCGAATAACATGATGAGAAAGGAAATTGGATAATGAAAAGTACAACAATAATAGGCATTGCCGGTGGTTCAGGATCGGGGAAAACATCCGTTACAAACGAAATAATGAAAAATTTAGAAGGTCATAGTGTTGCACTATTGGCTCAAGACTATTATTATAAAGACCAATCACATTTAACTTTTGATGAACGTTTAGAAACCAATTACGATCATCCATTTGCATTTGATAATGATTTATTAATTGACAATTTGAATGACTTGAGGAATGGTAAGCAGGTTGAAGTGCCAACATATGACTACTCAAATCATACGAGAAGTAAGGAAACGATTGCATTTGAGCCAAAAGATGTTATCATCGTAGAAGGTATATTTGCACTTGAAAACAAAACATTAAGAGATTTAATGGATGTCAAAATTTATGTTGATACAGATGCTGATCTGCGCATATTAAGACGTCTGCTTCGTGATACCGAAGAAAGAGGACGTACAATGGAATCTGTTATTAATCAATATCTGAATGTAGTTCGGCCTATGCATAATCAATTCATAGAACCAACTAAGAGATACGCAGATATTATCATACCAGAAGGCGGAAGTAATAAAGTAGCTATCGATATAATGACGACGAAGATTCAAACTTTAGTTAGTAAACAATAGTATTTATAAGTAAAGGAAGATGACATAATGGAAAACCAAAAGCAATATCCAATGACGCAAGAAGGTTTTGAGAAATTAGAACATGAGCTTGAAGAATTAAAAACTGTTAAACGACCTGAAGTCGTTGAAAAAATTAAAATTGCCCGTTCTTTTGGTGACTTATCAGAGAACTCAGAGTATGATGCGGCAAAAGATGAACAAGGTTTTATTGAGCAAGATATCCAACGTGTAGAAAACATGTTACGTAATGCACTTATTATCGAAGATACAGGTAATAATAACGAAGTACAATTAGGTAAAACAGTTACGATTGTTGAATTACCTGGTGAAGAAGAAGAAGAATATCAAATTGTTGGTTCTGCAGAGTCAGACGCATTTAAAGGTAAAATTTCTAACGAATCACCTATGGCCAAAAGTTTAATTGGCAAAAAATTAGACGATGAAGTACGTGTTCCACTACCAAATGGTGGAGAAATAAATGTTAAAATCGTAAATATCAAATAAGTTTTAGTGCAAATCCCCCCACACATGTTAAATGTCTGGGGGGATTTTACACTTTGCTAAAATATTTCTATACTTGCAGACTATATTCTGATAAATTGATAACAATTATAAAATTATTTAGGCTATCTATATTGATTCTTTTCATATAAGCCGAATTCATTATTTATTATAATCTATGATAATTATTTGCTATTAAACAGAAATTTATAATAAATGATATAATAGAAATGTTGAATGTACAACTTAGTTTGTTTTTATAATAAGTTGTGATAATTAACAAAGGGGGCAACGTTTCTGGAATATAAAATCATTAATGAACAAACCATCATGATTTATTTTGATGAACAGATTGATCCTGATATTTTTAAAGAAGTACAGCGAATAGAACAGTATATTAAGGATCAAAGTAATAAAGCTATTTTAGAAATAATACCTTCGTATCGCGCAATTATGTTGACTATCGATATCACTCAAAGCGATGCGACAGAAATCATAAACAGCTTGGACTTAGGCAATGTTGATGTTGATGCAGGACTGACATCAAACTCACAATCTAAAATTTTACATATACCCGTATACTATGGTGGTGACCGTGGCCCAGACATAGAAACAGTCGCGAAACATAATCAATTAACTTCAGAAGAAGTTATTAAATTACATACTGAAAATACCTACCTAATATATATGCTGGGCTTTATGCCAGGTTTCCCATTTTTAGGAGGGTTAAATAAACAATTACATACACCCAGAAGAGAGGAACCGAGGACAAGTATTCCTGCGGGTTCTGTTGGTATTGCAAATAACCAAACAGGATTATATCCAAAATCTTCTCCAGGTGGTTGGCAAATTATCGGACAAACACCTATACAAGTGTTTGATATAAATCGAGATCCAATGTGTTTATACAACTCAGGAGATTATATTAAGTTTTATGCTATTAATGAACAAACCTTAAATCAGATTGAAGAGGAACAAAAAAGTAATCAATTTGATATTGAAAAGTGGGTGACAGTAAGTAATGAGTATTAAAATATTAACGCCCGGTTTGTTTAGTACAATCCAAGACAAAGGGCGAATTGGTTATCAAAATCAAGGGTTTTCAACAGCTGGTGCATTAGACATCTATGCGTATAGACTTGCACAAACATTAATTAATAATGAAGGACCTGCAATAGAAGTTACTATTATCGGCCCGTCCATTCAATTTTTAGCAGATAATACCTTTGTTATAACAGGTGCTCAGTTTGACGCTACTATTAATGATGAACCTATATCTCATCAAACGGTTATTAAAGCACAAAAAGGCGATATATTAAAGTTAAATTCAGCGTTACATGGTGCCAGAGGATACATAGCTTTTGGACAACCTATCAATGTACCTTTGATAGCTAATAGTTATGCCACACACACCCGTAGTCAAATTGGCGGCTATAAAGGACGAGCTTTAAAAAAAGGTGATGTATTGACTATTCAACAAAACGATCACTATTTATCTCAGATAGGTATAAGTGCGCGTATTGAAAATGAAAACGATGAACAACACACGATTCATATTATAGAAGGGCCACAAATAGAGCAGTTTTCAGAAGAAGTAAAAGCAAAATTAACATCTGAATCGTTTAAAATTTCAGAAAAATCTGACCGTATGGGATTCCGCTTACAAGGCGAAAATATTGCGCCAACCAATTCTGCAGATATCATTTCAGAACCAGTAGCACTTGGTAGTATTCAAGTGCCTAACGATGGTAATCCCATTATCTTACTGAATGATAAGCAAACTGTGGGAGGCTATACTAAAATTGCAACAGTTTGTGCAGCTGATTTATCGATACTGGCACAAAAACAGCCAGGTGAAACCATCCGATTCCAATGGATATCAGTCGAAGATGCAATCAAGACACTAAAGCAAAAAGAAAAATGTTTTTCTGAAAAAAGAAAAGAAATAATAAAAAATCCAATTTTTAAAATAAAACAACTTCGACCAACAGCGTCACGAATCAAAAATTTATTAAAAGGGGAATTATAATGAATTTTGAAAAAATAGAACAGTTAATTAAATTAGTTAAAGAGAACGACGTTAAAAAATTTAAATATAAAGACTATGAAAACGAAATCGAACTTGATTTTACTGAGAATGATGCAAATCATATTACATCAAACCAAGCAGAAAAAAATGATAGTAATAAAATAGATAATGCTAAAAATGAAGAGAATGATTCAACAAATGAGCATACATATCAACAAATTAAATCTCAAATGGTAGGCACATTTTTCTTACAAGACGAAAAAGAGTTAACAAACCCTATTATACAAGTGGGTGACGAAATTAAAAAAGGAGATACAGTCGGATATATTGAAGCGATGAAAGTGCTTAATGAAGTAACAAGCGATGTTTCAGGCGTTGTAGAAGAAATTTTAGTTGAGCACGGTTCGAGCGTAGAATACAATCAACTGATTGTTAACGTAAAATAAGTCAAATAAAGGGGTGTTTGCATTGTATCGTTGTCTGATAGCAAATAGAGGAGAAATTGCTGTACGTATTATAAGAGCGTGCAGAGAACTAAATATTGAAACTGTTGCAATCTATGCGATAGGTGATGAATCAAGTTTGCATGTAAGTTTAGCAGATCAAGCTGTTTGTATAGGTGAGGCAAATCCAATTGAAAGTTATTTAAACCAAGACAGAATTATTAGCGCAGCCAAAATAACACAAGCTAACGCGATTCATCCAGGGTACGGCTTTTTATCGGAGAGTGCATCGTTTGCCCAAAAAGTTGAAGAGAACGAGATTTATTTTATTGGTCCTACTAAGACAACTATGGAAATGATGGGGGATAAAATCACTGCTAGACAAACAGTTGATAATGTCGGTGTTCCTATTATTCCGGGTTCTACAAGTGATGTTGATTCGATAAGTGAAGTGAAATCTATTGCTCAAGATACTGGTTATCCACTTGTGTTAAAAGCAGCGAGTGGTGGTGGCGGTAAAGGTATACGTATTGTCAAAGAAGAAGCGTCACTCGAAAAAGCTTTTAAAGAAGCTAAAAGTGAGGGTAAAAAGTATTTTGATGATGACCGTATTTATGTTGAAGCTTTCATCCCTATTGCAAAACATGTGGAAGTTCAAGTTATCGGTGATGGCAAAAATAATTTTATTCACTTAGGTGAAAGAGATTGTTCTGTACAAAGGAAAAATCAAAAGTTAATTGAAGAATCACCATGCGCTGCAATTTCTGAGTCGATGCGAGAAGCAATGTGTAATGATGCTGTTAAAGTGGCGCGTGCATCTCATTATCGCAGTGCAGGCACCATTGAATATTTAGTTACGGATGATGCGTATTACTTTATAGAAATGAATGCACGCATCCAAGTTGAACACACAGTAACAGAGATGAGAGCAAACAGAGACTTATTACAAGCACAATTGTATCTCATGCAACATAATGAACTACCATTCACACAAGAAGACATTACTTTTGATGGTCATGTCATTGAGGCAAGAATCAATGCAGAAAATCCAGAGAAACAATTTCAACCTACACCAGGCACTGTAGAAGCTTTACATCTGCCACAGGGCTTTAATATACGTGTTGATAGTTTGTTATATCACGGATATAAAGTTTCACCATATTATGATTCATTAGTTGCAAAGGTGATTGTGAAGTCTTCCACTAGACAACTTGCTATTAATAAATTAAAAGTAACACTTGATGAAATGGTCATCGATGGTTTTACGACAACTGCTGATTTTCTATATGCTGTATTATCTTATCCTGAATATGCTGATGGTGATGCAAGCCAAGTAGACATTAAATTTTTAGATAGACATCAAATTTTAAAGGAGGAAGTATAAATGAAAGTAGATTTGAATTGTGATTTAGGAGAAGCGTTTGGTAACTATTCATTTGGTAGTGACAATCAAATTATTCCTTTAATAACATCAGCAAATATTGCATGTGGCTTTCATGCTGGCGATCAACATGTGATGAACGATACCATTAAACTTGCAAAAGACAACGGTATAGGTATCGGCGCACACCCAGGACTTCCTGATTTACAAGGCTTTGGCAGAAGAAATATGGATTTATCTCCTGAAGAAGTTTATGATATTGTTGTTTATCAATTAGGTGCATTGAATGGTTTTTGTAGAATTCATGACGTTAAGATTAATCATGTTAAACCGCATGGTGCACTTTATCAAATGGGAGCAAGAGATAAAGTTATTGCGCATGCTATTGCAAAAGCAGTTTATGACTTTGATCCGACTTTAATCTATGTGGGACTTTATAATACTTTATTAATTTCAGAAGCACAGGCTTTAAGATTGTCCACAGCTTCTGAGGTTTTTGCCGACAGACGTTATGAAGACGATGGACAGTTAGTAAGCAGAAAAGAAGCTGATGCATTGATTACCAATACAGATGAAGCGATTAAACAAGTGATAAATATGGTTAAATTTCAAAAAGTAATTACAAAAAATGACAATACAATAGATATTAAAGCAGATACTATTTGTGTGCACGGCGATGGGGCACATGCAATTGAATTTGTAACACAAATTAGAGAACAATTAACGAAAGAAGGCATTTCAATTACAAGGCTAGGGGGGTAAGCAATGGGAGAAAAATTAAGGTCAGACGAGAAAGATTTCCAGTTTACTAAAAATCACAAAAGGTTATTATTAGGTTCTGTGTTTTTAATGGCAACATCCGCGATAGGACCAGCATTTTTAACACAAACTGCTGTATTTACAGAACAATTTGCATCTAGTTTTGCATTTGCAATTTTACTATCTATATTAATTGATATTGGTGCACAGATTAATATTTGGCGTGTACTCGTTGTTACAGGTAAACGTGGACAAGAAGTAGCTAATGAAATTTTTAATGGACTGGGTACATTTATATCAATCCTCATTGCAATTGGTGGTCTAGCTTTTAATATTGGTAACATAGCCGGTGCTGGATTAGGTTTGAATGCGATATTTGGGTTAGATGTTAAAATAGGTGCAGCAATTACTGCCGTTCTTTCAATTGCAATATTTATTAGTAAAAGTGGACAAAAGATAATGGACATCGTAACAATGTTTTTAGGTGTATTGATGATTATCGTTGTCGCTTTTGTTATGTTTAAAGCCAATCCACCCTATGCTGAGGCTGCAAAACATTTAGTGATGCCAGAGCAACCACTAGCGCTTGTTTTACCAATTATCACATTAGTTGGTGGTACGGTTGGCGGATACATTACTTTTGCTGGCGCACATAGAATATTAGATTCTGGAATTAAAGGTAAAGATTATTTACCATTTGTAAATAAGGCTGCGATTTCAGGTATATTAACAACTGGTGTACTAAGAACATTATTATTCTTAGCTGTATTAGGTGTAGTAGTAACGGGCGTTACATTGAATGCTGATAATCCACCTGCTTCTGTATTTGAACATGTGTTAGGACCTATAGGACGAAATATTTTCGGTATTGTACTATTTGCGGCTGCAATGTCTTCAGTTATTGGCTCTGCATATACAAGTGCAACATTCTTAAAAACATTACATAAATCTGTTTATAATAAAACGAATATTATTGTAATTAGTTTCATTGTAGTGTCAACGTTAGTATTTTTATTCTTAGGCAAACCTGTCACGTTACTTATTGTAGCAGGTGCACTAAATGGTTTGATTTTACCTATTACATTAGGTACGATATTAATTGCTAGTAAACGTAAATCAATCGTAGGAGATTACAAACACCCGACATGGATGCTTTGGTTCGGGATTGTTGCAGTAGTCGTAACGATTGTAACTGGTATCTTCTCGCTTCAAGGTTTAACTGAATTATTTGGTAGCTAAATGAAAATAGATAATACCCTGACTTATGGTTACAATACAATAAGTTCAGGGTATTTTTCATGTTAAGTTTTTAAAATAAACGAATTTATGATAGTTAATATAATTAAAAAGTTTAAATAATTTCAATAATTATTATTTTATGCAAAAACATTGAACTATTATCGAGCTATGTGTTCAAATATGGTAGAATAACAAAGGCTAGGATTTTAAGATGAGGTGAAATATAATGATAGGTATTATAGGTGCTATGGAAGAAGAAGTAGCTATCTTAAAAGATAAAATTGTTAACTTAGAAATAATTAATGTTGCTCATGTTGTTTTTTATAAAGGGCGTTTACATGATAAAGAAGTTATCTTGACTCAAAGTGCTATTGGAAAAGTAAATGTTGCAATTTCTACTACTTTATTAATAAATCGTTTTCACCCAGATTTAATTATTAATACAGGTTCGGCGGGTGCATTAGACAAATCACTTGGTGTCGGAGATATTGTAGTAAGTGACATGGTAGCTTATCACGATGCAGATGCAAGAGCATTTGGTTATCAATTGGGTCAAATTCCTCAAATGCCTGCACAATTTGTTGCGGATAGCCATTTAATTGAATTAGCAAAAGAAGCAATAAATGATCAAAAATGGGTTGCTAAATCTGGTTTAATTGTAAGTGGAGATAGTTTTATTGGCACTGCAGAACAACGCGCAGATATCAAAACAAACTTTCCACAAGCCATGGCAGCAGAAATGGAAGCAACAGCGATTGCCCAGACATGTTATCAGTTTAACCTACCATTCATAATTACACGTGCTATTTCTGATTTAGCAGATGGTGATGCAGGTATAACATTCGAAGCATTCTTAGAAAAAGCAGCAATTGCTTCAAGTCAAATTGTTGATCGTTTAATTAAAACTATATAAAAAGGTGAAATAAAACATGGGTATGATAAAGCACTATTTTATGCCAAACGAATATGTACAATCTATTTTTCAAATTGATATAGAACAACTCGCAAATTCAGGCGTAAAAGGTATAATTACAGATTTAGATAACACACTTGTAGGATGGGATGTAGCTGATCCAACAGAAGCAGTAAAAGAATGGTTCGATAGAGCAAAAGAACTCGGCATAACTGTAACAATTGTTTCAAATAACAACGAACAACGCGTAGGCAATTTTTCAAAATCATTAAATGTGGACTATATATTTAAAGCAAAAAAACCCAGAGGTCGCGCCTTTAATCAAGCATCTAAATTAATGAATTTGAATCCAGAAGAAATAGTTGTCATTGGAGACCAAATGCTAACAGATGTGTTTGGCGGAAATAGACGCGGATTATTCACAATTATGGTTGTCCCAGTGAAAAAAACAGATGGATTTATAACGAAGTTTAATCGCATGATTGAACGTAGATTACTACAGCATTTTAGAGAAAAAGGTTATATTAAATGGGAGGAAAATTGATTGGCAGAAACTGAGATATTAAAATGTATCGGTTGTGGCGCACCCTTACAATCTGAAGATTCAGATGCGCCTGGATATGTTCCAGAAAGTAGTCTTTATAAAGAAGACGTTATTTGTAAAAGATGTTTTAGGTTAAAAAATTACAACGAAGTGCAAGATGTAGGCTTGGATAGTGAAGATTTTTTAAATTTACTTAATGGCTTAGCAGACAAAAAAGGTATTGTTGTAAATGTTGTGGATGTTTTTGACTTTGAAGGATCTTTTATTAATGCAATCAAACGCATTGTTGGAAATAAACAAATCATTTTAGTAGGTAATAAACTAGACTTATTACCGAAACAAATTAATAAACGCCGTGTAAAAGAATGGTTGAAGAAAACAGCGAGAAAATACGGCTTAGATGCAGAAGATGTCATTTTAATTTCTGCTGAAAAAAATGAGGGTATCGAAGATTTATTGAATGCTATTAATACTTTGAGAAATAATGACGATGTCTATATTGTAGGGACTACAAATGTAGGTAAATCTACACTGATTAATAAATTGATAGAGCGCAGTGTGGGTGAAAAGAATGTAGTTACCACTTCTCGATTCCCTGGTACAACTTTAGATATGATTGATATACCACTTGATGACACTTCGTTCATGTATGATACACCTGGTGTGATTCAAGAACATCAAATGACGCATTACGTAACGGAAAAAGAATTAAAAACAATCATGCCTAAAAAAGAGGTTAAACAACGTGTATATCAATTAAATGAAGGACAAACATTATTTTTCGGTGGTTTAGCACGTATTGATTATATAAGTGGTGGTAAACGACCATTAGTATGTTATTTTTCAAATGATCTTAATATCCATAGAACTAAAACGGAAAATGCAAATAAATTGTGGCGTAATCAATTAGGGGATGTATTGTCGCCCCCTAATAACCCAGATCATTTTGATTTGCAAAATGTTAAAGCCGTACGCCTAGAAACAGGTAAAGAAAAGCGTGATGTTATGATTTCTGGATTAGGTTTTATTACCATTGATGAAGGTGCTAAAATCATTGTTCGTGTACCTAAAAATGTCGATGTCGTATTACGAAATTCTATAATGTAAGGCGGGTTTAATGTGAAGTACGCAGTGATAGGCAATCCTATTGATCACTCTTTATCACCAGTTATGCATAATGCAAATTTTGCAGCTTTAAATGATTTATCATCTTATGAAGCGATTAATATTAGAAACGAAGACTTTCATCGTATCAAAGAGATAATTAATGACAAAGCACTTTCTGGATTTAACGTTACAATACCACATAAAGAGCGTATTATACCCTATCTGGATGAAATCGATGAACAATCAAAAACAGTTGGAGCAGTTAATACGGTGAAAATTGTGGACGGTAAATGGATTGGTTACAATACGGATGGTATTGGCTATGTAACAGGTTTAAGACAAGTATATCCAGATTTAGAAGATGCATATATATTAATTTTAGGCGCTGGTGGTGCGAGTAAAGGGCTCGCTAATGAACTAAAAAAATTCGTTAGACCCAAACTTACAGTAGCCAATAGATCTATGGATCGATTTGAAAGTTGGCAATTAGAAGTGAATAAAATTAGTTTACAAGAAGCTGAAGCAGCATTATCAGAATTTGATATTATTATCAATACAACGCCAGCAGGTATGAATCAAAATAAAGAGGTTATTATTAACCTTGATAATTTGGATAGTCACACGTTAGTGAGTGATATCGTTTATGTACCATTTAAGACACCTATTTTAGAAATTGCAGAAGCTAAAGGAAATCCTATTCATAATGGATTAGATATGTTCGTATACCAAGGTGCTGAAAGTTATAGAATTTGGACAGGTGAATTACCACAAATTCAAATAATGAAAGACACTGTTTTAAAATATTTATAAAAGGAGATTGAATTATGTTAACAGGTAAACAAAAAAGATTTTTACGAAGTAAAGCTCATAACGTAGATCCAACTTTTCAAATAGGGAAAGCTGGTATTAATGACAATATGGTAGCGCAAATACAAGATATTCTAGAAAATAGAGAGTTAATTAAAATACATGTATTGCAAAACAACTTTGAAGATAAAAATGACTTAGCACAATCATTAAGTGATGCAACACGTAGTGATATTGTACAAGTAATCGGGTCGATGATTGTACTTTACAAAGAATCACAAGATAATAAACAAATTCAGTTACCATAATGGCTAAATCGATTGTCTTATATGGTGGGCAATTTAACCCGATTCATATCGCCCACATGGTCGTAGCTAGTGAAGTTAACGCATTTATAAAACCGGACGTATTTTATTTTATACCTAGTTTTATATCTCCGCTAAAAGAACATACAGATTATTTGGAAGGTCGATATAGAGTTGATATGATTCAATCTGTTATAGATGATCTGGGTTTTGGTCGTATCTGTTTAAATGAAATAGAAAGACGAGGACAAAGTTATACCTATGATACAGTGATGTATATTTTAGATAAGCATCCTGATGCAAAACTTTATCTTGTGATAGGGACAGACCAATATAATCAACTGCATAAGTGGTATAAGATTAATGAATTAAAATCGTACATTACTTTTGTAATCGTCAATAGAGATAAAACGACACAAGAAGTCGAATCAGATATGCTATCGATAACAATTCCACGTATTGATATAAGCTCAACATTAATTAGAAAAAGAGTGAAGAATAAAGAGAATATTCAAGCACTCGTTTCTCCAAGTGTTGAACAATATATCCGAGAGGAAGGATTATATGAAAGTTAATGAAGCAATAGAAATTGTCAAAGAGAAATTGCCTGAAAAGCGGTTTAACCATTCATTAAGAGTGGCTGAAACTGCGGTTAAATTAGCAGATATTTATGATGGTGATAAAGATAAAGCAGAACTTGCGGGTGTATTACACGATTATTCTAAATATGATGATTTAGGAACGATGTATCAAGTTGTTACGCAACATGATTTAGATAGCAATTTATTAAGTTATGGTTCGGAAATTTTACACGGACCTGTTTGTGCGGTTATTATGAAAGAGAAGTATGGTATCGATGATGAAGAAGTATTATTAGCGATAAAAAACCATACGACAGGTCGTGCTCAAATGACAAAAACAGAGAAACTTGTCTTTATTGCAGACTATATAGAACCTGGGCGTCAAACCCCAGGCGTTGAAGAAATTAGAGATTTAGCATACAATAAAGGTAGCTTAGATAAAACAATATATGAAATATCTAAGCGTACCGTTTTATATTTAATTAATAAAGATATTAATGTCTATGACGCGACGATTGCATGCTTGAATTATTACAATTACAGTGACGAAAGAGTAAAGGATGATTAAATGAAATCAGATCAATTATTAAAATTAGCTGTGGAAGCAACTGAGAATAAAAAAGCAGAAGATATTATTTCTTTAAATATGCAAGGTATTAGTGATATGACAGACTATTTTGTGGTTTGCCACGGAAATAATGAAAAACAAGTTCAGTCTATCGCACGTGCAGTCAAAGATGCAGCTAATGAAGCGGAAATTGAAGTTAAACGAATGGAAGGCTTTAATGATGCGAGATGGATCCTTATTGATTTGGCAAATGTAGTCGTACACGTATTCCATAAAGATGAAAGAGATTATTATAATATTGAAAAACTATATAGAGATGCACCTCTTGAATCATACAGACAGGCTGTTTATTAAAAATGGCACAATATGAAGAAATGAGCTTGTTTTATGATCAGCTAACCTTAGATCAACCGTATGAAGATTGGCTAAGCATTGTTAATCATTTTGCAGGTAAAAAGCATTCTATTTTAGATATTGGTTGTGGAACCGGTAGTTTAACATCGCTGTTCACTGAATTTGAGCAAGTGACAGGAATGGATCTTAGTGTTGATATGTTAGCCATAGCTGCTCAAAAATCTAATGTTGTTAATTGGATTGAAGCAGATATGACTGATTTTGAGCTTGAACAACATTTTGATGTCATTACAATATTTTGTGATTCTTTGAATTATTTACCTGAAAGAGAAAATGTTTCAGATACATTTAAAAATGTTTATCGACATTTATCTCAAGATGGTGTTTTTATGTTTGATGTTCACACAGCTTATAAAATGAATACATTGTTTAATAATCAAAGTTATATTGACGAATCCGAAGATGTTTTCTTAGGGTGGGAAGCTGTCCAAGGCGAAGAACCTCTGAGTGTTTGGCACGATATGTCGTTTTTTATTAAACAAGATAGTACGCATTATACTAGGTTTGATGAATCACATTATCAGCAAACTTATACTGAAAATGAATATACAGCGATGTTAAAAGAAGTAGGTTTTAACCATATACAGACTTTTGTTGACTTTGACATAAACAATCACACTGAAAATGGTTATAGATTATTTTTCATAGCTAAAAAATAAAAGTAAAATCACTCCCTTATACGTGTTAAGTATAAAGGAGTGATTTTTTGCAATTAGACTGGTCAAAATGGAAAGTAATTTTTGAGAAAAATAAATTAGTAATCATAGTTGGATGCGCGTTAGTACTATTGCTTGCTATTTGTTGTTATAAATTTTTAAATGTCAGCAATACAGATGACAACAGCAATGCAAACTTAAGTACAAATGATGATTCCACATTAATTAATGAACAAAATACCAATAGTAAAACAATTGCTACTAATAATGATAATGCAAAATCAGTAAAAAATGATAAAAAGGGTAGCTTTATTTTTGTTGATATTAAAGGTGCTGTACAGCATCCTGATATTTATAAGATGAAAGATACGGATAGGGTTAAGCAATTAGTGGACAAAGCAATTTTATTAAAAGATGCTGATCTTTCAAGTGTGAATTTAGCTGAAAAATTACAAGATCAGAAAGTCATTTATATTCCGAAAATTGGTGACAAAGATCAAAAAGACATTAATATGAATCATTTTGCTTTAAAGAATAACCACACAGAAGATAGTAAAAAAGGTAATAGTACAATAAACTCAGAACAAATAAATATTAATGATGCAACAGAATCTCAGTTATTAACGATAAATGGGATTGGACCGACTAAAGCTAAGGCTATTATAGAATATAGACAACAACATGGCCCTTTTGAGTCTGTAGAGCAATTAAAAGACGTAAAAGGTATTGGAGCTAAGACTTTAGAAAAAATCGGTTCAAAGCTGACTATATAACTTTTAGTTGCATTATGGTTCAATTCAAATTAATCTATAATTAATCAAAAAATATAATACATATATGGAGGTAAATCATCATGGATCGTATCAAATGGGAAGAATACTTTATGGCTCAAAGTCATCTTTTGGCTTTGCGTTCTACGTGTGAACGTTTGTCAGTTGGTGCTACTATAGTGAAAGATAATAGAATCATTGCAGGGGGCTATAACGGTTCGGTTTCAGGTGAAGTTCATTGTATTGATGAAGGGTGTTTATTAGAGGATGGCCATTGTATCAGAACAATACACGCTGAGATGAACGCTTTACTTCAATGTGCTAAACAAGGTGTTTCTACAGATGGCGCTACAATCTATGTTACTCATTTCCCTTGTTTGAACTGTACAAAATCAATCATACAATCTGGTATTGATACAATATATTATGCCGAAGATTATCATAACCATACATATGCATTGGAGTTATTGAAACAAGCAGGTATTGAGTATAAAAAAATTTCATTTGATCAAGAGCATGTAGCACAATACTTATTAAATAAATAGCCACGGTTTATTATGGCATAGCATATTTAGTTGGCATTCTTTGGCTACATCTCAAATTTCTTTCAATACTTCTTTTTATATTCCTTATATTTTTACTTAAAATAAAGCAGTTCAAATGGCAGCAAGTTATTATGATTATAATTGTTCCTTTTATAGCTTTTGGATTATTTTATAGGTATTATCATCAAACGTTAGAATTTCAAAATGATATGTTAAGTAAATCTTTAATTGCTAATGCAAAATTTATCACTAAACCTGTCATTAGCGACAATACTCTAAGTGGTAAACTCCAAATTGATAGCGATTATTATCAATATTATTTTAAGCCGAACAGTAAAGTTAAATCTTCGGATTCGTCTGAATTATACCGACGCGATTGTAAAATCCATGGTGCTTTTAAATATAATGGGGAAGGAATAAGTAGAAAATTATATATCAATATAAAAAGCGTCGATTTATCAAGTTGTAAGTCAATATCAATGGGTTGGATGTCTCTGGTCGATTTACATAAGCAATATATTTATAAGCGTCTTGTTACAGAACACAACGATGATCCAGGTAAAATAATTGCATTGATTACGGGAGATACTTCCAGGATAAAAGACCACCAATTAGATCAAATTAGAGAAATTGGTATTTATCATTTACTAGCAATAAGTGGGACACATATCACAGCTTTAGTTAGTATTATTTTTTATACTTTGACTAAAGTCAGATGTCCCTTATTTTTGATAAAAGCTATTATTTTTATTTTGTTACCCATTTATACTATTTACACTGGTATGGCTCCAAGTGCTATTCGTGCAGTGTTAGTTGCGCTTATTCTTCTATTACTTCCGAAAAAGTTGTACAAACATTCTATGAATGTTCTTTTTGGTGTTTTTATTTTAATCACACTAATTTCTCCACAATTAATATATAATATTGGATTTCAGTTTTCATTTTTTATAACTTTTTGTATTCTTTTTGCACTCCCGATTTTAAAAGACGCTAATATCGTCAAAAGCATGATTTTTGTCAGTGTTATAGCACAACTTTCATCTTCCATTATTAGTGCAGCCCATTTTAATCAAATCCAATGGATAGGTATCTTAGCTAATTTATTCTTTGTTCCGTTTTACACATTAATTTTATTTCCTGCTTCGTTAATTTATTTTGCTTCGCTTCATTTCCCTATTAAAGTTACAATTTTTACAAAATGCCTAAATATATTGCTCTTGATTCATGATTACTTTGTTTCTATTTTTATGAAATTCTCTACTTTAAAATGGTTCACCCCCGAATTATCTTCATTTTTTATTGCGATTGCTGTGTTTCTTATCATTGTTGCACTTATTTTATTCGTTCATAAGCATTATTTTCTTTTTTTATTGATTCTAATAAGCATATTTTTCATTTTAACCATTTTACCGAAATCAAATGATTACAGATTAACTATGTTAAACGTGAACCAAGGAGATGCTATATTATTTGAAACGGATAAACAGGAATCTATGCTCATAGATACTGGGGGTGTATTGATTAAAAAAGGTATGAAAGACAACCACATGCTATCAAAACGAAAGATTCTGCCCACTTTAAAAAAGCATGGTTTACCTAAAATTAATTATTTGATTATTACACACCCACATGTTGATCATATGGGAGAATTAAGCTATCTAATAGGAAAATATCAAATAGATCATATAATAATAAATGCAAATAGCTTTAGTTTAGAACAATTAAAAGCGCTAACGTTACAATGTAAAAAACATAAGGTTAAATTATTAGATTTTAAAACTTTTAATCATATCGTACTTAGCAAAGCAGATATTCGTTTGTTAGATGCTACAATACAAAATTCAGACGATCTAAATGAACATTCTATTATTACCTACATACAATATAATAAATATAAAATGTTATTTATGGGCGATGCTTCAAAACATAATGAATCTCTTTTACTTAATAAGTACAAACTTAATAATTTGGATGTATTAAAAGTAGGTCATCATGGAAGTAAAACAAGTTCTAGTTCTAACTTTGTCAATATAATGCATCCTAAAATCAGCTTAATTTCAGTTGGACAAAATAATAGATATAAATTACCTAGTACCGAAGTTATTACTAGATTGAAAGCAATAGGATCTAAAATATATATGACGAGTCTCTCTGGGGAAGTTACAATTACTTTATCAAATTCGATACAAATTAAATCACAATTTGGTAAATGATTTGGGTAGAGAGAACAAATACTGCGTGATATAATAATTTAATGTGTAATAGAGATGAAAGGGTGCTATATATGAGCAACAATATAATAACAATTTACGGAGAAGTACCGGAACTTATAGAAAAAAAGTCAGCAGAAGAAATAAATAACTATTTAAATGCACCTAAAGATGATTTTAATTTCGTGAAATATAATTTATACGAACATGATTTGGCACCCGTAATAGAAGAATCATTGACCATGCCTTTTTTCTCTGATAAAAAAGTAGTACTTGTTCAAAATGCATACCTATTCACTGGTGAAAAACCTCCTAAAGATTTGAATCACAACATAGATCAACTCATTGAATTTATTGAAAAATATGATGGAGATACGTTGATTATTTTTGAGGTATATCATAGTAAATTAGATGAGCGTAAGAAATTGGTGAAAACATTAAAAAAGAATGCCCAATTAAAAAAAATAGAGCAAATGTCAGAAGAAGAAATTATGCAGTGGATGAAAAAAGAGCTTCATGAAAATTTTAAAGATATCAAACAAGATGCACTTGACCTATTTATAGAATTAACAGGCGTTAATTTTAATATTGTTAAACAAGAACTCGAAAAATTAATCCTTTTCTTAGGTGACAGATCAACAATTAATAAACAAGATGTGTACCAAATTGTTAATAGAAGTTTAGAACAAAATGTGTTTTTACTAACAGATTATATTCAAAAAAATAAAAAATCAAATGCAATTCAATTGGTTAATGATCTGATTGCAATGAAAGAAGAACCAATTAAGTTATTAGCATTAATTACCAGTAATTATCGACTTTTTTATCAGTCTAAAATATTAAGTCAAAAGGGTTATAGTGGTCAACAAATTGCCAAGACAATAAATGTACACCAATACAGAGTAAAATTAGCGCTTAATCAAGCAAGAAACTACCAACTTGAAAGTTTGCTAAATATTATAGATTCCTGTGCTGAAACGGATTATAAATTAAAATCATCTTATATGGATAAACATCTCATATTAGAGTTATTTATTTTATCGCTGTAGTTTTAAACAAAGCAATATTATCCCGTTGTGCATACATTAAATTGGGCGTATTTTAAAAGGATACTTATTTAAAAAAGATATAAAAAAAGTTCAAGCAATTGCTTGAACTTTAATATTATTTAGCAGCTGTCATTAATGATGACTTAATACGAGCAGCTTTGTTGTCGTGGATTAAGTTGCGTTGTGCAGCTTTATCTACTTTTTTCAAAGCAAAACTCAATAAGTCAGCTTTGTTATCAGCATTTGATTCTAAAGCTGAATGAGCTCTTTTAACTGCTGTACGCATTTCATTTTTTTGAGAAATATTACGTTCTTCAGCAGTATGTGTTGTATTAACACGTTTAATTGCAGATTTGATGTTTGGCATGTGTGTCACCTCCTAAAAGTGATCTTCGCTATCAAAATGAATTTGATTACAACAAGAAATATTTTATCAAAACAAGCGACTTTCTGCAATCATTTATTTATGAGCCGCCCGTAAATTCAATATAAATGATACAATAATGTATAAAGTTATGAAACACTTATTTTATAAAATATTCTGATAAAGTGTTAACAAGTGAATTAATATTTTGAATTATTATAAACGAATGGCTTTGCAAGTTTGCAATTGACTTGTAAAAACGTTATTATATCAAAGAATGTCATACATACAAACGGGCTAGAATTATGAAAGTGAGAAGGATAATACATGGATAAACAAGATCGTTATAATCGACGCAAAAATATAAGAAACTTTTCTATTATCGCACATATAGACCATGGTAAATCTACTTTAGCTGATAGAATTTTAGAAAATACTAAATCAGTTGAAACAAGAGACATGCAATCACAGTTGCTAGATTCTATGGATTTAGAGAGAGAACGCGGTATTACTATAAAACTAAACGCAGTACGATTGAAATACGAAGCGAAGGATGGAGAAACATACACGTTCCATTTGATTGATACACCGGGACACGTAGATTTTACATATGAAGTATCTAGATCACTTGCGGCGTGTGAGGGTGCTATTTTAGTAGTGGACGCAGCACAAGGTATTGAGGCACAAACACTAGCGAATGTCTATTTAGCACTGGATAATGATTTAGAGCTTCTACCTGTTATCAATAAAATTGATTTGCCTGCAGCTGAGCCAGAACGCGTTAAACAAGAACTTGAAGACGTTATTGGTATTGATAAAGAGGATGTCGTACTTGCAAGTGCAAAATCAAACTTAGGTATTGAAGATATATTGGAAAAAATAGTTGAGGTAGTACCACCACCTGAAGGTGATCCAGAAGCACCTTTAAAAGCTTTAATATTTGATTCTGAGTATGATCCATATAGAGGTGTCATTTCATCCATACGTGTTATGGAAGGCGTTGTTAAAGCTGGAGATCGTATCAAAATGATGGCTACTGGAAAAGAATTTGAAGTAACTGAAGTAGGTATTAACACCCCAAAACAATTATCAGTAGATGAATTAACAGTGGGTGATGTAGGTTATATCATTGCTAGTATTAAAAATGTTGATGATTCCCGTGTAGGTGATACAATCACGCATGCAGAGAGACCTGCTGAAGCGCCACTACAAGGTTATAAAAAAATGAATCCAATGGTATTCTGTGGATTATTCCCTATTGATAACAAAGACTATAACGATTTAAGAGAAGCTTTAGAGAAGCTGCAATTAAACGATGCCTCATTAGAATTTGAACCAGAATCTTCTCAAGCATTAGGTTTTGGCTACCGTACTGGTTTTTTAGGTATGTTACACATGGAAATTATTCAAGAAAGAATTGAACGTGAATTCGGTATTGAATTAATCGCAACTGCGCCATCGGTAATTTACCAATGTATATTAAAATCTGGTGAGGAAGTATCTGTAGATAATCCAGCGAATATGCCAGATCGCGATAAAATAGAAACCATTTATGAGCCGTTTGTACGTGCGACTATGATGGTACCAAATGATTATGTCGGTGCTGTAATGGAATTATGTCAACGTAAACGTGGTCAATTTATTAATATGGAATACATGGATGATATTCGAGTGAATATTATTTATGAAATTCCGTTATCAGAAGTAGTATTCGATTTCTTCGATCAATTAAAATCTAATACTAAAGGCTATGCTTCTTTTGATTATGAATTTATTGATAATAAAGAAAGTGACCTGGTTAAGATGGATATTTTATTAAATGGTGAAAAAGTCGATGCTCTTAGCTTTATCGTGCATAAAGAATTTGCATACGAACGTGGTAAAACTCTTGTCGATAAGTTGAAAACATTAATACCAAGACAACAATTTGAAGTACCAGTACAAGCTGCTGTAGGACAAAAAATTGTCGCAAGAACAAACATTAAATCTATGGGGAAAAATGTATTGTCTAAATGTTATGGTGGGGACATTACACGTAAGAGAAAATTATTAGAAAAACAAAAAGCGGGTAAAGCTAAAATGAAAGCAGTGGGAAATGTAGAAATTCCACAAGATGCTTTCCTTGCAGTACTCAAAATGGATGAAGATTAATAATACTTTAAACTTGGGGCCTTAAATCCGAACGATTTATGCCCCAGTTTTTTATGAAACATCATGTTTTTAAATAGGGAAGTAGGTGAACACAATATGGAAGTGAAAAGTGCATATATACATATCCCCTTCTGTGTAAGAATATGTACGTATTGTGATTTCAATAAATATTTTATTCATAACCAACCAGTTGATGAATACTTAGATTGTTTAATTAAAGAAATGCAATATAGTAAAACGAAAGTGTTAGAAACTGTTTTTGTTGGTGGAGGAACGCCAACGGCACTTAGTTATGAACAACTTAAACGTTTACTTAAAGCTATTACTGATATTTTCGAAATCAAAGGAGAATTTAGTTTTGAAGCAAATCCAGATGAATTGACTTTGGAAAAAGTTCAATTATTAAAGGATTTTGGTGTGAATAGATTATCTATGGGCGTTCAAACTTTTAAACCAGAGTTGCTTGAAATATTAGGAAGAACACATAATACATCTGATATATACCAAGCAGTTACAAATGCGAGAGCCGTAGGTATTCCTTCTATTAGTTTAGATTTAATGTATCACTTACCAAAACAGACCATCGATGATTTTAAAGATAGTTTAGAAAAAGCATTGGCGATGGATATTGATCATATTTCTAGTTATGGTCTTATTTTAGAACCTAAAACTCAATTTTATAATATGTATAAAAAAGGCAAATTGAAAATACCTAATGAAGATATCGGGGAAGAAATGTATGAATATCTTTTAGAACGCATGCAAAGGTCTGAGTTACATCAATATGAGATTTCTAATTTTGGAAAAATGGGTCACGAATCAGAGCATAATAAAGTTTATTGGAAAAATGAAGGTTACTATGGCTTTGGCGCAGGTGCAAGCGGCTATGTTGACGGTGAAAGGTACAGTAACGTTAATCCTGTAAATCACTATATAAAGAAAATAAAGAACAATGAAAGACCTTTGTTAGAGTCCACGAGACCAACAAAAAATGAACAAATGGAAGAAGAAATGTTTTTAGGTTTAAGAATGAACCAAGGTGTCAATAAAGCTAGATTTAAAGAAAAGTTTGATTTATCTATAGATGAAGTATATGGCACAACAATTGAGGATTTACTTAAAAGAGAACTTATTGTAGATAACCAAGGCTTTATTTCAATGACTGAGAGAGGGAAAGTCATCGGAAACCTTGTATTTGAGTCTTTTTTACTAAATGTATAAGTTTTTATTAAAAACCGAGGCTTTAACATTGACTTACTTTGACCAATTTGATAAATTATAATTAGCACTTGAAACAAAAGAGTGCTAATGAGGTGAAAACATGATTAGTGATAGACAATTAAGCATATTAAATGCAATTGTTGAAGATTATGTTGATTTAGGTCAGCCAATTGGTTCTAAAACACTGATTGAACGACATAAATTAAATGTTAGCCCTGCTACTATTAGAAATGAGATGAAACAATTAGAAGATCTCGAACTAATAGAAAAAACACATACTTCATCAGGAAGATATCCATCAGAATCAGGTATCAGATATTATGTGAATCAATTATTACAAGAAACATCTCATCAACAACAAACTAAAATGCAGCGTTTAAAAGATTTGGTAATTGAAAATCATTATGATATTTCCTCTACATTGAGTGATTTTGCTAATGAACTTTCAATTGCATCACAATACACAACGCTGGTAATGCGTCCAAATCATAAACAAGATATAATCAATAATATTCATTTGATTAGAGCAAATGCTTATTTGGTTATTATGGTGGTTGTGTTTACATCAGGTCATGTTGAACATTTACATTTAGCATCTGAAGTACCTTTATCTAATGACGAATTAACCAAAATATCAAATTTTGTTACTGCTAAATATAATGAATGGAATAACCACCGTTTTGAAAATGAATTAAATGCTTTTGTAAAATCTGATACTGAAAAAGATTTTATAAAAGACATGCTAAATATGATTGATATTCATTTTGATAATCAAAGTAATGGCATTTTTATGGGCGGAAAGGTTAAACTCATAGATGCGTTGAATGAATCAAACGTATCATCTATTCAACCGATTCTACAGTATATAGAATCGAACAAAATCACACAACTACTTGATGAAATGTCCAATACTTCCATCAATGTGAAAATTGGACATGAAATTGAATCAAGTTTAAGTGATATTTCTATCGTAACAAGTGAGTATCATATTGATGATAGGCTGAAAGGTCAAATTGCGGTTATCGGACCAACAGCAATGAATTATCAGAACGTAATTCGATTACTAAATACGATTTGGTAATTAAGAATTGTATTGGAGGGCAGACTATGACAGAGCAAAACGAATCAGCTTTCAACGAAAATGAAGAAGTTAATGAAGAAACTTCACAAACCGATTCAGTTGAAAACAATAATGAAACTACAGAAACATCACAAGATAATCTGCAGGAGGACGATTCACAAGAAATTGCAGAAGACGTAGATCCTAAAGATGAAGAAATTCAACAATTAAAAAAAGATGTTCAAGAAAATGAAGAAAAATATTTAAGATTATACGCTGAGTTTGAAAACTATAAACGTAGAATCCAAAAAGAAAATCAAACAATGAAAGCATATAAAGCACAAGATGTACTAAATGATATCTTACCAACAATAGATAACATTGAACGTGCTTTACAAATAGATGGCGAAGATGAACAATTTAAATCACTTAAAAAAGGTGTAGAAATGGTTCATGAAAGTCTATTAAATGCATTAAAAAATAATGGTTTAGAAAAAATTGAGACAGAAGGTCAACAATTTGATCCGAATGTACATCAAGCAGTAGTTCAAGATGACAATCCTGATTTCGAATCAGGTCAAATCACTCAAGAACTACAAAGTGGATACAAATTGAAAGAAAGAGTTTTAAGACCTTCAATGGTTAAAGTAAATCAATAATTCGTTTTATTGTTGAAAACACCAAATTTTTAAATATATCAGGAGGAATTTATTTATGAGTAAAGTAATAGGTATTGACTTAGGTACAACAAATTCATGTATTGCAATTTTAGAAGGCGATGAGCCAAAAGTAATTCAAAACCCTGAAGGCGCTAGAACTACACCATCTGTAGTAGCATTCAAAAATGATGAAACTCAAGTAGGTGAAGTTGCAAAACGCCAAGCAATTACTAACCCAAATACAATACAATCTATCAAACGTCACATGGGTACTGATTATAAAGTTGATGTTGATGGAAAATCATATACACCACAAGAAATTTCAGCAATGGTTTTACAAAATCTTAAAAGTACAGCTGAAGATTATTTAGGTGAAAGTGTAGATAAAGCAGTCATTACTGTTCCAGCTTATTTCAATGATAGTGAACGTCAAGCTACTAAAGATGCTGGTAAAATTGCTGGCTTAGAAGTTGAACGTATTATTAATGAGCCAACAGCAGCTGCTTTAGCATATGGTTTAGACAAAACTGAACAAGATCAAAAAGTACTTGTATTCGACTTAGGTGGCGGTACTTTTGACGTATCAATCCTTGAATTAGGTGACGGTGTATTTGAAGTGCTTTCTACAGCAGGTGACAACAAACTTGGTGGGGATGACTTTGACCAAGTAATTATTGATCACTTAGTTGCAGAATTCAAAAAAGAAAACAGTGTAGATTTATCTAAAGACAAAATGGCGTTACAACGTCTTAAAGACGCTGCAGAAAAAGCTAAAAAAGATTTATCTGGTGTATCTCAAACACAAATTTCATTACCATTTATCTCTGCAGGAGAGAACGGTCCATTACACTTAGAATTAACTTTAACTCGTTCTAAATTTGAAGAGTTAGCAGATTCATTAATCAGAAGAACTATGGAACCTACGCGTCAAGCAATGAAAGATGCTGGTTTATCAAGTTCTGACATTGACGAAGTTATCTTAGTTGGTGGTTCTACTAGAATCCCAGCAGTTCAAGAAGCTGTTAAAAAAGAAGTTGGAAAAGATCCTCATAAAGGTGTGAACCCAGATGAAGTAGTTGCAATGGGCGCAGCAATTCAAGGTGGCGTTATCACTGGTGATGTTAAAGATGTCGTATTATTAGACGTAACACCATTATCATTAGGTATTGAAATTATGGGTGGACGTATGAATACGCTTATCGAAAGAAATACTACAATCCCAACATCTAAATCTCAAGTTTATTCAACAGCAGCAGACAACCAACCTGCAGTTGATATCCATGTATTACAAGGTGAACGCCCAATGGCTGCAGATAACAAAACACTTGGTAGATTCCAATTAACTGATATTCCAGCAGCTCCACGTGGCGTACCTCAAATCGAAGTGACATTTGATATCGACAAAAACGGTATTGTAAACGTTACTGCAAAAGATTTAGGTACAAACAAAGAACAAAATATTACAATACAATCTAGCTCTGCACTTTCAGACGACGAAATTGATCGTATGGTTAAAGACGCTGAAGAAAATGCTGAAGCAGATAAAAAACGTCGCGAAGAAAGTGACTTGAGAAACGAAGCAGATAGCTTAGTATTCCAAGTTGAAAAAACAATCACTGATTTAGGCGAAAACATCAGTGAAGAAGATAAACAAAATGCTGAAGACAAAAAAGAAGCACTTAAATCAGCACTAGAAGGCGAAGATATTGATGATATCAAAGCTAAAAAAGAAGACTTAGAAAAAGTAGTTCAAGACTTGTCTACAAAAGTTTATGAACAAGCAGCTCAAGCTCAACAACAAGCTCAAGGTGAAGATGCAAATGCTTCTCAAGATAGTAATGTTGAAGACGCTGATTTCAAAGAAGTTAAAGATGATGACAACCAAGATAACCAAAAATAAGTCGAGTCATTGACTAAATAATTGTTATTAACAGAAATATATGACACAATTGCTTAGCCAAATTAAGTCAAAGTCAATTGAACATTGGCTTTGACTTTTTCCTTTTTATAATAGATTTAATAAAACCGTGAAAGGAGAGGTATGAGTGGCCAAAAGAGATTATTATGAAGTTTTAGGTGTTAGCAAAAGCGCTTCTAAAGATGAAATTAAAAAGGCTTATCGTAAATTATCAAAACAATACCATCCAGATATAAATAAAGAAGAGGGCGCTGATGAGAAGTTTAAAGAAATCTCAGAAGCATATGAAGTATTAAGTGACGAAAATAAACGTGCAAATTATGACCAATTCGGACACGATGGACCACAAGGTGGCTTTGGCGGCCAAGGATTCGGTGGCCAAGACTTTAGTGGATTCGGCGGTGGCGGATTCGAAGATATCTTTAGTTCATTCTTTGGTGGTGGCAGACAGCAACGAGATCCAAATGCCCCAAGAAAAGGTGACGATTTACAATATACGATGACTGTCACATTTGATGAAGCTGTTTTTGGTAGCGAAAAAGAAATTTCTATTCGCAAAGATGTTGCTTGTCACACATGTGATGGTGAAGGTGCTAAACCTGGAACTAAGAAAAAAACTTGTCATTACTGTAATGGTTCTGGTCATGTTTCAGTTGAACAAAATACTATTCTTGGTAGAGTAAGAACTGAAAAAGTATGTCCAGTATGTAGTGGTTCAGGCCAAGAATTTGAAGAACCTTGTCCAACTTGTCATGGTAAAGGTACTGAAAATAAAAATGTAAAAATTAGTGTGACGATTCCTGAAGGTGTAGACAATGAACAACAAATTAGATTAGCTGGTGAAGGTGCTCCAGGAGAAAACGGTGGACCACAAGGTGATTTATATATTGTGTTTAGAGTCAAACCATCTGAAAAATTTGAAAGAGACGGCGACGATATATACTATTCATTAGATATCAGTATTGCTCAAGCTACTTTAGGTGATGAAGTTAAAGTACCAACGCTTAAAGGTAGTGTCATGCTAACAATTCCTGCCGGTACACAAACTGAAAAACAATTCCGTCTGAAAGAAAAAGGCATTAAAAATGTTCATGGTTACGGTTATGGCGATTTATTTATTAACATCAATGTAGTTACGCCTACAAAAATTAGTGATCGCCAAAAAGAATTACTTAGAGAATTTGCTGAAATAGATGGCGAGGAGCTTTCTGAGCAGCCATCAAATTTTAGAGATAAAGCAAAAAGATTCTTCAAAGGAGAATAACTTATGAACTGGACTGAAGTTGCAATCGTTGCTAACCATGAGGTATCACCAATCATAACCAATTTACTCGAAGATTATGGCTCTAATGGTGTTGTTATGGAAGATTCAGAAGATTTAACACATGATTTCGAAGATAAGTATGGTGAAATATATGCATTAAATGCAGAAGATTATCCTACACAAGGTGTGAGAGTTAAAGCATATTTTAACGAAATTAAGTATACAAAAGATTTTCAAGAAAAATTAATTCAATCATTAAAAGACATTGAAGGTCTTGATTTAGATTTGTTTAGCTTTGATGAGCAAACAATTAGAGAGCAAGATTGGGAGAATGAGTGGAAGCATTACTTTCATCCATTTCGCGCATCTGAAAAATTCACAATTGTTCCGAGTTGGGAAACATACCAACAAGAAGATGATAGTGAATTATGCATTGAGTTAGATCCAGGTATGGCATTTGGAACAGGTGATCATCCGACAACGAGTATGTGTCTAAAAGCAATTGAAGCATATGTTAAGTCTAGTGATTCAGTTATAGATGTCGGCACAGGCTCAGGTATACTGAGCATTGCGGCACATTTGTTAGGCGTTAAACGTATAAAAGCACTTGATGTAGATGAAATGGCTGTTAGAGTAGCTAAAGAAAACTTTCAAAAAAACAACTGTGAATATGCTATTGAAGCAGTCCCAGGTAATTTATTAAAAGAAGAAAATGAAAAATTTGATGTTGTTATCGCTAATATTTTAGCTCATATTATTGAAGAAATGATAGATGATGCTTATAATACACTTAATAAAGACGGTTATTTTATAACTTCTGGTATTATAGAAGAAAAACACGAGGCTATTGTTGAACATATGAAACGCAGTGGATTTGAAATAGTTTCTATTAATCATGACAATAGTTGGGTTTGTATCGTCGGACAGAAAGTGAGCGATTGACATGCAAAGATATTTTATAGATCAAAACGCTGATGTAAATCAGCGTTTTTGTATAACTGATCAAGGTGATATACATCATATTTCAAATGTCATGAGACATCAAGTTGATGATTATATCATTATTACATTTGCTGATCATTATGTTTATAAATGTAAACTGGATAATATTGGTGCAGATGGTATCATGGTTTCGTTAGAAGAACGTATTGATGTGGATACAGAATTACCACAAAATGTAACGATATGTAGCGGACTAATCAAGTCTGATAAATATGAATGGATGCTACAAAAGTCAACGGAATTAGGTGCAAGTGAATTTATTGCTGTAGGTATGAAACGTTCTGTTGTCAAGCTTACAGAAAATAAAATTGCAAAGAAATTAGAACGTTGGCAGAAGATTATCAAGGAAGCTGCAGAACAAAGTTATAGATTAGCTATTCCAACGATTCAATATCAAGCAACATTAAACGATGTACTTAAAAGTGCCAAAGCGTATGATTACATTCTAATTGCCTATGAGGAGGCCGCTAAAAGTGGTGAAGTAAGTCAATTTAAATCGTTAGTTCAACAATTCAAACCAAATGATAAAGTATTAATTATATTTGGACCTGAAGGTGGCCTTGATGAGGATGAAGTCTCACTGTTACAAGATGTTGGTTACCAAATTGGCTTAGGTCCTAGAATTTTAAGGGCTGAAACAGCACCTTTATATGTTTTGAGTGCTTTGAGTTTCGAAAAGGATTTACACAATTAGTTTAATGTATTGATGTGTGCTAATAGCGTGTTATATGAATTATAAAGAATAAGGTGATACAACGATAAAAATCCATACCCGGATAAATTTATTCATGTATTAATAGAATTTATTCAAAATAACAAAATCTGAATTTTAGTAATTGACCACATTAATCAGATATATTATACTAGATTATACATGGTTCATACCGTGTATTGATAATAAAGTTTCGTTGATATTTGGAGGGAGGGAAATACACATGTCTAAAACAGTAGTCAAAAAGAACGAATCACTTGAAGATGCGTTACGTCGTTTCAAACGTACAGTTTCTAAAAGCGGTACTATTCAAGAAGTACGTAAACGTGAATTTTACGAAAAACCTAGCGTTAAACGTAAAAAGAAATCAGAAGCTGCACGTAAACGTAAATTCAAATAATTAATAGTTTCGTTGACTCCCTCAACACCAACATTAATTATAAACCATAATAGCCTTAGTTGTTATATACAGCTAAGGCTATTATTTTTTTTATAAAAAATCATTGTACTTTTTAAATCAATATATTTTTTATTATACAAACCATGTAGTACTTAATCATTATTAAAGTAAAAAGTAATAATGAAAATTTCTTTGAAGATAATAGATTTTTATAGTGTAAACGGTATAATCGCATATTAGTTTCATGTATAATCAAATTGAGAGCGAGGTGATAGAGTGATTCTTTCAAGTAGTTTACATACAATTTTTCCTTCCAATTTAGTCGAGGATGGAAATTGGATTGATAATATAGCTAACTTTATAGTACATCCAATTGGCGCTTTGATTTTAACTTGTATTATCTTTCTTGGTTTTCTATATCAATTATATTCTAATAAGATTAATGTTGTTGGTATCATATCAACGATAGCGTTATTGATATTTTTCTTAGGATTTTTTGTGAAAGGCGACGTTAATTTCTATTCTGTGATACTTTTTGGAGTAGGAGTCATATTAGTTATCATTGAATTATTTGTTGTCGGTGCGGTTATTGGCATCATTGGTATGGGGTTTATTATTTTCAGTATTATTACTTTAGGAGACAATTTTATCTTCATGATTGCTAATGTTGTCTTTGCATTAATCTTATCTATTATTGAGTGGGTGATACTTGTGAAAGGATTTAAACGCAAAATTCCATTTTTAGACAAAGTTGTACTGAAAGATTCTACAAATGCAGAGGCAGGTTACACTTCACATGAAGATCGCTCTCATTTAGTTGGAAAAACTGCAACAACATCAACGGACTTAAGACCAGCAGGGATTATTACATTTGATAATGAAAGAATCGATGCTGTTTCAGATGGTTCATTTATTTTAAGGAATAAACAGGTTACCATCTTAGAAGTTGAAGGTACACGAGTTGTTGTAAGAGAAATCGAATCATAAAGGAGAGAAAGTATGATCGGATTAATTATAATCGTCGTTATTGTATTAGTAGCATTGTTGTTGCTATTTTCATTTGTTCCAGTAGGATTATGGATTTCAGCAATTGCTGCTGGTGTTAAAGTAGGCATCGGTACTTTAGTAGGTATGAGATTACGTAGAGTATCTCCACGTAAAGTGATTTCACCGCTAATTAAAGCGCACAAAGCTGGATTGCATTTAACTACAAATCAACTTGAATCGCATTATTTAGCTGGAGGTAATGTTGATCGCGTTGTTGATGCTAATATTGCAGCGCAAAGAGCTGATATCAACTTACCATTCGAACGTGGGGCTGCTATAGATTTAGCGGGTCGTGACGTATTAGAAGCTGTACAAATGTCAGTTAATCCTAAAGTCATTGAAACACCATTTATTGCTGGTGTAGCAATGAACGGTATCGAAGTTAAAGCAAAAGCACGTATTACAGTTCGTGCCAACATTGCTCGTTTAGTTGGTGGTGCAGGTGAAGAAACAATTATCGCACGTGTTGGTGAAGGTATTGTTTCAACAATAGGTTCAAGTGAACACCATACACAAGTTCTTGAAAATCCAGATAATATTTCTAAAACTGTTTTAAGTAAAGGATTAGATTCTGGTACAGCATTTGAAATTTTATCAATTGATATTGCTGATGTTGATATTAGCAAAAATATTGGTGCAGATTTACAAACTGAACAAGCGCTTGCAGACAAGAATATTGCACAAGCTAAAGCAGAAGAACGTCGTGCGATGGCTGTAGCTCAAGAACAAGAAATGAAAGCAAAAGTACAAGAAATGCGTTCTAAAGTGGTTGAAGCAGAAGCAGAAGTACCATTGGCTATGGCTGAAGCTTTACGTTCTGGCAACTTAGGCGTAAAAGATTATTACAATTTAAAAAATGTTGAAGCTGACACAGGCATGAGAAATTCTATTAATCAACGTACGAATCAAAAAGATGATGAATCACCGGATAAATAATTAGGGGTGATTAAATGAGTATAGGTATTATTATCTTTGTAATATCTGTGATTGTGACAATAATTGGTGCTATTAGTGATAATAGCCATAAAGAAAGACAAAACCAAAAACCACCAGTCAACAAACGGTCAAATGACCATGGAGGAGAACCACAGAAACGTGGCTTTTTTGATGAAATAGGAAAAACATTTAAAGAAATAGAGAAACAATTAAATGAAGACCCTATGTCGCAAGAACGTGAAAAACCACGCGCTCCTCAACCTACTAAGACACAAGCAGAACCGGTTGAAACACGTGCAGAAAAAATGGAAACACCGAGTCCTGAGCGCTCATCAAGAACGATGAGAACGGATAATGAAACTGAAGCTGAAAAAGCAAAACGTTCACAACAACAGCAAGATGATAAATTACAACAAGAATTAGAATCCGATTTAATAGGACAAATGCAAGATGTACGTAGTGAAATTGATCGCGAAACTGAGAAGAAGTTGCAACGAACTGAACGAAAAGCACGTGCAATTATAGCTGATAAATATTTATCAGAAAGAACAAAGCGTTTTCGTTTAAAACAACTTATGAATGCTCATGCGATACAAGGAACAGCCACAAATGAACAATTCAGGTTTGCTGAGGACGAAGTTGTTAATGGTATTATTTGGTCAGAAGTATTAGAAAGACCGAAACAATTATAATATAATGTTTTAAGTTAACGCCTTATAAATCAATGTAATTTGATGTTATAAGGCGTTTTTAATATTATAATCGTAGTAAGAACTTTTATTTATCTGATTATCACAATCATATTTATACATTATAAAGCTTTCGTTTTATTATAAAATTAGATAGAATGTAAATCTTCTGTTAAAATTAATGAAATTCTGTCCTATTCAATTCACTTTAAAATAATATATTGAGTATTCGTGATATAATAGAGATGTATAATCAATAGTTTTAAACAGTAATTGTATATTTTTATACAAGCTGATTATTTATTTGTTAACAATCATTTTGTAACTTAAAATCTAATAGAATAAAATAAAAGAAACGAATATATTTGTAAAGGAGCACCTATATGCCTGGAATTATTCAAATAAATGACATCAATGAAGCGCAAGCACTCATTGGTAATAATGATGAACACCTTAAATCAATTGAGGAAGGATTTGATGTCATTATACATGCTCGTGGTCAAGAAATTGCTGTAAAAGGAGAGCAAGTTGAGCATGTTGAAAAAGCGGAATCCGTACTAATTAATTTATTAAAAGTCATACAACAAGGTGTAACAATATCGATTAAAGATGTTGAAGCAGCAGTGAAAATGGCACAAAATGGTACGATTCAATACTTATTAGATTTATATGAAGATGAAATTACTAAAGATGCATTTGGCAAGACGATTCGTGCTAAAACAATGGGACAACGTTTATACGTAAATGCGATGCACCATAATGATTTAGTTTTTGGTGTGGGACCAGCTGGTACAGGTAAAACATTTTTAGCTGTAGTCTATGCTGCTAAACAGTTACGTAAAGGGTCAGTAAAACGCATTGTTTTGACAAGACCTGCAGTTGAAGCTGGCGAATCTTTAGGATTTCTACCAGGAGATTTAAAAGAAAAAGTAGATCCTTATCTAAGACCGCTTTATGACGGGTTAAATACTGTTTTAGGTAGAGAACAAACTGCTAGATTTATAGAAAGAGGTATCATTGAAGTTGCCCCATTAGCTTATATGAGAGGTAGAACATTAGATGATGCGTTTGTCATTTTAGATGAAGCTCAAAATACTACACATGCACAAATGAAAATGTTCTTAACTAGATTAGGATTTGGATCAAAAATGGTAGTCACTGGTGACAAAACACAAGTAGATTTACCAAAAGGTGTAAAGAGTGGTTTGAAAGAAGCGATTAAAAAATTAGAAAAAGTTAAAGGTTTAAGTATTCATCATTTAGACCAAACAGATGTGGTACGTCATCCATTAGTAAGTAAAATTATTGATCGTTATGAGGGAGATGAATAAATGTTTACGATAGATTTTAGTGACCATACTAATTTAGTGAAAGAGGATTGGTTTACACAAATTGACAAGCTGCTAACGTTTGCAAAGGAACAAGAAAATATCGAAGAAGAGGCTGAATTGTCAGTTACTTTTGTAGATAAAGATGAGATTCAAGAAATTAATAAAATGTATCGAGATAAAGACAAAGTCACAGATGTTATATCTTTTGCATTAGAGGAAGATGAACCTGAAATAACTGGTATAGAAATGCCGAGAGTTTTAGGCGATATTATTATTTGTACTGATGTTGCTCAAGAACAAGCAGACTCGTACGGACATTCATTTGAAAGAGAATTGGGCTTCCTTGCATTACACGGCTTTTTACATTTATTAGGTTATGATCATATGAATGAGCAAGATGAGAAACAAATGTTCGGACGCCAAGATCAAATTCTTAATGCATACGGCTTAACTAGAGATTAGAGGCGCGTATGGATAGATTTAAATATGCATTTCAAGGCATGATAGTTTTATTAAAAAAAGATAAGAATTTCTTACTTCATCTTATTTTTGGTTTGATAGTCATTGTTTGTGGATTTATATTTCATATTACAAAAGTGGAATGGCTTTTTATATTGTTAGCGATTGGACTTGTGCTAGCATTTGAAACGATAAATACAGCTATTGAATATGTAGTCGATTTGGTAACAACGGATTATCATATTTTAGCTAAGAAAGCGAAAGATGTTGCTGCTTTTAGCGTGATTATTGCGTCTATTATAGCTGTCTTAATTGGGCTGATTGTTTTTTTACCGTATATTTTTAAATAATAGTGCAAATTCACAAAAGTTGTTTATACTTAATGAATAAAGCTTTTAATAAAATATAGTTATACACCCATTTCCATGGTGTTGAATATTGAACAGGAGAGATGAAGCAATGGCATACCAACCACATTATTTTTCAGAAGTAAGAAAAGCACAGGCAAATGCGTACGCACCCTACAGTAATTTTAAAGTTGGTGCGTATTTAAGAACGAAAGATGGCAAAGCTTATTACGGTGGTAATGTTGAAAATGCAGCTTATCCAATGGCGATTTGTGCTGAAAGATCAAGTTTAGTTGCGGCAATTGCTGATGGATACCGCCCAGGAGATTTTGAATCAATTACTGTAACTGTAGATGCAGATGAACCGTCCTCACCATGTGGCGCATGTCGACAAGTAATGAAAGAGCTTTGTGATGACGAAATGCCAGTTTATATGACCAATCATAAAGGTGATATGACAGAATTATCAGTAGGCGAGTTATTGCCTTTAGGATTTTCAGGAAAGGATTTAAATTAATGACAGAACACAAATCAGGCTTTATATCTATCATTGGTAGACCCAATGTTGGTAAATCAACCTTTGTAAATCGTGTAATAGGACATAAGATTGCGATAATGTCCGATAAAGCACAAACAACTAGAAACAAAATTCAAGGTGTCATGACACAAGAAGATGCGCAAATTATTTTCCTAGATACACCAGGTATTCATAAACCTAAGCACAAATTAGGAGATTATATGATGCGCGTTGCGACGAATACTCTATCTGAAATAGATGCCATTATGTTTATGGTAAACGTCAATGAGGATATTGGTAGAGGCGACGAATATATTATGGATATGCTAAAAACAATCAAAACGCCAGTATTTTTAGTGTTAAATAAGATTGACTTGGTTCATCCCGATGAATTAATGCCTAGAATTGAAAAATATAAAAAATATATGGATTTTACAGAAATCGTACCTATTTCTGCACTTGAAGGCTTAAATGTAGATCATTTTATTAATGTTATAAAATCATATTTACCAGAAGGCCCTAAATATTATCCTGATGATCAAATATCAGATCATCCAGAACAATTTGTTGTTGGAGAACTGATAAGAGAGAAAATTTTACATTTAACAAGTGAAGAAATTCCTCATGCGATTGGTGTTAATGTAGACCGTATGATTAAAGAAGATGAAGATAGAGTGAGAATTGAAGCTACTATTTACGTAGAAAGAGATTCTCAAAAAGGGATTGTCATTGGTAAAGGCGGTAAAAAATTAAAAGAGGTTGGTAAACGTGCGCGTCAAGATATAGAGCGTTTATTAGGCTCGAAAGTTTACTTGGAACTATGGGTTAAAGTACAAAAAGACTGGCGAAATAAAGTTAATTTCATTCGCCAAATGGGTTATTTAGAAGATAGAGATTAAGTTAAAGTTGAAAGTCGGTGAATTCGTGTGTTAATCAAACAAAAAGGGATTATTATAAAAACCATTGATTATGGCGAATCCGATAAAATTATAACTATCTTAAATGAATATGGTGCTAAAGTCCCACTTATGGTAAGAAGAGCCAAGAAAAGTAAGAGCGGCTTGCAGGCTAATACGCAATTATTTGTGTATGGCTTGTTTATTTATTCAAAGTGGAAAGGTATGGGCACCTTAAGTTCAGTTGATGTCATTGACCAAAATTACCATCTGCGACTAGATATATATGAAAGTAGCTATGCAAGTTTGTGTACTGAAACGATCGACCGTTCCATGGAAACAGATGAAATCTCTAAAAATAGTTACGAATTATTGCATTTTGTATTAGATAAGATTAGGCAGGGGATTTCAGCACAACTCATGTCAGTTGTTGTATTGTTAAAATGTATGACAAAATTTGGATTTAATGCAGTATTTGACAGATGTGTGATAACTCAAAGTGAAGATCAATCAAAATTAGTCGGTTATAGTTTTAAATATGATGGTGCAATTTCTGAAAATGTTGCATATAAAGATACACACGCATTTCAGTTATCAAACAAAACGTTGTATTTATTAGATATCCTTCAGAAGTTACCAATTAATCAAATGAGTTCATTGAGCATACACGAAACAATTGTCGATGAAATGTCAGAACTTGTTATCTTATTGTATAAAGAGTATGCGGGTATGTATTTCAAAAGTCAAAAACTAATTAATCAATTATATCGATTAGATAACTTATAATAATTATTTATATTCAAACCTATTGGCCCAGACCATAGGTTTGTTTTTTTTATAAAAAAATGGGACAAGAAAAATTAATCCATTACAATGAAATAATCTTAGTTTCTTGTCCCATAAATATTTAAATTGCTATTTAAGTTTTATTTGATTTTGAATATATCATTCTTAAAATTAAAATTTAACTTTTTCAGCTAAGAATGATTTTAATTCAGTGATTGGCATACGAACTTGCTCCATTGTATCACGGTCACGAACTGTAACTTTTTCATCTTCTAAAGAATCAAAATCAAAAGTGATACAGTATGGTGTTCCAATTTCATCTTGACGACGGTAACGTTTACCAATTGATTGTGATTCATCAAAATCAATTGCAAAATCAGCGCTTAATTCTTCGAACACTTTAATTGCATCGCCTGATAATTTTTTACTTAATGGTAATACAGCTGCTTTATATGGTGCAAGTGCAGGGTGGAAGTGAAGTACTGTTCTTGAATCTTTGCTTCCTTCAACTCCTTCTTCATCATAAGCATCACATAAAAATGCTAAAGTAACACGGTCAGCACCTAATGAAGGCTCTATACAGTAAGGGATATATTTTTCTCCTGTTTCTTGATCGTGATATTGGAAATCTTCACCAGAATGTTCACTATGTTTTTTCAAGTCAAAATCTGTACGACTCGCGATACCCCAAAGTTCACCCCAACCAAATGGGAAACGATATTCGATATCAGTAGTCGCATTTGAATAGTGAGACAATTCATCTGCATCGTGATCACGTAAACGCGTTGCTTCTTCGCTTAAATTTAAATCTTTAAGCCATTGACTCGCGAATGTTTTCCAATAATTTTGCCATTCAATTTCTTCACCAGGTTTACAGAAGAATTCCAATTCCATTTGTTCGAATTCACGTGTTCTAAAGATAAAGTTACCAGGCGTAATTTCATTACGGAATGATTTACCGATTTGTCCTATACCAAAAGGTAATTTTTTACGCATAGTACGTTGTACATTTTTATAGTTAACAAAAATACCTTGTGCAGTTTCAGGGCGTAGGAAAATTTCGTTAGTAGAATCTTCAGTAACCCCTTGGAAAGTCTTAAACATAAGGTTGAATTGACGAATATCAGTCCAATTCGCTGTGCCACTTACAGGACAAACGATACCTTCTTCATCAATAATGCGTTTCATTTCATCAAAGCTTAAACCGTCAGCGACAAAGTTTTCGTCACCTTTTTCATTTAACATGTAGTCTTCAATGATTTTATCTGCACGATAACGAATTTTACTATCTTTGTTATCGATCATCGGATCATTAAAATTACCTAAATGACCTGATGCTTCCCAAGTTTTAGGGTTCATTAAAATTGCAGCATCAATACCAACATTATATGGTGATTGTGTAATGAATTTTTGCCACCATGCTTTTTTAACATTATTTTTTAATTCGACACCAAGTGGGCCGTAGTCCCATGTATTTGATAGACCACCATAAATGTCACTACCAGGGAATACAAAACCTCTATGTTTTGCTAATGAGACGATTGTTTCCATATCTTTTGTCATTAAATATAACTCTCCTTTTTTACATGAAAACGCCCCAAGACACAGAATAAGCCAAAAAGTTTAATCTATATCTTGGGACGAGTTAATCTTTTTAATCACATATGTAATATATGTGTTTATTTACTAGATTCATGTTAACCCGCGGTTCCACCCAAATTAGTGTGTACACTCGCTTTTAACTATCATTTAATTGTAGCCATTGTTACTTGTTAAGCTTTCACCATCCTTAACTCGCTTTAAGTCTAATTTTAATGTATTGATAGTTTATAAGCAAGTAAATATATGTATTTGTAGCAATTAAAAATTCAATGTATAATTAAGAAGAATGAATAAAGGGGTGAGTGTTATAGAACTAAGTAAAAGGCAACAACAAATAATTGAAATAGTAAAGAGTAATGGGCCTATTACAGGAGAACATATTGCTGATCGTCTGAGCTTGACTAGAGCTACATTGCGACCGGATTTAGCCATATTAACAATGTCTGGCATATTAGAAGCTCGACCACGTGTAGGTTATTATTATTCTGGCAAACCTCAGAATAAATTAATTGCGGATGAATTGAAGCAATATGTTGTGAAAGATTATGCGTCTCACCCTGTCGTCGTTAAAAGTGAGACGTCAGTTTATGATGCAATTTGCACCATATTTTTAGAAGATGTCAGCACATTGTTTGTTATTAATAGTGATGGTGACTTTATGGGTGTTTGTTCTCGTAAAGATTTACTGAGAGCTTCTATGATTGGTGATGATATACATACAATGCCAGTTAATATTATTATGACACGAATGCCGAATTTGAGTTTTGTACTTGAAGGTGAGAAAGTCATACATGCAGCAAATCTTATGATCGAAAAAGAAATTGATTCATTACCAATTGTAGTAAAGAAAGATAATGATAAATATGAAGTTAAAGGTCGTATTTCTAAAACTACGATCACTAAAATCTTTGTATCCTTACTAAATGAATAGGTGGTTTTAAGTAAATGAAAAATATTAAAATAATCGTGGCGTCCGACTCGGTAGGTGAAACAGCCGAACTTGTAGCAAGAGCTTGTATTTCACAATTTAATCCTAAACAATGTGAAAGTGAAATAAGTAGGTATCCCTATATAGAAGCACTAGAAAATGTGGATGAAGTGATTTCAGTAGCGAAAGATACCGAAGCGATAGTGGTATATACACTAGTTAAACCAGAAATTAGAAAATACATGGAAGCGAAATTAGCAGAATTTAAAATTAAAGCAGTGGATATTATGGGGCCACTAATGAATATTTTATTAGATCAAATAGATGAAAAGCCGTATTTTGAACCAGGTTTAGTCCATCAACTAGATGAAGCTTATTTCAAAAAAATTGATGCAATTGAATTTGCAGTTAAATATGACGATGGTAAAGATCCAAAAGGTTTATTCAAGGCTGACATTGTATTGTTAGGGATTTCAAGAACGTCTAAGACGCCGTTATCACAATATCTAGCACATAAAAGTTACAAAGTTATGAATATTCCAATCGTACCTGAAGTAACACCTCCAGATGATTTATTTGATATAGATTCTTCTAAATGTATCGCTTTAAAAATTAGTGAAGAAAAATTAAATAGAATTCGTAAAGAAAGACTCAGACAACTTGGCTTAGGTGAAAGTGCAAGATATGCTACTGAACAACGCATAGAAGAAGAGCTGAATTATTTCCATGAATTAGTTGATAAAATTGGTTGTCCTGTAATTGATGTTTCAGATAAGGCTATTGAAGAAACAGCAAATGATATTATCAGTCTTATTGAGCAAAATAATTTCAAAAATTAACGAAAACAATTATAATAGTATGACTAATGTTTAATAGGTGATAATATTGAGAATCGATCAATCCACGATAAATGAAATAAAAGATAAAACGGATATACTTGATTTAGTTAGTGAGTATGTGAAGTTAGAGAAGAGAGGACGCAATTATATAGGTTTGTGTCCTTTTCATGATGAAAAAACACCCTCATTTACTGTTTCTGAAGATAAACAAATTTGTCACTGCTTCGGTTGTAAAAAAGGTGGTAATGTTTTTCAATTCACACAAGAAATTAAAGATATCCCATTTACAGAAGCAGTAAAAGAATTAGGTGAACGTGTAAATATTAAAGTTGAAACCGATCAAAGTTATGCTAATCAAGACAATGGGCATCAAGTCGCTTCAGATGATTTAAAAATGATTGAAATGCATGAATTAATGCAAGATTATTACCATTACGCACTGAAGAAAACTGTTGAAGGTGAAGCGGCATTAAATTATTTAAAAGAACGTGGTTTTACAGATGAATTAATAGATGCAAGAAAAATTGGTTATGCACCTAATAATGCGCATTTCTGTCATGATTTTTTAAAGAAAAAAGAATATGACATTGAACTAGCTTATGAATCTGGTTTGTTGTCACGAAATGAAGAGAATTTTAGTTATTATGATCGATTTCGTGATCGTGTCATGTTTCCATTAAATAATGCACAAGGAAGAACTGTTGGTTATTCTGGTAGAACATATACAAATCAAGAACCAAAATATTTAAATAGTCCAGAAACACCCATATTTCAAAAGCGAAGATTACTTTACAATGTAGATAAAGCAAGAAAATCAATACGTAAAAATGATGAAATTATTTTATTAGAAGGCTTTATGGATGTAATCAAATCAGATCAAGCAGGATTGAAACAAGTTGTTGCTAGTATGGGTACACAGATTTCAAATGAACATATTGCCTTTATAAAGAAATTAACAACAAATGTCACTTTGATGTTCGACGGTGATTTTGCGGGTACTGAAGCTACTTTGAAATCAGGACAGGCTCTACTACAACAAGGCTTTAACGTCTTTGTAGTACAACTTCCTAAAAATATGGACCCTGATGAATATATTGGTAAACATGGCGCAGACGCTTTTAATTATTTTGTTGAACATGAGAAGAAGTCATTCATCATTTACAAAATTCACACGCATCAAGACGAAATAGAAAACAATGATCTAGCATATGAAAGATATTTAAAAGAGATAACTAATGATATTTCATTTATGCAATCAACGATTTTACGCAAAAAAATATTGCAAGAAGTATCTGAATTGTTTAAAGTTAGCTTGGATAGTCTAAATAATGAAGTAGGACAGCAACAAGATTATTATCAGCCACACAATTATCAAATACCCACTGTTCCTGAATTTAATAATTTGAGCAAACATGAAAAAGCAGAACGTGCTTTATTAAAACATTTTATGAACGATAAAGACACTTTCTTGAATTATCATAAATTACTTCAAACAGAAGACTTTACAAATCAATATTTTAAGCGTATATTTAATGTTTTACATGAGTTTTACTCTGAAAATGATACGTTTAATATTAGTGATGTGTTACAGTATATCGATATCAATGAAATCAAAGAAGCATTTATATCATTAGATAATTATATGATAAATGAAGAACCTTATGAATATGAGATTGACGATTATATAAATACACTGACATCTAATAGAAATGAAGAAACGATTGAATCGCTTAATCAAAAGTTGCGGGAAGCTTCCAGGTTAGGTGATTTAGAACTGCAAAAATATTATTTAGAAAAAATTGTAAATCACAATAAAAATAGAATGAATTAATTTTTTATGTATTTGTCTGTATATTTATTTATATGGGGTTGCTAAAATGTATACTAAGTAAATATTTTGAGTAGATTTCACTAATTTTATCTATAAAATATTTTGATATCAATTTGATATTATATTCGGGAGGCCATTTCATGTCTGGAAATAACGTTAAAGTTAAAAAACAAACGATTGATCCATCTCTAACTTTAGAAGATGTAAAAAAACAATTAATTGAAAAAGGTAAAAAAGAAGGGCACCTTAGTCATGAAGAAATTGCAGAAAAACTGCAAAATTTCGAAATGGATTCTGATCAAATGGACGAATTATTTGATCAATTAACTGATAATGACATAAGTTTAGTTAATGAAAAAGATAGTTCAGATAAAGATTTTAAATTAAATCCAAATGATTTAAGTGCACCTCCAGGCGTAAAAATAAATGATCCAGTGCGTATGTATTTAAAAGAAATCGGACGAGTAAATTTATTAAACGCTCAAGAAGAAATTGAATTGGCGAAAAAAATTGAGCAGGGCGATGAAGTTGCGAAATCTCGATTAGCTGAAGCCAATTTACGACTTGTAGTAAGTATTGCTAAAAGATATGTAGGTCGTGGCATGCTTTTCCTTGACCTTATTCAAGAAGGTAATATGGGTTTAATCAAAGCAGTAGAAAAGTTCGATTTTAATAAAGGATTTAAATTTTCAACTTATGCAACTTGGTGGATTCGTCAAGCAATCACTCGTGCGATTGCTGACCAAGCACGTACAATTCGTATACCAGTACACATGGTAGAAACAATTAACAAATTAATTCGTGTTCAAAGACAATTATTACAAGATTTAGGTAGAGATCCTGCACCTGAAGAAATAGGGGAAGAAATGGATTTACCACCAGAAAAAGTAAGAGAAATCTTAAAAATTGCTCAAGAACCTGTATCACTTGAAACACCAATTGGTGAAGAAGATGATAGTCATTTAGGTGATTTTATTGAGGACCAAGAGGCTCAAAGTCCTTCTGATCATGCGGCCTATGAATTGTTAAAAGAACAATTAGAAGATGTCTTAGACACATTGACGGACCGTGAAGAAAATGTACTACGCTTACGTTTTGGTTTGGATGATGGACGTACGCGCACATTAGAAGAAGTAGGTAAAGTATTTGGCGTTACTAGAGAACGTATTCGTCAAATAGAAGCAAAAGCGCTTAGAAAACTAAGACACCCAAGCAGAAGTAAACGTCTAAAAGACTTTATGGACTAACAAGTAATATAAACATAAATTGGAAACCACACGTTATTGTGTATAAATTGTTAAAGCAATGACTGACTGATTTCTAAATTCACTCACGCTAAGTATTTTGAAATCAATTTATCTTTGTAGGGGGCGGGCATACGAAATCTAATTACATTTTTAGATTTCAATCCCGCTCCTTTTTTACATATATCAGAGGAGTAACAATATGATTCCATTAAATCAGAGATTAAAAAAAGTAAGTACTTTTATTCAAGGTAATTGTTTAGCTGACATTGGATCAGATCACGCATACCTACCAATTTATGCCATTGAAAATCATTTAATTGATTTTGCAATTGCTGGGGAAGTGATTAAAGGACCATTTGATGCGTCTATTCGCAATGTACGAGATTATAAACTGAGTCATGAAATTGATGTTAGGCTCGGAGATGGCTTAACTGTTATAAGACCCGAAGACCATGTCACTTCTGTATCAATTTGTGGCATGGGTGGTCCATTAATCGCTAAAATATTAAATGAAGGCACTGAAAAATTAGAAAACAAACCTAGACTGATATTACAAAGTAATATTCAATCTAGCGCAATACGAGAGCAACTATTAAAGTTAAACTACACTATAATCGCAGAAGAAATTTTGGAAGAAAAAGGTCACATCTATGAAATACTTGTTGCTGATTATAATAATCATTGTGAACCTATGACTGAACAAGAAATAAAATTTGGCCCAAAATTACTCCAAAATAAAACCCCATTATTTTATAAAAAATGGGAACGCGAACATGACGCATTGTTAAAAATAAAAAGTAATTTGAATCCAAATGTACATACAGAACGTTTAAGAGAAATTGATAAGGATATTAATTTAATTAATGAGGTGATTTAAATGAACATAGAAAATTTACTGAATATCATTAATAAGCATGTTCCATTTGCTTCTGCTGAATCTTGGGATAATGTAGGATTGTTAATTGGCAATAAAAACGCAACGATTTCAGGCATTATGACTGCACTTGATTGTACGGAAGAAGTAGTAGATGACGCATTAAAAAATCACTGTAATACCATTATTTGCCACCATCCACTTATTTTCAAAGGAATCAAACAAATAACACAAGATGATGGTTATGGTGCAATTTTAAGAAAATTAATTAAACATGATATAAATGTCATTGCACTACATACAAATTTAGATGTTTACCCTAAAGGCGTTAATGCAATGCTTGCCAATAAACTTAAGTTAAATCATCAACGTATTTTAAATCCTGAGTTACGCTCCTATTATAAAGTTCAAGTCTTTATTCCTAAAGAAAATTTAATAGACTTTAAAAATAAATTAAGTGAAGCAGGATTAGCAGAAGAAGGGGATTATCAATATTGTTTCTTTGAAACCCCAGGAAATGGACAATTCAAACCGATTGAGGGTGCCAATCCGCACATTGGTGAATTAGACCAAATTTCATCTGTTGAAGAATATAAATTAGAATTTATGATTGATTATAATCAGAAACAACTAGCTCAACAACTTATAATGCAACACCATCCATATGAAACACCTGTATTTGATTTTATAGAATTACAAAAAGAAGCTGATTATGGCTTGGGAATGCTTGGTGAATTGGAAGAAACGATGAATACAATGGCATTTGTAAACCATGTGAAAACGAATTTGAAAATGCCTAGTGTTAGATTTACAGGTAATTTAGATGCAGACATTAAAACAGTAGCAATTATTGGTGGTTCAGGTATTGGATTTGAATTTGACGCTATAAATAAAGGTGCAGATATATTTGTAACAGGAGACATAAAACACCATGATGCTTTAGATGCAAAAATCGCAGGTATGAATCTATTAGATATTAATCATTACAGCGAATATGTAATGAAAGAAGGTTTATGTGAGTTATTAGTAGATTGGTTAAATAATGAAACAGAAGATTTTAAAATTATAGCGTCAAAACTTAATACAGATCCCTTCAACTATCTATAATTAAAATTTTAAAAATTTATAGGTTATCTTAAACCAAAATATGCCTGAATCAATAGAAACAACAAATAGTAAAATACTATATGAATTATTAGGGATACTTTTTTATGGTAGATACACTAAATAAGTTAATAAGTGGTTGAGATATAAATAAGTATCTCAACCATTTTAAATGCTGTAGAGTAAAAAGTAAGATTGTTCTGCGAAATTATTTTGATAAGGTGCGTATTTCTCTACAAAGACTACTTAAAGGTTCAAAGTCAGATTCCAAATCAATAATTTAGTTCAAAATTATAGTGTTTTGCTTTATAATAGACAAGATGAAGATTTAAGGAGGCCAAGACATGGCAAATCACCCATTTGAAAAATTTAATTTAGAAGCAGGTCTTATAGATGCTGTGAAAGATTTGAATTTTAATCAACCAACTGAAATACAGACACGTGTCATACCAAAGATAATTAAACAAGTGAATTTAATTGGTCAATCACAAACAGGCACAGGAAAATCACATGCGTTTTTATTACCATTATTAAATTCAATCGATACAGACTATAAAGAACCACAAGCAATAGTTGTTGCACCAACACGTGAACTAGCACAACAACTATTTGATGTAGCAAGTCATTTAACAAGATTCAAAGAAGACGTATCTGTAAAACTCTTCATTGGCGGCACAGATATCGAAAAAGATCGTAGCCGAGTTAAGAACCAACCGCAACTTATCATAGGCACACCAACTCGAATTAACGATTTAGCTAAACATGGGGATTTACATGTACACTTAGCTTCTTATTTGGTGATTGATGAAGCAGATTTAATGATTGATTTAGGACTAATAGATGAAGTGGATTACGTAGCAACAAGACTAGATGAAAATGCACATATTGCAGTATTTAGTGCAACTATTCCTAAGTCATTGCACCCATTTTTAAATAAATATCTAGAAAATCCAGAATTTGTAGAAATTGAAAACACAGAAAAAAATAAGAAAAATATCGAATTTTATTTAATACCTACAAAAGGTGAAGCAAAAATAGAAAAAACACTAAAACTGATCGATATATTAAATCCATATTTATGTATTATATTCTGTAACAGTAGAGATAGTGCAGATGAATTAGCAAAACAATTAAATGCTGCTGGTTTAAAATTAGGGATGATTCACGGTGGTCTTACACCTAGAGAACGTAAACAACAAATGAAAAGAATTAGAAATTTAGAATTCCAATTTGTGATTGCAAGTGATTTAGCTTCACGTGGTATAGATATTGACGGTGTAAGCCATGTAATTAACTTCGATGTGCCTAATGATATTGATTTCTTTACACATAGAGTTGGACGTACAGGACGTGGTCAATACAAAGGTGTAGCAATTACATTGTACAGTCCTGATGAAGAGCATAATATTGCATTAATTGAGCAAAGAGGTTATAAATTCGAAAATGTAGATATCAAAGACGATGAATTAAAACCAATAAAAGCGCATAATATGCGACAAACGCGTAAAAATAAAGACGATCACTTAACAAATCAATTGAAATATAAAGTTAAAACGAATAAGAAAAAAGTAAAGCCAGGCTATAAGAAAAAATTCAAAAGAGATTTAGATGATTTAAAACGTAAGGAACGTAAACAATTTAGTAAACAGAAAAGTCGTCAAGATAGAAAAAATAGAAAAGGATAGGTGAATTTTATGTTAGTAGGATCACATGTATCTATGAATGGTAAAAAAATGTTAGAAGGTTCAGCTGAAGAAGCACATAAATTTGGCGAATCTACTTTTATGATTTACACGGGTGCACCTCAAAATACTAGAAGAAAACCTATCGAAGAATTAAATATTGAAAAAGGTCATGAGATAATGAAAGCACATGGTCTTTCCAATATTGTTGTTCACGCACCTTATATTATAAATATCGCAAATACTGTTAAACCCCATGTCTTTGAATTGGGGGTAGAGTTTCTTCAAAGTGAAATCGAAAGAACACAAGCACTTGGTGCACAAGATATTGTTTTACACCCAGGCTCTCATGTAGGAGAAGGTACAGATGCTGGTATTAAAAAAATTATAGAAGGTTTAAACGAAGTTTTAACGAACGATAATAATGTAAGAATTGCATTAGAAACGATGGCTGGAAAAGGTTCTGAAGTAGGTAGAAACTTTGAAGAGCTAGCAAGAATTATAGATGGTGTAAACCATAATGATCGTTTATCGGTTTGTTTCGACACATGTCATACACATGATGCTGGCTATAATGTTAAAGAAGATTTTGATGGTGTACTAAATGAATTTGATAAAATTATCGGTGTAGATAGAATTAAAGTAGTACACGTCAATGATAGTAAAAATGATATTGGTGCACATAAAGATAGACACGAAAATATCGGTTTTGGATATATTGGCTTTGATGCATTAAATTATGTCGTACATCATGATACATTTAAAGATATACCTAAGATATTAGAAACACCTTATGTAGGTGAAGATAAAAAAAATAAAAAACCACCATATAAATTAGAAATTGAAATGTTAAAACAGCAAAAATTTGATGAAGATTTAAAAAATAAAATATTACAACAATAATGTTTGTTTAAAATTAAATTAATATATTGAATTGAGTAAGCGTAAGTATCCTAGATATAAAATAGGGTACTTGTGCTTACTCTTTTTTTGTTAATTCGGAAACATTACTATTTACATATTGGATTGGACGTTGTATAGTATGGAATGAGGTGAAAACATGACTACACCAGTATTCGAATTAAAAAATATTGATTATTATTTTGATAACAAACAAGTACTTGAAAATATAAATATAAAAATTAATCGAGGAGAGTTTGTTGCAATTGTAGGACCCAATGGTGCTGGAAAATCAACACTATTGAAAATTATCCTAGGGTTATTACCCATCCAAAAAGGTCAAATATATGTGGATGGAAAAGATTATAATGGCAAACAATCATTGTTAAAAATAAGTTACGTCTCACAAAAAGCACAAGCCTTTAAAGCGGGGTTCCCTGCAAGTGTTAAAGAAGTTGTGATAAGTGGTCTAACTAAACGTAAAAGACTGTTTCAATGGTTCAATAAAAAAGATGAGAGAAAAGTAGAAATTGTATTAAAAAGACTGAATATAAAACATTTAATAGATAAAAACATTGCTGAATTATCCGGAGGTCAACAACAACGCGTGTTAATAGCTAGAGCACTTATAAGTGAGCCTTCGGTATTAATTTTAGATGAACCGACAAGTGGTATTGATGCAAAACATGTTAGTGAATTTTATGAAACGTTGGAAAGACTCAAAAATGAAGGCGTAACAATTATACTAGTAACTCATGATATTGGTGTGGTTGCCGATACAGCTACAGAGGTTGCATGTCTCAATAAACATATACATTTCCATGGAACAACAGAAGCATTTAAATCTCTAGACGAAGTAGAAATTTCAAAAATTTATGGTCATCCAATACAATTTGTTGATCATCAACATAGTAGGGAGTGTTGTTCATCATGATAGAAGCCCTACTGAATTTTGATTTTATGAGATATTCACTTATCAGTGGTATATTAATTGGTTTCATTGCACCACTTATTGGTGCTTTTATCGTTGTTAGAAGATTGTCACTCATTGCCGATGCACTCAGTCATGTTACACTGGGAGGTATTTCCTTTGGCATGTTCATTATAACGGTGATACCTGCATTTGTATTTATTAACCCAATGTGGTTTGGTATTTTATTTGCTATTATAGGCGCTTTACTTATAGAGAATTTAAGAACATCTTATAGTAATTATCAGGAAATTGCGATTCCTATCATCATGAGCGCAGGTATTGCATTAAGTGCTATCTTTATATCACTCGCTGATGGATTTAACCAAGAAATAGTTGGGCTATTATTTGGTTCAATCAGTGCTGTTACATTAAGTGATTTATCAACTATTATCGTGATTGTAGTTATCGTACTCATATTTATTTTCTCATTTTATAAAGAACTATTTATATTATCGTTCGATGAGGAATATAGTAAAGTAATTGGAATTCCAAAATGGATACAATTTTTATTTATAATTATCGTTGCAATGGTAATTTCTGCTTCTATGCGTGTTGTAGGCATATTATTGGTAAGTGCTTTAATTACGTTACCAGTAGCAGTTTCAATGCGAATAACTAAAGGATTTAAACAATTAATTATATTGAGCGTGATTATTGGAGAGTTTTCTGTTATCGCTGGACTTGTTCTAGCATTTTATATGAATATATCTCCTGGCGGTGTAATAGTAGTACTACTTGTACTTATTTTAGCAATAACGATGATGTATCAAAGATTAAAAGTAAAATCGATTAAAGGAGTTGCTAAAGATGAAGACTGAAGAAGCTATTGGCATTATTAAAAATCATGGACACAAATATACAAATAAAAGACGTGAAATGATTGATATTTTTGTAGAAGAAGATAAATACATCAATGCAAAAATAATACAACAAAAAATGGACAAAAATTACCCTGGCATTTCATTCGATACAATTTATAGAAACTTACATTTATTTAAAGATTTAGGTATTGTAGAAGGTACTGAACTAGATGGAGAAATGAAATTCAGAATTGCATGTACTGATCATCATCACCATCACTTTATTTGTGAATCCTGTGGCGATACAAAAGTAATAGATTTTTGTCCAATTGATCAAATTAAAGCATTTTTACCAAAAGTAGATATTCACACACATAAATTAGAAGTTTATGGCATATGCGAATCGTGCCAAAAAGCATAATATATGAGTAATTGATTTATTGTAAAACGTGAAAAATTCATTCTTTCTACAAGCTTATCTCTTTTTAAACATAGGTCATTAGTATGAATTAAAGTGAATTTTTAAAATTGTTTGCTAAACATGTTTAAATAAGCTGTTTTTGAGATATACTAATAAAGTAACTAAAGATAACAAATACTATATTATGACATTACAATTAATGTTTAAGCATATTAATTGTTGTCATCATTAATAATTGTTATGCTTTATTTAAAGATTAATTAGGAGGATGATTATTTATGGCTTTTGAATTACCAAATTTACCTTATGGTTTTGATGCATTGGAACCACACATTGATAAACAAACAATGGAAATTCACCATGACAAACACCATAACACTTATGTAACTAAATTAAATGCAGCAGTAGAAGGAACTGATTTAGAATCTAAATCAATCGAAGAAATTGTTGCAAACTTAGACAGTGTTCCAGAAAATATTCAAACAGCTGTTCGAAATAATGGTGGTGGACACTTAAACCACTCACTATTCTGGGAATTATTAACTCCAAACTCAGAAGAAAAAGGTACTGTTGTTGATAAAATTAAAGAACAATGGGGCTCTTTAGATGCATTTAAAGAAGAATTTGCTGACAAAGCAGCAGCTCGTTTCGGTTCAGGTTGGGCATGGCTAGTTGTGAATAACGGTAACTTAGAAATCGTTACAACACCTAACCAAGATAACCCATTAACTGAAGGTAAAACACCAATCTTAGGATTAGATGTTTGGGAACACGCATATTACCTTAAATACCAAAATAAACGTCCAGACTATATTAGTGCTTTCTGGAATGTTGTTAATTGGGAAAAAGTTGACGAATTATATAACGCTGCAAAATAATTGCGCGTACGATTATGACGGCCTTTTCAAAGGTCGTCATTTTTTTTAACTAAAATAATAGAAATATTGACTGATTTCATATATCATTTGTAGTGAGAACTATTGAATAGAGGTATGCTGTTTTGCTAAAAAGATTAAAAGAAAAATCAAATGATGAAAAAATTAGAAATACGATGAATAAAAGAATTAGCTTTATATTTGGAATCATTGTATTCATTTTTGCGATAATTATTTTAAGATTAGGATATTTACAAATTGCACAAGGTTCTCATTATAAGCAACTTATTAAAAATAGTGAAAACCTGACAGTTAACGAAGCTGTTCCTAGAGGTCGTATTCTAGATAGGAATGGCAAAGTCCTTGTCGACAATGCTTCTAAAAAAGCGATTACATATGCAAGAGGAAGAAAAACTTCACAATCAGAAGTATTGAAAACTGCTGAAAAATTATCAAAACTTATTAAAATGGATACAGATAAAATTACTGATCGTGATAAACAAGATTATTGGATACAACTTCATCCAAATAAAGCTAAAAGTTTAATGAAAAACGAGCAAGTATTGTTAGATGACGGTAATATTACCCAAGATGAATATGATGATGCTTTATATAAAAAAGTAGGTAAAAATCAAATTAACTCACTAAATGATAAAGATTTACAAATCCTTGCTATTTATAGAGAAATGATGTCTGGTTCTGCACTTGATCCACAAACAATTAAAAATGAAGATGTAAGTGATGAAGAGTATGCAGCCGTTTCGCAAAAATTATCTGATATGCCGGGTGTAAATACGACTATGGATTGGGATAGAAAATATCCATATGGTGATACGTTAAGAGGCATTTTCGGTGACGTTTCTACGACTGAAGAAGGTATTCCAAAAGAATTGACTGAGCAGTATTTAGCCAAAGGGTATTCTCGAAACGATCGTGTAGGTAAATCATATTTAGAATATCAATATGATGATATTTTAAAAGGTAAGAAAAAAGAAATGAAATATACCACTGATAAATCAGGTGAAGTTATAGACTCTAAAGTAATTAATCCAGGTTCACGTGGCGATGATCTTGTATTAAGTATTGATGTAGATTTACAGAAGAAAACTGAAGAATATTTAGAAAAGCAAATCTCAAAATTGCGTAGTGAAGGCGCTAAAGATATGGACAATGCATTAATTGTTGTGCAAAACCCAAATAATGGTGATATCTTAGCAATGGCAGGTAAGCAAATAGATAAAAATGGTGATTTAACAGATTATGATATTGGAACATTTACTTCTCAATATGCAGTTGGTTCCTCAGTAAAAGGCGGCACGCTACTTGCTGGCTATCAAAATAATGCAATTAAAGTTGGAGAAGAAATGATTGATGAGCCGCTTAAATTCGCTGGTGGTTTAACAAAACATTCTTATTTCAACCAAGATGGTAAAGTAAGAATTGACGATAAAGAAGCACTCATGCATTCATCAAACGTTTATATGTTCAAAACAGCATTAAAATTAGCCGGATCACCTTATACTCCGAATATGTCATTACCAACCGATATTACGAGTGCTGGACAAAAATTGCGTAAAGGTTTAAATCAGGTTGGTTTAGGAGTGAAAACAGGTATTGATTTACCAAATGAAACAAACGGACAAATTGAGCCATTAACAGACAATCCTGGTAATTACCTTGATTTAGCCATAGGACAATATGATACCTACACTCCTATGCAATTATCTCAATACGTTTCAACAATCGGTAATAATGGTTATAGAGTTCAACCACATGTTGGTTTAGAAATTAGAAAAGCGACTAACAAAGAAACGCTTGGGCCAGTTAAAGAAAAAGTGAAAGGTCAAGTGTTGAATAAAGTTAATAATACACAAAATGAAGTGAATGAAGTACAAGAAGGATTCAAAATGGCATTTAACGAAAAAGATGGAACTGGTTATCAAAGTTTCAAAGATACAGAAGTGCCATCAGCTGGTAAAACTGGAACTGCGGAAGTATTTCAAGATGGCGAACCAAGAGTTAATTCAACTTACATTGGTTATGCGCCAATCAAAAATCCACAGCTTGCATTTTCTATTGTATATACAAACCAACCAGTACCTGAGCCATGGTTAAATGGTGGCGATTTAGGACGAGATGTTATTAATTACTATTTCAAAGAAAAGTCAAAAGATTAATATTTTAGCATCAATTTTATTTAAAATACTGGTATAGTCGCCTTTATTGAAAAATAATACTTTTCAATTTTATAACTAAATGGTATGATTAATTAGTCGTATTTTGAAAAGGTAAGGAGGAATTAGCATGCGCGTAAACGTAACTCTAGCTTGTACAGAATGTGGAGAAAGAAACTACATCACTACAAAAAATAAACGTACTAATCCTGAACGTATAGAAATGAAAAAACACTGTGCACGTGATAATAAGCACACTATGCACCGTGAAACAAAATAATTAATATTATTTAAACCAGATTCTATTAGAATCTGGTTATTTTTATGTGGTTTATTAAAATGAGTGAATAAATCAATTTATAATTAACATTTTAAATTTTCATAACTTAAATCTTATAAAAAAATTGTGATTCAAATTGCAGTTTAATGACATTATGATTCATTAACGTTATAATAATAAAAGTATGAATTACGGGAAGGTGTACAAAATGGATAAAAAATTATTGAGAAAAAAACATATTGAATTAATGAAATCTTTTATGTTAAACAAACAGGAAAAACAACGAGCAGATCAGTTTTTAGCTAATCAATTTTTTAATACCGATGAATACCGCACTGCTTCTCGTATAGGTATTGTATTATCCATGCCGCACGAAGTTAATACATATACTTTGATTCAACAGATGCTAGACGATGGTAAACAAGTATTTGTACCTGAAACAAATTACCAATTGCGTGAAATGTCTTTTAAACATATTGACGATTTAAAGCATATTGGTAAAGATGCTAAAGGGATGAATCATGTAAATACAAAGACTGAAATATCCAATGAATTAGATTTATTAGTTGTTCCTGGGGTAGCTTTTAATGATAGTGGCTATAGAATTGGTTATGGTGGCGGTTACTTTGATAAATTTATCAGTACATATAATCAACCAACGATGAGTTTAATTTATGATTTTCAATTAAGTGACTTTAAAGTTGAAACACATGATCAACCTGTAGAAAAACTAATCATAGCGACAACAAGATAATGGAGGGGAAAATGATTACAGAAAAGCATTATTGGAAGTGTATTTACACTTGGATTAAATATCTAAATTATCATGTTGTACATAAAAATCAAGAAACTAACGAAGTTTGGTTAGCGAATCAACGTAAGCGTAGTATCGTTATTTTCAAATATGGAGCAAATTCAACCCAAGAAGTGAGATTTGATAAAAGCAGAATCCAAGAAAATCAGCAAGATATCAGTACTTTTCTAGGTTTTGAACCTAATAATTATGAATTGTTTATTTTTACTGATAAGCATTTTACAGATGAAAATTTAAATGAAAATCATCCAGTAAAATTTAAGGTCAAGATAATTAGAGAAGCAGATCATATGGAACGCTTGCTCCCTAATGTGTTTATCAGACAATTATATAAAAGAAATACAAAGCAAACAAAAGGGTATTATAAACAGCGTGCTTTAAATACGAATCCAATTGAAAAACACATGTTGAAGTTTTCACCAGTGACCTATGCTTTAATCATATTAAATGTTGTGATTTGGTTATTTATGGTATTGTTTTTAAATCGTTTCTCAGATTTAAAGCTCTTAGATGTTGGTGGATTAGTGCATTTTAATGTTGTTCATGGTGAATGGTATCGTTTAATAATATCTATATTTTTACATTATAATTTTGAACATATATTAATGAATATGTTGAGTTTATTCATATTTGGTAAAATAGTTGAATCAATTGTAGGTCATTGGCGTATGTTCGTTATCTATTTGGTAGCTGGTTTATTTGGTAACTTTGCTTCTTTATCTTTTAATACTGATACCGTTTCGGTAGGTGCTAGCGGTGCGATTTTTGGCCTTATTGGTGCAATTTTCACATTTATGTATATAGGCAAACAATTTAATCGTAAGCTTATCGGTCAATTATTAATTGTACTTGTCATTATGATTGGTTTATCTTTATTTATGCAAAATATAAATATCGTGGCCCATATTGGTGGATTTATTGGCGGATTATTGATTACATTAATGGGATATTATTTCAAAATGAATAAAACACGTTTTTGGATTATTTTAATTACTATTCTTGTTTTATTTTTAGCTGCTCAGGTTAGAATTTTCACCATTAAGGAAGATAATATCTATAACAGCATTATTACTAAAGAAATGAAACAAGGTAATTATGATGAAGCGAAAAATATGGTTCAACGTACAATCAATAAAAGCTATGCAGATGATGAAACATATTATTTAAGTGGATTGATTAAAACAACACAAAATTCTAAAGCTGAGGGCATCGCATCTTGGGAACGTGGCTTACGATATTTCCCTAATTCAGGTATCTTAAATTACCAACTCGCAATTGCAAATAGATCATTGGATAATAATGATAAAGCTAAAAAGTATATCAAAAATGCATTAAAAGCTGATCCAAATAATAGAGACTATATTAATTTAAATAAAGAATTGAGCGATAATAGTGATTCAGAAAATTAATTCATTTTACGATGTTCAGCAACTTTTAAAAAAATTCGGCTTTATTATATACTTTAAAGATAAAGTGGATATGTATGAAATGATGGAACAAGAGATAAAATCTTTATATGATTATAATCTTATATCAAAAGATGAATATTTAAAATGCAGATTAATCATTAGTCAGAGAAGGAGTAAGTAATATATGAATAAAATCATACTAGCAGCAGATATAGGTGGTACAACTTGTAAATTAGGTTGTTTTGATGAAAATTTAAATCGTATTTCAAAATGGTCAATTAACACGGATACATCAGATACAACGGGTTATCAATTGTTGAAAAATATTTATGATACTTTTGTCGCATATATTGATCAATCTGATTATACTTTTTCTGATGTTATCGGTGTTGGTATAGGAGTTCCTGGTCCTGTTAATTTTGAAACGGGTGAAGTTAACGGTGCAGTCAATTTATATTGGACGGAACCAGTAAATGTTAGGAATATTTTCAAACAATTTGTTGATTGTCCAGTTTATGTTGATAATGACGCTAACGTAGCTGCACTAGGAGAGAAACATAAAGGTGCAGGTAATGGTGCTGATGATGTAGTTGCAATTACACTTGGCACAGGACTTGGCGGAGGTATTATTTCGAATGGCGAAATCGTACATGGACACAATGGTTCAGGAGCTGAAATTGGTCATTTCCGAGTAGACCATGACCAACGTTTTAAATGTAATTGTGGTAAATCGGGTTGTATTGAAACAGTTGCATCTGCTACAGGCGTAGTTAATCTTGTTAACTTTTATTATCCAAAATTAACTTTTAAGTCATCTATACTCCAATTAATAAAAGAAAATAATGTAACTGCAAAAGCTGTTTTTGATGCGGCGAAAGCAGGAGATCAATTCTGCATATTTATCACAGAACGCGTTGCTAATTATATTGCTTATTTATGTAGTATTTTAAGTGTAACGAGTAACCCTAAATACATTGTTTTAGGTGGTGGTATGTCAACTGCGGGACTTATTTTGATTGAAAACATTAAAACGGAATATCATAATTTAGCTTTCACTCCAGCACAGAAAGATACTGAAATCGTACAAGCGCAACTTGGCAATGATGCAGGCATTACAGGTGCTGCAGGTTTAATATATACTTATGTAATTGAAAAGGAAGGTGCAAAATAATGGCAATTGTAGATGTAGTCGTTATACCAGTTGGTACAGAAGGGCCAAGTGTAAGTAAATATATTGCTGAAATACAAACGAAATTAAAAGAGTATAAAAATCAAGGGAAAATAGATTATCAACTGACACCTATGAATACTTTAATTGAAGGTGACTTGAAAGATTTATTCGAAGTTGTGCAAGCAATTCATGAGTTACCTTTTGACAAAGGATTAGATCGTGTTTGTACAAATATTAGAATTGATGATAGAAGAGATAAATCACGTAAAATGAATGATAAACTAAAATCTGTGGAAAACCATTTGAATAATGGAGGGCAAGCATAATGAAAATATCAAGTTTAACTTTAGGATTGGTCGATACAAATGCTTATTTTATAGAAAATGAGACAAATGTACTTTTAGTTGATCCTGCAAGTGATAGCGACTTGATTATTAAAAAATTAAATCAAATTAATAAGCCATTATCTGCAATTTTATTAACGCATGCACATTTTGACCATATAGGTGCATTAGATGCTATTGTAGAAAAGTATCAAGTACCCGTGTACATGCATAAAGCAGAATTTGATTTTTTAACAGATACTCAAAAAAACGGTTCAGAAAAATTCAAACAATATGGCCTTCCACAAGTTATTAGTTCAGTCACACCACAATCATTAACTGAAGGCCAGACAAATATTGTTAACTTTGATTTCAATGTCCTGCATACGCCAGGTCATTCACCAGGTAGTTTAACTTTTGTATTTAAAGATTTTGCAGTTGTAGGAGACACCTTGTTTAAACAAGGTATCGGTAGAACGGATTTATATAAAGGAGATTATGAAACTTTAGTAGATTCGATACTTGATAAATTATTTACGCTTGAAGAGGACCTACCATTATTCCCTGGACATGGACCATATACAACTGTTGAAGATGAACAACTTAACCCATATTTGCATGGGTGAATAGCTTTCAATTTAACGCAAACTTTATAAGTAGATTAGAAGTAATTTATCCATCTCTTACGTGTATATAAGTAGGAGGTGGATTTTTTGAAACTTTTATTTAATAATATACTTAAAAAAGCGATTAGTACAAAGGCCACTGATGTGCACTTTATTCCTTCAAATGACAAAATATATATTAAATTCAGAGTTCAAGATACGCTTGCACCAATTGAATCCATACAGCAACATATTTATTTGAAATTATTAACCTATATGAAATATCAAGCTGGTTTAGATGTGTCTAAACATAATGTTGCTCAAAGTGGTAGATATACTTACAAATTCAAGCAAATTTACTTTTTAAGAATATCCACGCTACCTTTATCTCTGGGAATAGAAAGTTGTGTTATCAGAATTGTTCCACAGTATTTTCAAAAAGGAAGTGATACAAGTAATTTAGGTACATTATATAAATTAATGAATAAAAAACAGGGGCTTATATTATTAAGTGGACCCACTGGTTCCGGAAAAAGCACTTTAATGTATCAAATGGTCATGCATGCAAAAGAGCAGTTAGATTTAAATATCATAACAGTTGAAGATCCAGTGGAGCAGCTAGTATCTGGAATTACACAAGTATCGATTAATAAAAAAGCAGGTATCAATTATGCAAATACTTTTAAAGCGATTTTAAGATGTGATCCTGACATTATTTTGATTGGTGAAATTAGAGATGCCATAATAGCTAAACAAGTAATGCATGCGAGTCTAAGTGGTCATTTAGTATTAACAACAATTCACGCTAATAACTGTAAAGGCGCATTATTAAGGCTTAAAGAAATGGGACTAACGATGCAAGAAATGAAACAAGCTTTATTAACCGTTTTAAACCAAAGACTAATTACGACTTATAATAATCAAAGAAAACTTGTATATGAACAACTTACTAAAGCACAAATAAATCATTTAATAGACAATGACTATACATTACCTAGTTCATTTTCTAATTTGTCTACTCAATTAACTCAATTAGCCAAAGCAGGTGTTATTTGTGAGGAAACTATGGAGCGCTATATTTAAATTTAAAAATATTTTCAATTTATCAGAAAAAAACAAAATAACGTTATTGATAAAATTAAAAGATTTGTTAGACCGCGGTTATACGCTAAGTGAAGCATTTCTTTTTTTAATTCAATATACAAACATTAAAAATCGCCAATTAAAGTTGCAAATTGAAGCAGAATTAAATAATGGTGCTGGCTGCGCAAAAATATTAAGGTTACTAAATTATCCTAAATCCATCTTAACGTTAATCAATTTTGCAGAAATATTTGGAGATTTAACTATTACTTTGCCACACGCTTATGAATATTTAGTAAAAAACTATAAATCGAAGCAACGCTTTTTAAAAACAATACAATACCCCGCGTTGTTACTTATCGTTTTTTTGATAATGTTAATTATTTTAAACCATACAATCATCCCCGAGTTTCAAAATTTATATAGTAGTATGGATGTAAGTATTTCCCCATTACAACTCTATCTATCTTTATTCATCACAAACCTCCCATCGTATCTCCTATATAGTTCAATAATTTTTATACTAATCATTTTAGGTATTTTCATCATATATAGAAAGTCATCTATAGAAATAAAGCATAAAATCCTCTTATCAATACCCATTATTTCGAAATTTTTCAAGTATTATAAAACATTTTGCTTAGCTTCTGAATTATCTTTATTCTATAAAAATGGTATAACTTTACAAAAGATTGTTGAAATATACGCTAAACAGCAAGATGAATATTTAATATTTTTAGCAAATGAAATTTCAAAAGGGATACAACAAGGATTAAATTTAAGTGAAGTATTAAAGCATTTACAGTGTTTTGAAAAAAATTTGATTATTTTTGTTGAAGAAGGTGAGAAAAAAGGAAGGCTAGAGATAGAAATGAAACTATATAGTGAAATGATACTGTCTCAAATAGAACAGTTGATTCATTTAATCATAAAGTTCATACAACCTATTGTTTTCTCTTTAATTGCTATATTAATAGTGTCATTATATCTAGTTATTATGTTGCCTATGTTTGATTTAATGCAAACGATTAAATAATTACGAATAGAGGAAGTTAAATCAATTATGAAAAAACTAAAAATTAATAGAAAAGCTTTTACATTAATAGAAATGTTACTTGTATTATTGATAATTAGCTTATTATTAATATTAATTATACCCAATATAGCTAAACAATCGTCTCACTTGCAAAATACTGGATGTGAGGCACAACTTAAAATGATTGATAGCCAAATTGAAGCGTATGCTTTAAAGTTTAATAAAAAGCCATCGTCTATAGAAGACTTAGTTACAGAAGGATACATTAAAGAAAATCAAAAGTCATGTAAATCTGGTGCAGCCATCACTATTAACAATGGTGAAGCTGTTGCAAATTAAAAGCGCATTTACTTATATAGAAATGCTTTTTGTGGTCTGTATTATTAGTTTACTCTTATATTTCCAACTATCTAATATCAGTGCTTTCGATACTAATAATAACAAAATAGAACAGCGTAAAATTAATAATTTAATTATGCAATTCAACTATATTAAATCTAAAGCGATTAAAGATAACCAATCAATTACACTGGTCTTTAATGATTACTCTAATAAAATTATTATTAATGAACAATTCCCCTCTAATAAAAGGGCCAAAGCAATAATACTCCCTTTAAATAGCTTTATACATCCAAGAACAAATTTGAAATTTATAACATTTAACAAAAAAGGAGAAACAAACAAATTTGGAAGTGTCTACCTAAAAACGAATAAAAATCTTTATAAAATCATATTTCATATTGAAAAAGGACGTATTAGATATGAGAAAATTTAATGTTAATGCCTCGTTATTGATGGATAGTCTTTTATCTTTTTCAATTATCACACTGATTTGTATCTTATTTATACCTATGATATTGCAATTAAAGTTGGATATTCAACACAAAAGCCATGAAATAGATCTAACTAGAATATTACTTAATTCACTTTACCACTATAAAAGACAGGAATTGAAAAGTGGAATTATGATTGAAGATTATAGCGTTAAAATGAGTAACGACAAAATTTGTATTTTCAAAAAGGGAGAAACATATGAAAAATGTTTCTTCAAATAAATTTAGAGCTTTTACATATATAGAAGTCTTGTTTGCACTTTTTATAACTATACTCATTTTTTCAATATTACCCACATTAATTAGAACGACAGGCACCATCAATGAGCAAATTATGAATGCTCAAGAAGTAGACTTGGCATTTTTCTCAAGAGATTTGACACAAGATTTAATTAAAGAAAATGCTTATGTTCTTAAAAATCAATCCGATGAACACCATATTGTAATTAGAAATAAACAGAGAAACATCATTTATGAATTTAAAAATAACAAATTAATTAAAACGTTAGATGGAAAAGGAAACATTACTACATTACATAATGTTGTTAGTGCAAAGTTCAAAATTATTAATGATAAATCTGTAGTAATTAATTTTAAAATTTTTGAGAAAGGTATTTATTATGAAAAGAAAATTGTTTTCTAATCATCCTGCTTATATGTATCCTTTTATGCTAGTCATATTTATGCTATATTTATCTTTAATTACGATTTATACATTTCAAATTGGATTACAATTAAAAACATTAGATAATATTGAATCGTATTATAAAGATCAAATAAACACATACATAAAAAAGGAAGTTAGTTTTGAATAATAAAATAGAACCACTCATACTTATTGGATTTATGGGAACAGGTAAGACAACTTTGGGTCAATTTCTAGCAAGTAATAATCAACTCTCCTATATTGACTTAGATGAACATATAGCAATACAGGAAAATAAATCTATCCCTGAAATTTTCGAAGCCATTGGTGAGCAAGGATTTAGAAAATTAGAAAATGAATATCTACAAGAATGTGTTCAACGTTATGATATCATTTCAACCGGTGGTGGTATAATAGAAGGCGATGAATCATTCCGAATATTAAAAGAACAGCCAAAAGTAATCTGGTTAGATTGTGATATAGAAATTCTTTACAAAAGAATTAAAAATGACAGCAATAGACCAAATGCAAATAATAAATCGTTATTTGAATTAAAAAGCTTGTATTCATCTAGGGTTTCAAGATATAATGAAATCGCATTCATAAAAGTAAATAGTAGTCAATCTCTTTCAGATTTACAAAATGATATCATGGAAGCGATTGTTTGCGAATGATCAGTATTAGAGAGAATGGTAGTTATACTTAATATAACTTAACTTTAGTCCATCGCCGAAGGTGCAAGTTTTTACGAAACTCTCAGGCAAAAGGATAATACTGTAACGCATTCCTGGAATATTACAACAGGGTAGTTTAGGCTACCCTGTTTTTTTATTATATAATTTTTAGGAGGTTTCTTCATGTCCAATGAACTTAAAAAAACACCACTATATCAAACTTTTGTAGATAGTGGGGCTAAAATAGTAGAATTTGGTGGATGGGCAATGCCAGTCCAATTTTCTAGTATTAAAGAAGAACATAATGCAGTTAGAACTGAAATAGGTTTATTTGACGTAAGTCATATGGGAGAAATTATCATAAAAGGTTCAGATGCTTCTAATTTAGTACAATATTTGCTTTCAAATGATACAGACAATGTAACAACGCATAAAGCGCAGTATACAGCTTTATGTAATGAACAAGGTGGCATCATTGATGATTTAATTACTTATAAATTAGAAGAAAATGTTTATCTTTTAGTTGTTAACGCTGGAAATACTGAAAAAGATTTTGAGTGGATGTGCGAAAAAGCTAAAGTATTTGATGCTGAAGTTATTAATGTATCAACTGAATATGGCCAACTAGCTATACAAGGACCAAAAGCACGTGATTTAGTCCAACAACATGTAAATATTGATGTATCTGAAATGAAACCATTTGAATTTGAACAAAACGTTGAATTCTTTGGTAAAAATGTAATACTGTCACAGTCTGGATATACAGGTGAAGATGGATTTGAAATATACTGTAATGCAGACGATGCACCATATTTGTGGGATGAAATTCTAAAAAATGATGTGACACCATGCGGTTTAGGTGCTAGAGACACATTAAGATTAGAAGCTGGACTGCCATTACACGGTCAAGATTTAAGCGAAAAAATCACACCATATGAAGCGGGTATAGCATTTGCTGCAAAACCATTAATAGAAGCCGATTTTATTGGTAAATCAGTACTAAAAGATCAAAAAGAGAATGGTTCTAAACGAAGAACAGTAGGATTAGAAATGATCGACAAAGGTATTCCAAGAACAGGGTATGAAGTATATGATTTAGACGGTAATCAAATTGGAGAAATTACTTCAGGTACGCAATCACCTTTAACTGGTAAATCAATTGGACTAGCCCTAATCAATCGAGATGCTTTTGAAATGGGAAAAGAAGTTGTTGTACAGGTTAGAAAAAGACAAGTTAAAGCTAAAATTGTTAAAAAAAATCAGATTAGTAAATAAATCAAAGGGGTGTTACTGTGAGTCATCGTTATATTCCATTAACTGAACAAGATAAAAAAGAAATGTTGGATACAATCGGAGCAAGCTCTATAAGTGAATTATTTGGAGATGTTCCAAAAGATATTTTATTAAATAGAGAGTTGGCCATACCAGATGGTGAAGCTGAAACGACATTGACAAAACGCTTAAGCAGAATTGCAAGCAAAAATGTAACTAAAGAAACGCATAGTTCATTTTTAGGCGCAGGTGTTTATGATCATTACGCACCAGCAGTTGTAGATGCAATGATTTCTCGTTCTGAATTTTATACTGCTTATACTCCATACCAACCAGAAATTTCGCAAGGTGAATTACAAGCTATCTTTGAATTCCAAACATTAATTTGCGAATTAACAGATATGGATATTGCAAACTCATCTATGTATGATGGTATTACAAGTTTCGCAGAAGCATGTATTTTAGCATTTAATCAAACGCGTAAAAATAAAATAGTTGTTTCAAAAGGACTACATTATCAAGCTTTGCAAGTATTAAAAACTTACGTTAAAACTCGAGAAGAATTTGAAGTTGTAGAAGTAGACCTTGATGGTACAATTACAGATTTAGAAAAATTAGAAAATGCAATTGACGATGATACAGCGGCAGTTGCTGTGCAGTATCCAAACTTTTATGGATCTATTGAGGATTTAGAAAAAATACATTCATTTATTGAAGACAAAAAGGCACTGTTTATTGTTTATGCCAATCCACTTGCTTTAGGTTTATTGACACCGCCAGGTAGTTTTGGAGCGGATATTGTTGTAGGAGACACACAACCATTTGGTATACCAGCGCAATTTGGTGGTCCGCATTGTGGTTTCTTTGCAACAACGAAAAAATTAATGAGAAAAATACCGGGACGTTTGGTTGGACAGACTGAAGATGGAGATGGAAATCGTGGTTTCGTTTTAACGCTACAGGCACGTGAACAACATATTCGTCGAGATAAAGCCACTTCAAACATTTGTTCAAACCAAGCGTTAAATGCATTAGCTTCTTCAATTTGCATGTCTGCATTAGGTAAACAAGGTATTTATGACATTTCAGTACAAAACTTTGAAAATGCTAATTATGCAAAAGCACAATTTAAAGAAGCTGGTTTAGAAGTTTCAAATGGCACATCATTTAATGAATTTGTCGTGAAGTTTAATAAACCTGTAAAAGATATTAATGATGCATTACTACAACAAGATATTATTGGCGGTTTTGATTTAAGTGAAGTCTCAAAGGATTATGAAAATCAAATGTTAGTAGCAGTGACAGAATTAAGAACTAAAGATGAGATAGATACATTTGTTAAGAAAGCAGGTGAATTAAATGGTAGTAAGTAAATCTAGTCCATTAATATTTGAACGTTCTAAAAAAGGTCGTTATGCATATTCGTTACCCAAAAAAGAAATAGATAACGGTGCAGTAGAAAAATTATTAGACGACAAATTTATAAGAAAAAATAAAGCAGAACTACCTGAAGTCGCTGAATTAGATTTAGTACGTCATTATACTGAGCTTTCAAATAAAAACTTCGGTGTTGATTCAGGATTTTATCCTTTAGGTTCATGTACAATGAAATACAATCCAAAAATCAATGAAAAAATAGCAAGAATACCAGGATTCGCCGAGTCACATCCACTGCAAGATGAATCACAAGTTCAAGGTTCTTTAGAAATAATTCATAGTTTACAGGAAGAACTTAAAGAAATAACCGGTATGGATGAAGTAACGTTGCAACCAGCTGCCGGTGCGCATGGTGAATGGACTGCATTGATGATATTCAAGGCATTCCATCAAAAAAATGGTGAAGGACATCGTGATGAAGTTATTGTACCTGACTCCGCACATGGTACTAACCCAGCTTCTGCAGCATTTGCTGGTTTCAAAGCGGTTACAGTTAAATCGAACGAACGCGGTGAAGTTGATATTGACGACTTAAAAAGAGTTGTAAATGAAAACACTGCAGCAATTATGCTTACAAATCCTAATACATTAGGTATATTTGAAAAAAATATTATGGATATAAGAAATATTGTTCATGAAGCTGGCGGATTATTATATTATGATGGTGCGAATTTAAATGCCATTATGGACAAAGTAAGACCAGGAGACATGGGGTTTGATGCGGTACATCTTAACTTGCACAAAACATTTACTGGGCCTCATGGTGGCGGTGGACCAGGTTCTGGACCAGTCGGTGTGAAAAAAGAATTAGCTAGTTTCTTACCAAAACCAATGGTAGTCAAAGAAGACGATGTATATAAATATGATAATGATATCGAAAATTCTATAGGACGCGTAAAACCTTTTTACGGTAATTTTGGTATCTATCTAAGAGCTTATACTTATATTCGTACGATGGGGAATAAAGGACTTGAAGAAGTTTCTGAGGCAGCTGTATTAAATGCAAATTATATTAAAGCTCGATTGAAGGATCATTTCGAAATCCCTTATCCACAATTTTGTAAACATGAATTTGTATTAAGTGGTTCAAAACAAAAAGAACACGGTGTCAGAACGTTAGATATGGCTAAACGATTACTTGATTTCGGTGTTCATCCACCAACAATTTACTTCCCACTTAATGTTGAGGAAGGTATGATGATTGAACCAACTGAAACAGAATCTAAAGAAACCCTTGATTATTTCTGTGATAAAATGATTGAAATTGCAAATGAAGCAAAAGAAGATCCAGATAAAGTCTTAGAAGCACCACATACAACAATCATTGATAGATTAGATGAAACTAAAGCAGCTAGACAACCTGTTTTAAAATTTGAAAATCTTCGTTCTGAAAAAGAATAAGTATTATATTAAATAAATCCGGATAATTAATTATCCGGATTTATTTTTGTCTATTTTAATAAAAAACGAGTAACTATATATGAAATATAGTTACTCGCTTATTATTAAGTGAAATATTTAAACTACTTTTTAGATTTGATTTTACCAGTCCATTTTTTGTATCCGCCTTTAAGCATATAAACATCTTTATACCCATTTTTCTTTAAAGTTCTAGCGGCACGATAACTGGCAATGCCATTAGCATCGCACAGATAAATAGGTTGATCTGTTCTCAAACCTTGATATCTTTGTTTAAACATAGTAATTGGTATGTTACGCGCACCATTGATGTGGCCGTAATCATAATCTACTTTTTCTCTTACATCAATAACTTGAGCTTTACGCAAACCATTATGGAATTCATTTTGGTTTAATTCTGTGACTGCTCTTTTATTAAGAAGATAATTGATTAGCATGTAAGCGATAATAATTATTAAAACTGCTAACGCTATAAACCAAAAATTACTCATCTTGCATCCTCCCTAATTAACCGATATTATATATTATAAGACTGTTAGCCCAATTTATCAAAATATTTTTGCTTTTGATTAATAAGAAAGACTGACAAACTTATACAATTATTGAAAACGATAACACAAAATATATGTTATCACAATTTAATTTAGCGATTGGAGTTTTGAATGTGACAGAAACATGGAATTTTATCAATACTGGGAGTAAAGATCCTTATTTTAATATGGCGATGGATGAAGCCTTACTGAATTTTGTTTCCAGAGGGGAAATAGATCCTGTCATTAGATTTTATACTTGGGATCCTGCAACATTATCTATTGGTTACTTTCAAAGGCTTACAAAAGAAATTGATATCGATAAAGTTGAAGAAAAAGGATATGGACTTGTCAGACGTCAAACAGGCGGTAGAGGTGTGCTACATGACAAAGAATTAACTTATAGTGTCATTGTTCCAGAATCACATCCAGACATGCCCTCGACGGTTACAGAGGCTTATAGAGTAATTTCTGAGGGATTGTTAGAAGGGTTTAAGCATTTAGGTTTTGATGCTTCATTTGCCATTCCTCGCTCGAAAGAAGAAAGAGCTAAACTCAAACAACCAAGAAGTGCTGTATGTTTCGATGCTCCGAGCTGGTATGAATTAGTAGTAGAAGGTAGAAAAATAGCAGGTAGCGCCCAAGTTAGACAAAAAGGCGTTATTTTACAACACGGTTCGTTATTGCAAGATGTGGACATTGACGATCTATTTGACATGTTTATATTCAAAAATGAGCGTTTAAAAGATAAAATGAAACAAGCCTTTGTAGACAAAGCAGTCGCCATTAATGATATTTCAGATCGATATATTACACTAGAAGAGATGGAAGAAGCTTTTGAAATTGGATTTAAAAAAGGCTTAGACATCAATTTCAAACCACTAGAGCTTAATCAAAACCAAAAAGAAGAAATAAATACCTTAATTGAAAAGTATAAATCGGATGAATGGAATTATAGAAAATAAATGAAAAAGTATTAAAAAGCGCAACGACATTCAATGTCGTTGCGCTTTTAAAATAGCACTTATTTTTTCTTTCTATTTTGTCTTTTATATTTACGTTGCGCACGCTTATATTTACGTTGGTCTTCTGTCAAAAAGAAGAAATAATAAATTGCGTAAATAATTCCAGCAAATATCGCTAAGCTAATTGCCATTCTTACAAAACTAAAAATAAATGCATCTAAATTAAGAATTAATCCAACTACTGCCACAGCGATGACAATATAAAATATCGCTTGTTTCACTTAAAACACTCCTATGTGATTCTAACTTTGACTATTATTGATACTTATAGTTGATAAAGCATTTTGTCCCTTTTGAATTTTTTTCTTATCTTTGCCATTGTAACCTTCTCTAATATCACTCATTGCATCACTTAATTTTTTATTAAGTTTAGTAATGTCTTTATTTTTTTCCTTGTCATCACTACTCATTTTTTCTTTATTTATATCGTTTTTGTACGTAGTAAAGGCTGTATCAATTTTATTAGTGATATCGGTAAGTTTTTCTTGAATTTTTTTATCACCTTTATTTTTCGTGACATCACTTTCAATTTCATCGTACTGTTTAATAGATTTAGCAATGTCTTGATAATATGTAGAAGATGCTTTTAAGTTTGTAACTTTCTTATTGTTATTTTTAGCTGTAGCTATGTTTTTTTTATCTTTTTCCAAAGCTGTGATGTTACTTTTTTCTTTACTAATTTGTTGTTTTAAATCCTGAATGTTACTTTTCAACTTATGATTTTCATCGCGAAGTTGCGTGGTCTTTTCTTCTAGTGGCCCTAAATTTTGACTACCACAACCAACTAACAAACATGAAGCACCTAAAATAGCTACAATTTTTTTCTTCATAATACGCTCCTAATTCAAAAACTATAAATTTATATAATAATTATGCTATCATTTTAATGTATAAATAGAAAATGTACAAATTTATTGAATAGGAGGAAGAAAGATGACTAGAATTGAAAAATTAAATTCTGCATTAGAAACAAAACATTTAGAAGCAGCAGTCATATTATCAGATTTTAACAGAAGATATTTATCCGGTTTCACAGGTACAAGTGGTGCATTAATAATAACGAAAGAACAAAATTTATTAATTACTGACTTTAGATACATAGAGCAAGCCACTGCGCAAGCACCAGATTTTAAAATCATCAAACAACAAGGTTTCTTAATTGATGAAATAAAGCAACAACTTGAAAACTTAAGTGTGCAAAATGTCGGATTTGAAGGTAATCTAGTTAGTTATGATACTTACTTACAATTGAGTAAAGCCTACATTAGTTTAATTAGTATTAGTGGTGTAATTGAAAAAATTCGTGAAGTAAAAGATGAAGCAGAAATTCAGCTAATACAAAAAGCTTCAGACATTGTTGATGAAACATTTGAGTATATATTAACTGTTGCAAAAGCTGGTATGACGGAACAGCAACTAAAAGCAAAGTTAGAAAGTAAAATGTTAGAATTAGGCGCAGAAGGGACATCGTTTGATACCATAGTTGCTTCAGGCGTAAGAGGAGCTTTACCACATGGTGTAGCTAGCGATAAAGTAATTAATCATGGTGAAATGATCACCTTAGATTTTGGTGCTTATTACAAGGGCTATAGTTCGGACATTACACGAACATTTGCAATCGGTGAGCCAGACCCACAACTTAAAGAAATCTACAATATTGTTTTAGAAGCGAACTTAAAAGGAATAGAAGCAGCTAAAAAAGGCATTACAGGTAAAGCTCTAGATGCAGTAGCAAGAGATTACATTACGGAAAAAGGGTATGGAGATGCCTTTGGACATTCGTTAGGTCACGGTATAGGGTTAGATGTTCACGAAGGTCCCAATCTTTCTAGAAAATCTGAAACTGAATTAGACGTCAATAATTGTGTTACAATTGAACCTGGCATTTATATAGATGGTCTAGGTGGCGTTCGTATAGAAGATGACATTTTAATTAAAGAAAATGGCTGTGAACGCTTTACTAAATGCACTAAAAACCTTATTATTTTATAGAAGACCTTATAATCGAGGAGGAAACTGAATGATTTCGGTTAATGATTTTAAAACAGGCTTAACAATATCAGTAGATAATGGTATTTGGAAAGTATTAGATTTCCAACACGTAAAACCAGGCAAAGGTTCTGCTTTTGTACGTTCTAAGTTACGTAATCTAAGAACGGGTGCAATCCAGGAGAAAACATTTAGAGGCGGAGAGAAAGTAGAAACTGCTTTAATTGAAAACCGTCGTATGCAGTATTTATATGCAGATGGTGATACACATGTTTTCATGGATAATCAAACGTTTGAACAAACAGAATTACCAGCTGACTATTTAGAATATGAACTTAACTTCTTAAAAGCTAACATGGAAGTTCAAATTCAGTCTTATGAAAATGAAACATTAGGTGTTGAATTACCTAAAACAGTTGAACTTACTGTAACTGAAACAGAACCTGGTATCAAAGGTGATACTGCAAATGGTGCAACTAAATCAGCAACAGTAGAAACAGGGTATACGTTAAATGTACCTTTATTTGTAAATGAAGGCGATGTACTTGTGATTAATACTGGTGACGGTAGTTACATCTCAAGAGCATAATAGTTTAATTTTGTATTTACTTATCGAAATTACATTTAAAAAAACCTTTCCAATGCGCTATACTTTGGAAAGGTTTTTATTGTGTTAAAATAGATAGAATCAAATAATATTATTTAAAATTGCACTAATAGTTTACTTTTGAAATAAGGTATAGTTATATGGAACACTACAAAAGTGAATCAGTTTAATATAGAGAGTATGTATATGCTTGAATTGAGCATATCTCTAAAGTAAAATAAACTAGGTAAATGAAAACAATCTGAAGGAGTCAGTATTTATGAATTTTAAAGAAATTAAAGAATTAATTGAAATTCTTGATCAATCAAGTTTGACTGAAATTAATATAGAAGACAAGGGCAATGTTGTTAATTTAAAAAAAGAAAAAGAAACTGAAATCATTACACCACAAATTTCACAACAACCGATGCAACAATTAGCGCCGCAACAAGGTGTAGCATCAAATCCAGTAGCTACAGGTAGTACAGAAGAAACTACTAGCGATGCAAGTACAACTGACGATAACCTACAAACTATTAATGCGCCAATGGTAGGTACATTTTATAAATCGCCATCACCAGAAGAAAGTGCTTACGTACAAGTTGGTGATTCTGTTACAAACGAATCAACTGTCTGTATATTAGAAGCGATGAAATTGTTTAATGAAATTCAAGCCGAAGTAACTGGGGAAATTGCAGAAATTTTAGTAGAAGACGGTCAAATGGTAGAGTATGGCCAACCGTTATTTAAGGTGAAATAATGAATAAAATTTTAATAGCAAATAGAGGAGAAATTGCAGTAAGAATCATTCGTGCATGTCATGAACTTGGATTGCAAACAGTGGCAATATACTCTGAAGGAGATAAAGACGCACTACATACTCAAATTGCTGATGAAGCATATTGCGTTGGCCCAACTCAATCTAAAGATTCTTACTTAAACATCCCAAACATTTTATCAATAGCAACTTCTACTGGATGCGACGGTGTTCATCCAGGGTACGGGTTTTTAGCAGAAAATGGAGATTTCGCAGAATTATGTGAAGCATGCCAGTTAAAATTTATTGGACCTAGCTATGAATCAATTCAAAAAATGGGGATTAAAGATGTAGCTAAAGAAGAAATGAAACGTGCAGAAGTACCTGTAGTTCCTGGTAGCGAGGGGTTAGTTCAAGATATCAATGAAGCTAAAAAAATCGCTACTGAAATTGGCTATCCAGTAATCATTAAAGCAACTGCTGGTGGCGGTGGTAAAGGGATTAGAGTGGCACGTGACGAAAAAGAACTTGAAACTGGTTTTAAAATGACACAACAAGAAGCAGAAACTGCATTTGGCAATAATGGCTTATATCTAGAAAAATTCATTGAAAATTTCCGTCATATTGAAATACAAATTATGGGTGATAGCTTTGGTAATGTTGTACATTTAGGTGAGCGTGACTGTACAATTCAACGAAGAATGCAAAAATTAGTTGAGGAAGCTCCTTCACCGATACTTACCGAAGAAAAACGCCAAGAAATGGGAAATGCAGCAGTCAGAGCAGCAAAAGCCGTAAATTATGAAAATGCTGGGACGATAGAATTCATTTATGACTTAGATACGAATGACTTTTATTTTATGGAAATGAACACGCGAATTCAAGTTGAACATCCAGTTACAGAGATGGTTACGGGTGTAGACTTAGTTAAACTACAATTGAAGGTTGCAATGGGTGAAAAACTTCCTTTCAAACAAAAAGATATTAAAATCGAGGGACATGCAATGGAATTCAGAATCAATGCTGAAAATCCATATAAAAATTTCATGCCTTCTCCAGGTCAAATCACTCAATATTTAGCTCCAGGCGGTTTTGGTGTGAGAATTGAATCAGCTTGTTATACTAATTATACGATTCCACCTTATTATGATTCTATGGTAGCGAAACTCATTGTTCATGAACCAACACGAGAAGAAGCAATTATGACAGGTTTACGCGCACTAGGTGAGTATCTTGTTCTTGGCATTGATACAACAATCCCATTCCATATTCGTTTACTAAAGAATGATATTTTTAGAAGCGGCGTATTTAATACGAAGTTTTTAGAAACACATAATATTATGGATGATCAATCTAAATAGGAGGTAATTGACATGGTCAAAGTTTCAGAAACCTCACATTCCCAATTAGGTAAAATAGAAATAGCACCCGAGGTATTAACAGTCATAGCTAGTATTGCCACTTCAGAAGTAAAAGGTATACAAGGGCATTTTAAAGAATTAAAAAAAGGCAGCATTGAAAACATTAGCAAAAAACAGCTTAGTCGCGGTGTTAAAGTAGATACAAATGATGAAGGCATCTATATCGATGTATATTGTTCATTAGCGTATGGTATCAATATATCGGAAACTGCTAAAAAAATTCAACAAGCTATTTATAATTCGTTAACGACGATGACAACAATTGAACCTAGTCAAATCAATATTCATATTACACATATAGAACCAATAAATTAAAATTATAAAAGCAAATTTACTTTAAATTCATTTTGCGAAAAGCGATTGCTTCTATTTTAAGCATCTCTTTTCGTTAATGGTTTACTATAATACTATGCTTGAAGGAGTTTATAATGAGTCGAAAAGAATCCAGAACGCAAGCCTTTCAAACTCTATTTCAACTTGAAATGAAAAATAGCGATTTAACAATTGAAGAAGCAATCAGTTTTATTAAAGATGATAATCCAGATTTAGAATTCGAATTCATCAGTTGGTTAGTAACTGGCGTTAAAGATCACGAAGTTGTGCTAGATGAAAAAATCCAACCTCATTTAAAGGACTGGACTTTAGCACGATTGTTAAAATCTGATCGAATTATCTTAAGAATGTCTACATTTGAAATGTTACATAGTTCAACACCACAAAAAGTAATTATCAATGAAGCTGTTGAATTAGCAAAACAATTCAGTGATGATGATCATTACAAATTTATAAACGGTGTATTGAGCAATATTGAATAGAAGAGTGATATAACATGTCAGAATATTTAAGTGTAACTTCGTTAACTAAATATATTAAATATAAATTTGATCAAGATCCTCATTTACAATCCGTATTGATTAAAGGCGAATTATCTAATTTTAAAAAGCATAGTAGTGGACATCTGTATTTTAATGTAAAAGATAAAAACAGTGTCATCAGTGCAATGATGTTTAAAGGAAATGCATCAAAAATTGATTTTGAACCTAAAGAAGGGGACGAAGTGCTATTAGAAGCACGTGTTTCTGTCTATGAACGTCGTGGTAATTATCAAATATACGTTAATAAAATGCATATGGATGGAATAGGTAATCTTTATCAAAAATTAGAGCAGTTAAAAAAGAAATTAACTAAAGAAGGCTTTTTTGATCAAAGTCATAAGAAAGTGATACCTAAATTCCCCCAAAAAATAGCTGTGCTAACAGCCGGAACTGGCGCTGCAATACGAGATATTCATACGACTATTAATAGTAGGTATCCATTAGCAGAACAAGTTCAGATCAATACACTTGTTCAAGGAGAACAAGCTAAAAGCGACATTATTGAAAAAATTAATCAAGCTGATGCTTTGAATGTTGATACAATTATTATCGGTCGTGGCGGAGGCTCTATCGAGGATTTATGGAATTTCAATGAAGAAGATGTCGTTAAAGCCATCTATAATTGTCAAACACCGATTATTTCCGCAGTAGGACATGAAACTGATTTTACATTAAGTGATTTTGTGGCAGATGTAAGAGCAGCAACACCAACTCAAGCAGCAGTAATGGCTACGCCGGACCAATATGAATTACGTCAATATTTACAGCAAGCTAATTTATCATTGACTCGATTTATCAAACAATATATGCAGCAACAACGAAAACATTTGGAACATGTTGCATCTTATTATAAATTCCAAACGCCTTCACTACTTTATGATCAACAAATACAAAAACGTGATGATCTTGAGAAACAACTTAAGTTGTCTTTGAATTTGAAAATTAAAAATCAGCAACAACAATTACAGTTACTCTTTAACAATTTCAATTTAAAAACGTTTAAACAACGTATTAAAAGAGACCAATTAACAAATAATCAAAAACGTGTTGAATTAAGTAAAGTCATGCATAATTTACTTGATAATCAAAAAAACAATCTTGCTAGAAAACTAGAAAATCTTAATAATTTAAGTCCTACTAATACTATGTTGCGTGGTTATACAATCGTAAATAAGGATGATAAAGTTATTACCAGTACGAAAGACTTGGCTGAAAATGATAATATTGTGTTAACAATGAAAGATGGCGTTGTTGATGCACAAGTAAAGAAAGTAAGGTGTAATGATGAGTAATAGTAATACACAAAGTTTTGAAGAAATGATGAAAGAACTAGAAACAATCGTTCAAAAATTAGACAATGAAAATGTTTCTTTAGAAGAATCTTTAAACCTATATCAACGTGGTATGAAATTATCGGCTACTTGTGATGAAACATTAAAAGATGCTGAGAAAAAAGTAAATGAATTGATGTCTGATGAAAATACTGACAATAATGACGATACTGAGAAGGTAGATAGTGATGATAAATAAAAAAATGGAACATTTAACTGAAGAAGTTAATCAATTGTTATCTGAAACAATTCCAAATTCAAAACTAAATACTAATCTAGAAGAAAGTATGCGTTATTCACTAGAAGCAGGTGGTAAACGCATAAGACCTGTATTATTACTGTTAACTTTAGAAATGTTAACAGATCAGTATAAAAAAGGATTTTCATCAGCACTTGCACTAGAAATGATACACACATATTCATTAATACATGATGATTTACCACCAATGGATAATGATGATTATCGTAGAGGTAAATTAACAAATCATAAAGTATTTGGAGAGTGGAAAGCGATACTAGCAGGTGATGCGTTACTAACTAAAGCATTTGATATGATTGTAAACGATGATTCACTTAATGATGTTGCTAAAGTTAAATTAATCAAACGTTTATCCTTTGCTAGCGGCCATCTGGGTATGGTAGGTGGCCAAACGCTTGATATGCAAAGCGAAGGTGCAGAAACAAATATTGATCTAGACACTTTAGAGAAAATTCATAATGCAAAAACAGGTGCACTATTAAAATTTGCAGTCATGGCAGCAGTCGATATTGCTGAACCAGAAAATGAAGTTTCCAATGCTTTAGAATCATATAGTGAACATTTGGGATTAATGTTCCAAATCAAAGATGATTTATTAGATATTTATGGTGATGAAGCAAAACTTGGTAAAGCTGTCGGTAGTGATATTGAAAATGATAAAAGTACCTATGTTTCACTTTTAGGCCAACAAGGGGCTGAAGACAAATTGAAACATCATACTGACAAAGCTTACAAATGTTTAAATCAATTACCAAAACAATATAATACTGACAATTTAGTTTATATTATAGAACTTTTTAATAATCGTGAATCATAAAATCAAATGTGTTTATTTAAGAGTCTGGGACAAAAATGGATGTTTCGGACTCTTTCCTACGATTAGTCAACTGGTTATATAGTAAATTAAGTATACTAAATAAACCTTATGATTTAATATTTTTAAATAAGGTGTTAATCTATATTTGTAATTATGATTATTTTAATGTGGGGACATTTGATAGTCATATTGCTTATTATTGGTAACTAAATAATGAATTGTTTTTAACAAGCGATTCATACAAGCTACCATGGCAGTCTTATGAGTTTTCTCATGAGGCTGCTTTTTAATTTATAGTAATAATCAATAATGTGATTATCGTAATGTCGCTGACTCCGAATTATATTGATCACAATGAAAAATAACGGTCTCCGTTTTTTTATTTCCTTGTTTTATTTAGTTTTGTACTATTCAATAAATATTCAGCATACGCATAATATGATATAAGTCATGATTGAAATGCTTCATATTTAGAATCACTGAAAAAGTATTGTCAAGACTATAATTACAACGGAATATCCATTTAAGTAAGTAAAATTATAAACCGTCTTTAGTAGTCGAATGCTATGGCTTGTGGTAAAATCAATGTATAAATATTCGTTTATAGAGGTGCTATATATGGCTAAAAAATCGGTAAGACATATAAAAATAAGAGAAATAATTTCAAATGAAAAAATTGAAACACAAGATGAATTAGTAAAGCGATTAAATGAATATGAATTAAATGTTACCCAAGCGACCGTTTCTAGAGACATTAAAGAACTACAACTTATAAAAGTTCCCACGCCAGCGGGGCAATATGTTTATAGTTTACCAAATGATAGAAAATATCATCCTTTAGAAAAATTGGGTCGTTATTTAATTGACTCATTTGTAAATATTGATGGAACCGGTAATTTATTAGTATTAAAAACACTACCAGGTAATGCGCAATCTATTGGTGCAATATTAGACCAAATCGATTGGGAAGAGGTATTAGGTACAATTTGTGGTGACGATACTTGTTTAATTATTTGTCGAGATGATGCTGCAAGCGAGAAGATTAAAAAACGCATCTTTAATTTATTATAAGTATAAGGAAGTGTTAAAAGGATGCTCCAAACGCTATCTATAAAACAATTTGCAATTATTGATGAACTCGAAGTTCATTTTGGTGATGGATTAACTGTCCTAAGTGGTGAAACAGGTGCTGGTAAATCAATTATAATTGATGCAATTGGTCAATTAATTGGCATGCGTGCTTCATCTAACTATGTACGACATGGTGAAAAAAAAGCTATTATTGAAGGTATTTTTGATATTGATGAGAGCAAGGAAGCAATTTCTATATTAGAAGCTCTAGATATTGATATCGACGAAGATTTTCTTCTAGTAAAAAGAGAAATTTTCAGTACTGGCAAGAGTATGTGCAGAGTTAATAATCAAATCGTAACTCTACAAGATTTACGTAAGATTATGCAAGAATTACTAGATATTCACGGTCAGCACGAAACACAGACACTATTAAAACAAAAATATCATCTGCAACTTCTTGATAATTATGCTGAAGACAAATATAAGAAATTACTAAATTCGTATGTGGCTACTTTTGACCAGTACAAAGCCAAAAAGAAAGAACTAGAAGATTTAGAGTCTGCGGACCAGGCTTTATTACAACGTTTAGATTTGTTGAAATTTCAACATGAAGAATTACAAGAAGCAAATTTGGTTGAAGGTGAAGTTAAGCAACTCGAAACTGATATTAAACGTATACAAAATTCTGAAAACCTAAACTTAGCATTAAATAATGCACACCTCACATTAACTGATGAACATGCAATAACAGATCGATTATATGAATTAAGTAATCAATTACAATCAATTAGTCATATATTACCTGAAAAATACGATTCATTGAAAGAAGAGGTGGATCAATTTTATTACACCTTAGAAGACGCTAAACATCAGTTATATGATGAATTAACGAATACAGAGTTTGATGAACAATATTTAAATGAACTAGAGTCTAGAATGAATGTACTCAACGATTTGAAAAGAAAATATGGCAAGGATATTAGTGAACTTATTACTTATCAAAGTAAACTGGCTAATGAAATTGATAAAATTGAGAATTATGAAGAAAGTACCTCTCAATTAAGACAAGAAATTGATACGTTATACGATAAAGTAATTAATTTAGGTGAACAATTATCTAAAGAGCGACGTAGTGTTGCACAAACATTAAGAAATCATATTGTAGAAGAAATTCAAAACTTACAAATGAAAGATGCTAACTTAGAAATTTCATTCAAACCACTAGATGTTCCTAATCGTGAAGGTATTGAATTTGTTGAATTTTTAATTAGTCCTAATAAAGGTGAGCCACTTAAAAGTTTAAACAAAATCGCATCTGGAGGAGAATTATCTAGAATTATGTTGGCGCTTAAAACCATTTTTGTCAAAACAAGAGGTCAAACAGCAATATTATTTGATGAGGTTGATTCTGGCGTTTCTGGTCAAGCTGCACAAAAAATGGCAGAAAAAATGAAAGACTTAGCTACTTATATTCAAGTTATATGTATTTCACATTTACCACAAGTAGCAACGATGAGCGACCACCATCTATTTATAAGCAAAGACACTACAGATGACCGTACAACTACACATGTACAAGAATTATCTGGCGATGAACGTGTAACGGAAATAGCAAGGATGATATCTGGCGCAAGCGTTACAGAACTCACACGTCAAAATGCGAAAGAAATGATTGAGCAAAACCAACGTTTACGTGAATAAGCAAAGTGTAATTTCTTAATTTATTATAAAAATTATTTTTATAAAATAAGAAAGGTGTTGATTTTCATGCAATATCAACATTTAATTGAGCCTAAAAAAGTGTTAAAAGGTGATGTTGCCATTTTATTTGCCAACGATGAAAAAATGTTATCTGTCGTTATAGATGCATTATCGCTAACAGATATTGATGTTTATCTCTATGATACGCAAGACCCTACCGAAATTATCCGATCATTTGACGTCGAAGTACAAATATTAAATAGAATTCATATCCTAACATTTGAGGATGAGAACAAATTATTTCAACAGTGTGCACATGATTTAGCTACTGGTAAAGCGTCTTTATTGATGAAGGGAAATATTGCGTCTTCAATTTTATTAACATTTGTATTAGGCAACAAAAATTTTGTTGATTATCATGGTTTTTTAAATCACGTAGCATGTTTTCACATCCCTAATTATCACAAAACGCTTATGCTGAGCGATTCAGCTTTTAATATTAGTCCTACAGTTGAAGAGAAGAAACAAATAATTAATAATTTATCAAAATTTGCAATGTCACTGGGTTATGTAAAATTTAAAATTGCCTTGCTTTCGTCTGTAGAAAAACCAATTAAAAAAATACAATCTTCTTTGGATGCTGTGAAATTAAAGCAAATTTTCAGTCGGAAACAATCGGAATTTTTATTCGTTGATGGTCCTTTTGTATTTGAAAATGCAATTAGTATGCAAAACGTGATTAAGAAAAATATTAAATCGTCGGTTGCAGGGGACGCCGACGCATTACTCGTTTCACATATTGATGTTGGTGATGCATTGTATAAATCATTCACTTATTTCGGAGAAGCACGCGTTGCAAGTTTAATATTAGGGGCAAAATTTCCAATCGTATTAACATCTCGTTCAGATACAAAGCAAAATAAATTAGACTCCTTACTTTTAGCGCTAAAAGTGTTAAACTAACGTAATTTTTCTATTGAAGTGTCATATTATATTTTTCGGGATAGGTTATTAATTTTATAATGCCTTTAATTGATGTAAAATATAAATGGATATCATAAATTGGTTAATATTACCGTAGTTTTGAAAACTTAAAACTTGAATTCATGTAGCATCAATCAATATTTTCACTTTAAATGAACCAAGGTATTCCGTATAACATTAAAAATTAAATTACAGTTGTGTTTATGATATGGGGACGTCCTGACATTCTATTTAACGCAAGATGATCATTCGCCTAAAATTTTTAAATATGGTGTACATGTAGCGAAACTGAGTGGTATTATTGTTTATGGTTTTAGATGTTCATTAATGATGTTTTTTACCGATGCGCTTATAGTCATTGAGGCATTAATGATTATAACGATAGGAAGATATCTTAGGGAAAAGAATGCCGACATTTTCACGTATTAATTTCAAAAGTGTTTGCTTGATTAAAAGGTAATGTTTATTTAAAGATTTAATCTTGATATCACTGTTATTGACATACTTTTTTGAAATTGTATTACAGTTGGTTCATAAAAAATTGAAAATATATTCGATAACGATGATTAATTATCTAGTACATGACTTTTAAATGTATGTAGCGGGAATGTTCAAAAACCAGATGATACAATTACAATTTTACACTTAAAGAAATGAATCACTTTTTAAGTAAAAAGGTGGTTTCATTAGTGTGTACTAAACAATTGATTGAATACTACTAATCAACTGAATAATTATCTAAGCCATATAATTAATATATTTTCGATATATGAGTGAGTCAAAAAGTGAAAATCGTTACATGGAGCTACATAGGCGTATTAAGCTGAAACGAGTCGAATGGTTTACATGAGGCATTAAAATTTAAAGAACAGGGTTTAGAAAAATTAAAAATCTTAGTTTCTTGGATTACAATAGAACCTATTTATCCAGGTTACAGCGCAAAGGCAACTATGGCAATAGGTACATGAATAGTATTAACAATAGCTGAAATTGCTGAGGTTTATAGTTAGGAGCAAAAAAATGTCAGAAGAAAAATATGATTTAGTGATACTAGGTGGAGGCACTGCAGGTTATGTATCTGCAATTAGAGCATCACAGCTAGGAAAAAAAGTGGCACTTGTAGAGCAATCGCTTTTAGGTGGAACTTGTTTACATAAAGGATGCATACCGACAAAAGCATTATTAAAATCCGCAGAAGTTATGAGGACAATATCCAATGCTACTGATTATGGTGTGGATGTGGATAACTTTAAAGTTAACTTTTCTCAGATGCAATCAAGAAAAAATGATATCGTCAATCAGATGTTTAATGGTGTAACACATTTGATGGAACATAATAAAATTGATGTGTTTAATGGCGTTGGCCGTATATTAGGCCCTTCTATATTTTCACCTCAAAGTGGTACAGTATCTGTAGAATTTGAAAATGGTGAATCAGAATTAATACCTAATAACAATGTACTTATTGCTACTGGATCACAACCAATGAACTTACCATTTTTGCCGTTTGATCATAAAATCGTCTTATCTAGTGATGACATCTTAAAATTAGAAGCGTTACCTAAATCACTAGCCATTATTGGCGGGGGTGTTATAGGTTTAGAATTTGCGTCTTTAATGACTGATTTGGGGGTAGACATAACGGTCATCGAAGCAGGAGAACGTATTTTACCAACTGAAAGTAAATCAATTGCCAATACATTAAAGAAAGAATTAACACAACGCGGTGTTTCGTTTTATGAAAATACACAACTTACTGAATCGCAAATTACAATTGAAGCAACAGGTATTGATATTAAATTAAATGAAGAAGTTACTCATTTTGAAAAAGCTTTAGTGGCAATTGGTCGCAAACCAAATACTGAAGATATTGGTTTAAATAACACAAAAATAAAATTGTCTAATAGCAATCATATTATCGTCAATGAATTCCAACAAACAGAGGACAAACATATATATGCAGCAGGTGATTGCATTGGAAAGTTACAACTTGCTCATGTAGGTTCTAAAGAAGGTACTACAGCAATTGAACATATGTTTGATAAATCACCTTTACCATTGGATTATAATAAGATGCCAAAATGTGTGTACACACAACCTGAAGTAGCGAGTATTGGACAAAATCTAGAACAAGCAAAAGCGAATAACTTAAATGCAAAAGCTTTTAAAGTGCCGTTTAAAGCGATTGGTAAGGCAGTTATTGAAAATGTTACAAATCAAAATGGCTTTTGCGAAATCGTAATCGATCAAGATAATGATACTGTACTTGGCTTAAATATGATTGGGCCTCATGTAACAGAATTAATTAACGAAGTATCATTGTTGCAATTTATGAATGGATCAACTTTAGAACTTGGATTAACAACACATGCCCATCCATCACTTTCAGAAGTGTTAATGGAACTAGGCTTAAAAGTTGAAAACAGATCGATTCACGTTTAATTAAGGAGGAAATAAGATGTTTGATTATAAATCGGTTGGACTTGAAGCGTCCGACTTACAAACGATGTATAAATGGATGGACTTAGGTCGTAAAATAGATGAGCGCATGTGGTTATTAAATCGCGCAGGGAAGATTCCATTTGTCATTAGTTGTCAAGGACAAGAAGCTACTCAAATTGGGATGGCATATGCTATGCGTGAAGGTGATATATCTTCACCTTATTACAGAGACTTAGCATTTGTAACTTATATGGGTATGACAGCATTAGACTCAATGTTGGCTGCATTTGGTAAACGTGATGATATAAACTCTGGTGGTAAACAAATGCCTTCTCATTTTGGGAAAAGAGAAAAAGGTATATTATCACAGAGTTCACCTGTCGGGACACAAATTGTACATGCTGTAGGTGCAGCGTTAGCTTTAAAAATGGATAAAAAACCAAATATTGCAATGGCAACGGTTGGTGAAGGAAGTTCGAACCAAGGTGATTTTCATGAAGGCCTTAACTTTGCTGGCGTCCACAATCTTCCTTTTATTTGTGTAATAGAAAATAATAAATATGCCATATCTGTTCCTGATTCTTTGCAATATGGTGCTGAAAAATTATCTGACCGTGCCATTGGTTATGGTATGCACGGGGAACATGTTGACGGTAATGATCCCATTGCAATGTACAAAGTGATGAAAGAAGCGCGTGAACGTGCATTGAATGGTGAAGGTTCAACACTTATTGAAGCTATGTGTACTAGAATGACTGCGCACTCATCAGATGATGATGACAAGTATCGTACTCAAGAAGAACGAGATGGTTTAAAATCCTTAGACTGTAACCTCAAATTTAAAACATTTCTGCTTGAAGAAGGTATTATCGATCAAACATGGTTAGAAAAAATCGAAACGGAACATAAAGAAATCGTAAACCAAGCAACAAAAGAAGCTGAAAAAGCACCTTATCCATCTCCGGAAGAAACTTACACACACGTTTACGAAGAAGGGAGCTCAATCAATGCCTAAATTAAGCTATTTAGAAGCAATTCAACAAGGATTAGATCAAGCCATGGCTAAGGATGATGACGTATTCGTCTTAGGTGAAGATGTTGGTAAAAAAGGCGGTGTATTTGGTGTTACTTTAGGTTTACAACAAAAATATGGTGAAGCACGTGTTTTAGATACACCACTTGCAGAATCTAATATTGTTGGTACTAGTATTGGCGCGGCGATGTTAGGTAAACGACCAGTTGCAGAGATTCAATTCGCTGAATATATTTTACCAGCCACAAATCAAATTATGAGTGAAGCTGCAAAAATGAGATACCGTTCAAATAATGATTGGCATTGTCCGATTACGATTCGCTCTCCATTTGGTGGTGGCATACACGGTGCGCTTTATCATTCACAAAGTGTCGAATCTATTTTTGCTAACACACCTGGTCTAACAATCGTAATTCCTTCTACACCTTACGATGCAAAAGGGCTTTTACTGTCATCAATAGAGTCTAATGACCCAGTGTTATATTTCGAACACAAAAAAGCTTATCGGTTATTAAAAGAGGAAGTACCTGAATCTTATTATACGGTGCCAATTGGTAAAGCTGATGTTAAGCGTGAAGGTGATGATATTACAGTATTCACTTATGGACTTTGTGTGAATTATTGTATTCAAGCAGCTGATATGCTTGCTGAAGATGATATCAATGTTGAAGTAGTTGATTTACGTACAGTGTATCCATTAGATAAAGAAACGATTATTGAAAGAGCCAAATTAACTGGTAAAGTGTTGTTAGTTACTGAAGATAATCTTGAAGGTAGTGTCATTTCTGAAGTTGCTGCCATTATTGCAGAAAATTGTTTATTCGATTTAGACGCACCAATTATGAGACTTGCTGGACCTGATGTTCCTTCTATGCCATTCGCACCACCACTTGAAGATGAGTTTATGATTAATCCAGATAAGATAAAAATTAAAATGCGTGAACTCGCAGAATTCTAAGGAGGCACTATAATGGAAATAAAAATGCCTAAACTCGGTGAAAGTGTGCATGAAGGCACAATAGAACAGTGGTTAGTTTCAGTAGGCGATAAAGTTGAAGAATATGATCCACTATGCGAAGTTATTACTGATAAAGTAACTGCAGAAGTACCTTCATCATACGCCGGCACAATTCGTGAAATAATCGTAAATGAAGGTACTACTGTTGCTGTTGACGAAGTCATTTGCATATTAGATGCAGACGACCAAACACTTGAAACTGCCACTGAAAATGAGACAGAATCAGAAACGCAAGATAATACATCAAATGAAGATATTGAAAAAGATCATCAGGATAGTGAATTAACAAATCAATCTGCTAATGCTCAAAGTAGTGAAGCTAAAAATAATGGTCGTTATTCTCCAGTTGTATTTAAATTAGCTTCTGAAAATGATATCGATTTATCACAAGTTGTTGGTACTGGTTTCGAAGGTCGTGTAACTAAAAAAGATATTGAAAAAGCAATCAAAGAAGGTACAAGTAAAACGTCTTCTAATATCATTTCACCTAAAGATTCGCCTAAAGTTTCTAAACAAGCAGTATATAATGAACCATCACCTGGTTCATCTATACCTGTAAATGGCGTTCGTAAACAAATCGCGCAAAATATGGTCAATAGTGTAAATGAAATACCACATGCATGGATGATGGTAGAAGCAGATGCCACTAACTTAGTAAAAACGCGAAATTATCATAAGCAAAGTTTTAAAGAAAGTGAAGGTTACAACTTAACATTTTTCGCATTCTTCGTTAAAGCTGTGGCTGAAGGATTAAAAGCATATCCATTACTTAATAGTAGTTGGCAAGATTCAGAAATCGTTATGCATAAAGATGTGAATATCTCGATTGCTGTGGCAGATGAAGATAAATTATATGTGCCAGTGATTAAAAATGCTGATGAAAAATCAATTAAAGGTATTGCTAGAGAAATAAATGAGTTAGCACAAAAAGCTAGAAATAAAAAATTACGCTCAGAAGATATGCAAGGTGGAACATTCACTGTAAATAATACTGGAACATTTGGTTCAGTTTCATCAATGGGTATCATCAATCACCCTCAAGCGGCGATACTACAAATTGAATCAGTTATTAAAAAACCAATTGTTATTGATGATATGATAGCTATTCGTAATATGGTCAATTTATGTATTTCAATTGATCACCGTATCTTAGATGGCTTACAAGCTGGTAGATTTATGAATTTCGTTAAAACACGTATTGAACAATATTCAATAGAACATACGAGCATTTATTAATATAAAAAAAATTGACCAATGTTAGATAAGAGTATAATCATGTGATATCAAACTTAATGTTATATATCATGTGATTGTGCTTTTTTTATATCATTAATTAAATGAACAGGTTTGATTTAAAATGATTATTTAAATATTAGGAAATGATACAATATAACGCACACCTGTTGAAGTATTCTATATATATTAGTAGAATAAAAGTATTAATCTAGAAATGAAGGGTGAAGTTGATTATGGACTTAAATTTTGATTTATATATGACAGACGTTGTTAATCAAGCTAGAAATGAAATTGAAGAAGCTGGTTATGAACAATTAACTAGTGCAGATGAAGTGGATAATGTATTAAAACAAGAAGGCACTTCTTTAGTAATGGTCAATTCTGTATGTGGTTGCGCAGGCGGTATTGCTAGACCAGCAGCAACACATGCTTTACATTATGATAAATTACCTGATCGTTTAGTAACAGTATTTGCGGGTCAAGATAAGGAAGCAACTCAACGTGCTAGAGATTACTTTGAAGGTTATGCACCATCAAGTCCTTCATTCGCATTGATTAAAGATGGTAAAGTAACTGAAATGATAGAAAGACATCAAATAGAAGGTCATGACGTAATGAACGTCATCACACAATTACAAAATTTATTCGATAATTATTGTGTCGAAAAATAGAGGCGTAAAAAATGATTAGTTTAAATCCCTATAGAATTGGATTTAGAACAATTAAAACTGCTGTTGGAATGGCGCTTGGTATCATTATTGCCAAATTAATTGGCCTTGATAATTTTGCTTCAAGCGCTATTTTAGTTGTTTTATGCATTAAGCATACGAAAGTACATTCACTACAAGCCATTGTATCACGCTTTGTATCTTGCTTTATGATTTTAATATTTGGCTCTATTGCTTTCAGCCTTTTAGGGCAACATGCAATCGTATTAGGCATCATCGTATTGTTTTTTATACCACTAACTGTGGTATTTAAAGTTCAAGAAGGCGTGGTAACAAGTTGTGTTATTTTATTACATGTGTTTAATGCTCAAACAATCGATTTACATTTATTTATAAATGAAATTTTATTGCTCGTTGTCGGATTAGGAATAGCTTTTTTAATGAATAGTATTATGCCTAGTTTAGATAGCAATTTAAAGCATTATAAACAACAAATTGAACAACAGTTCACAGCAATTTTTGAAACATTTAGCAAAACATGTCAAAAACCTAATATATCGATTGATATTTCTTTCAAACAATTAAAATTCACGATTCGTAAAGCAAAATCTATTGCGTTTAGAGATGTTAAAAACCATTTTGTTAGAAACGAAAACTCTTATTATCATTATTTTGATATGAGAGAAGAACAATTAGAATTATTGCATCGTATGGCTTTAATTATAGAAAATATTGAAACAAAGGACTGTATGTTAACTAAGATTTCTAATTTATTTGCCGAAGTAGCTACGAATGTAAATAGCAATGACTATACTGCATTACGTTTACATTCTTTATATGAAATAAGATTAGAACTGAATGAGGCAGAGTTACCCACAACACACGAATCATTTAGAACGAGAGCAAGTTTATTACAATTATTAAATGAATTAGAAGCCTATTTGGCTGTTAAATCACAATTCGGTTCATTAAGGTTACATAGCGATCAAAAAGTTACCATTTAAACAAATCAATGAAACAGGCCGGGACAACAATTTGTCTCGGCCTGTTTCATTGATTTGAGGTATAAGTAACTAAATTGATGATATTTTTAATATGCTTTTCTAATAGCAAATTACTACACTCATATAATTCAAATGAGATTTGAGTAAAGATCATACTCATGTTTCAGTCATTTTAAATGCGATTATTAAATTATATTACTTACACACATTTATTAATACATTAACGATTAATTTACTAATGGCACGACGCTCGTCAAGATTAATGCAAGAACGACAGCTATTAACATAACTACGATAATAACTCTTAATACTTTATTATTATTCAAAATTATTCCTCCAACTTATCTAATTTCATCAATATCATGCACATAATTAAATACGCATCAATATATATTTATATACATATTATATCACATAGCATCTACATACGTTGAATCATATTAGTTTTACTGCTCTATATAATTCGTTAAACTGAACTATAAGACATATAAATATTAGAATGGGGAATTATAGATGATTAACGAACAACGACTTTTAGACACATTCTTAGAATTAGTCCAAATAAATTCTGAGAGTGGTAATGAACAAATGATTCAATCACATCTCAAATCACAATTTGAATCATTAGGATTATTAGTTCAAGAAGATAATGCTAGTAAAAATGAAAATTTAGGTGCTAACAATTTGATTTGCACTTTACCTGCTACATCAAATTTAGATCATATAGATAAAATTTATTTTACTAGTCATATGGATACTGTTGTCCCCGGTTTAAATGTAAAACCTCAAATTAAAGATGATGGATACATATATTCTGATGGAACTACAATTTTAGGTGCTGATGATAAAGCAGGGTTAGCTGCTATTTTAGAATGTATAAACGTTTTAAAAGAACAAAACATACCTCATGGTCAAATCCAATTCGTTATTACTGTTAGTGAAGAATCAGGACTTGAGGGTGCAAAAGCATTAGATCAAACCTTATTAGATGCCAATTATGGATATGCTATTGATGCCAGTGTTGGCGTAGGTACAACTGTGACACATGCCCCCACTCAAATGAAAGTAAATGCTACAATCTATGGAAAGACCGCACATGCGAGTACCCCAAGTAAAGGCGTAAGCGCGATTAATATAGCAGCTAAAGCAGTAAGTGAAATGAAATTAGGACAAATAGACGACTATACTACTGCAAATATTGGACGATTTGAAGGTGGCTCTGCTACAAATATTGTTGCAGATAAAGTTACACTTAAAGCTGAAGCACGCTCTCATTCAGATAAAAGTATTGAATCTCAAGTACAGCATATGAAAACAGTGTTTGAAGAAACGACAGAAAAATATGGATGTACTTCTGAAGTTGAAATCATTAAGAGCTATCCTGGTTTTAAAATTCATGACGAAGCTACAGTAACTCAAGTAGCAAAGGCAAGTGCAACTGCATTAGGCTTAAAACCTAACACTGTGATGGCAGGTGGAGGATCAGATGGTAATATCATTAATCAATTGGGAATTCCTACTGTTATTTTAGGCGTAGGTTATGAAAACATTCACACAACTGAAGAACGCATGCCAATAAATGCTTTAAATTTATTAACAAAACAATTACTTAAAATTGTAGAAATAATTACTCAACAATCTACGAACTGATTAAGTGATTATTATTATCGCTTTGTGATATAATATACTAGAAAACTTTAATAAGAGAGGTTAGTTAAATGACACAACAAATTGGTGTAGTAGGTTTAGCCGTAATGGGTAAAAACCTTGCTTGGAATATTGAATCTCGTGGATATAGTGTTTCAGTATTTAATCGTTCTTCAGAAAAAACTGATGAAATGGTTAAGGAATCTGAAGGAAAAAACATACATCCAACATACTCTATAGAAGAATTTGTTAATTCTCTAGAAAAACCACGTAAAATTTTATTAATGGTTAAAGCTGGTCCAGCAACAGATGCAACAATTGATAGCTTATTACCATTATTAGACAATGATGATATATTAATTGATGGTGGTAATACAAACTATCAAGATACAATCAGACGAAATAAAGCACTTGCTGAAAGTGGCGTTAACTTTATCGGCATGGGTGTATCAGGCGGAGAAGTTGGCGCGTTAACTGGTCCTTCATTAATGCCTGGTGGTCAAGAGGCTGCTTTTGATAAAGTAAGTGACATATTAGAATCTATCTCTGCCAAAGCAGATGATGGTGCTGCTTGTGTAGCTTACATTGGACCAAATGGCGCTGGACACTACGTCAAAATGGTTCACAATGGTATTGAATATGCAGACATGCAATTAATTGCTGAAAGTTATGCAATGATGAAAGATTTACTTGGTATGTCTCATGAAGAAATTTCTCAAACATTTAAAGATTGGAACGCTGGCGAATTATCAAGTTATCTAATTGAAATCACTGGTGATATCTTTACAAAATTAGACGATAACGCTGATGATGCTTTAGTTGAAAAAATACTAGATACAGCTGGTCAAAAAGGTACTGGTAAATGGACTTCAATTAACGCTTTAGAATTAGGTATTCCATTAACAATTATTACTGAATCAGTATTTGCGCGTTTCATTTCATCAATTAAAGAAGAACGTGTAAATGCTTCAAAACAATTAAATGGACCTAATGCTAAATTCGAAGGTAATAAAGATGAATTCTTAGAAAAAATACGTAGAGCACTATATATGAGTAAAATTTGTTCATATGCACAAGGTTTTGCTCAAATGAGAAAAGCAAGTGAAGATAACGAATGGAACCTAAAATTAGGCGAATTAGCCATGATTTGGCGTGAAGGTTGTATTATTCGTGCGCAATTCTTACAAAAAATTAAAGAAGCTTATGATAATGATACTGAGTTACAAAACTTATTATTAGATCCATATTTCAAAGATATTGTAACTAATTATCAAGACGCATTACGTGATGTTGTTGCAACTGGTGTACAAAATGGTGTTCCAACACCTGGTTTCTCTGCAAGTATTAACTATTATGACAGTTATCGTTCAGAAAACTTACCAGCTAACTTAATTCAAGCACAACGTGATTATTTTGGAGCACATACTTATGAACGTAAAGACCGTGAGGGTGTCTTCCATACACAATGGATTGAAGAATAATACGATTTTAAAATTCTAATTGTATTTGTATCATAGAGGAGTCCAAGACATTATTGTTTAAATAATAATGTCTTGGCTCTTTTTTATATGCTAGTAGATTTTAGAGAAAGAAAAAATATTTTTGCGCAAACGTTTGCACAAATCTTTTGACTTTGGTTTATATTTTCTTTATTATTTATTTTAGCAAGAGAAAGCGCTTTATTAGTTAATTAAAGGATGTCGTTATATTGGTAACTATAAAGGATATTGCAAATGTAGCAAATGTGTCTCCTTCTACTGTTTCCCGTGTGATTAGTGGTAATAGTCGCATAAGTGTAGCCACACAGGAAAAAGTGAAAAAAATAATGGCTGATTTTAATTACCAGCCAAACCATGCTGCAAGAACGCTCATAACAAAAAAATCAAAAACAATTGGTATTATTCAAAAGCAAGGTGACAAAGCAACAAGACAAAATCCATTTATTATAGAAGTATTGTCTGGTGTTTATATTGAATGTAAATACTATGATTATGCAACCATATCTACAACAGGTGAGCAAACTAGTGAAATCATAGCTGAAGTAAAACATATGATTCAGTCTCATGCAGTTGAAGGATTTATATTGCTTTATTCAAAAGAAAACGACGAGATTGCTAATTTATTAAAACAACATGCCATACCTTATGTTGTTATAGGTAAACCAATCAACAATGAAAATGTGGTACATATAGATAATGATAATATTTTGGCATCACAATTATTAACGCGCTATTTAATAGATTTAGGACATAAAACGTTTCTATTTTTAGCGGAGATGGGTGATTATGAGGTAGTGAAAGATCGCATTAAAGGTTATAAACAAACATTGAAGGTTGCTAATTTAAAACCGAGTATAATGTTTACAGATTTGAGTCGCCAACAAATTATAAATCACTTAAAGGCGCTTGTTACTGAAAACGCTTTACCAACTATCATTATTACCTCCGACACTATGCTTAATCAACTCGTTTTAAGTGCACTATATGAATTGAATATTACTATTCCTGAAGACATACAAACTGCAACTTTTAATGACTCATATATATCAGCATACGCAGCACCACCACAAACTGCTGTAGATATTCAACCTCAATTACTAGGTAAAGCTGCAGGTGAAAGTATTATTAAATTAGTAAAAGATAGCCACATTGAATATATGAATAAAATCATACCAACGCATATCATTAATCGTTGCTCAACCAAAAAATATTAGGAGGAAACATTATGAATAAACAATGGTGGAAAGAAGCTGTCGCATATCAAGTTTATCCAAGAAGCTTTAATGACTCAAACAATGATGGTATCGGTGACTTACCGGGTGTTATAGAAAAGTTGGATTATTTAAAGGACTTAGGTATCGATGTTATTTGGTTAAGCCCAATGTATAAATCACCAAATGATGATAACGGATATGATATTAGTGATTATAAAGATATTATGGATGAATTTGGTACGATGCATGATTTTAATCAATTACTAGAAGGTGTACATAAACGTGGCATGAAATTAATCCTTGATCTTGTTGTTAATCATACTTCAGATGAACATCCTTGGTTCATTGAATCAAAATCAAGCAAAGACAACCCCAAGCGAGATTGGTACATCTGGAAAAAGCCAAAATCAGATGGTTCTGAACCAAATAATTGGGAAAGCATATTTAATGGTTCAACTTGGGAATTTGATGAGCAAACTAAAGAATATTATTTCCATTTGTTTAGTAAAAAACAACCTGATTTAAACTGGGATAATCCAGCAGTTCGTAATGAAATATTTGATATGATGAATTGGTGGTTTGAAAAAGGAATTGATGGTTTTAGAGTAGATGCAATTACACATATAAAAAAATCATTCGAGTCTGGAGATTTATCCGTACCTGAAGGTAAAACATATGCACCGGCATTTGATGTTGATATGAATCAACCTGGCATTCAAACATGGTTACAGGAAATGAAAGATAAATCACTAAGTCAGTATAATATTATGACTGTAGGCGAAGCCAATGGTGTTAATCCAGATAATGCAGAGGATTGGGTAGGGGAAGATAAAGGCAAATTTAACATGATATTCCAATTCGAACATTTAGGTTTATGGAACACCGGTGACGTAAAATTTGATGTAAAATCATACAAAACTATATTAAATAGATGGCAAAAGAAACTAGAAAATGTAGGTTGGAATGCGTTATTTATAGAAAATCATGATCAACCTAGACGTGTATCTACATGGGGAGATGACAAAACGTATTGGTATGAATCTGCAACAAGCCATGCAATTGTTTATTTCTTACAACAAGGCACCCCATTTATTTATCAAGGACAGGAAATAGGTATGACAAATTATCCATTTGAAAGCATCGAGACTTTTAATGATGTCGCCGTAGTTAATGAATACAATATTGTAAAAGCGCAAAATGGTGATACGTCTGCATTATTAGAAAAACATAAAATGGAAAATAGAGATAATTCAAGAACGCCTATGCAATGGAACCAAAATAAAAATGCTGGATTTTCTGATCATCAACCGTGGTTCCCAGTAAATCCTAATTATCAACAAATCAATGTTGCTGAACAACAAGATAATCCAAATTCAATACTCCATTTTTATAAAGCAATGATTCAATTGAAAAAATCTGATGATGTCTACACATATGGTAAATTTGATCTTGTTGATACAAATAATGAACAAGTATTCGCATATACAAGAACATTAGATGATAAGCAGGTCTTAATTGTCGGTAATCTTACTGATCAAATAACATCTTTAAATATGCCTGATTATATGTCCAATCATAGCAATCATATTTTACTTCATAACTATAAAGACCGCGCTATTAACATGAAGGCATTACGACCTTTTGAAGCATTTGTCCTTGATTTAACAAACAAATAAAAATAAACCGAGCCTACAAACGTCTCAGCTTAGCCAATAGATAGACCCACCACAATAATGAGTGGTGGGTCTATCTATTTATATTTTATCGGTTTGTTTCATCATAATCTAAGTATTGTTCTTGATCTACAGGCATCCATAATTGAATTTTACAAAATGGATCATCAAATGAGATATCAAATGGATATACTTCAACGTAAAGACTATTGTGTTCATAAGGTAAAGTCATTTGTAAGCTTGTTTCTATATAATACCATGCCTCATTCACAACATAGTCTAACTCACCTTGTAGATTAAATTTTGCATATTGCCTTTCTGGAAGATATCTACTTTCTAAATGAGACGGATACCTTTCACTAGGCACACCAACAAATATTTCCATACCTTCATCTAGCGGACAATTTACTACAAACAATTCATGTGGACTAATATCATTGTAACGTTGTAGCTCCTTGATTTTTCCATCTTTCATTAAGTCCTCAAGAAAATCTGGTACCTTAAAAGGATTCTCTAAATGTTCTGAATCGATAAATTGTGCATAACCAACTAAAGCTATGCCCGCTGTATCCTCTAAACGATATGCATTGGGCGGTTTATCTGTTGTTGTTAATTTAATATATAAACGTGGTTGCATCTTTAGCTCTTCACGTTTTGTGTTGACTTGAATAGGTGAAACCCCGTGAAAGTCACTAAAATCATTTGCAAAAGCATTTGTGTCACTGTAATGATATTTTTTAGCAATATCCATTAATCGACTAGATCCACTTATAATTTCATTCGCTGCTAATGTCATTCTACGAGACCTAGCATATTCTGTCGGAGATTGACCAACAATCATTTTAAACGATTGATCAAGGTGATATGGTGAAAGACCAACGTAATCACTGAGTGCTTGCAAATGAAAAGGCACTAATAAATGATCTTCTATATAAACAATTGCCTGTTGTATTTGCTTGATAACGTCCAAAACTTTCACTCCTAAACTAGATTTTCCATTCAAATAACAAACCATAAACTATCTACTGATAGAGCACGAATCAAATTCACAACGAATCACTTTTCTCACGAAGTAACCCTCTATATTTATCAGCCGATGTATCAACTGAATAACACAAAAAACATATGATCCGTGTTTTACTACTCTTAAAAAATGACTACATAATATAATATGTTTTTAACTGATTAAGTATATTCTACATCATTTTCATTCCGCTTACATCTTAAAAATATTAAATAGGGTAAAATGTAAATAAGTTATTTGGCATTCACTTTTTTTACTCAATAGCTTAAATCATAACATAAAAAATAGTTAACAAAAAAGCATCAACATTGTAAAGTTACAAATGTTGATGCTCGTATGATTAGCAATATATTATTTAATGAATATCGTCCCACCATTTGAAACCATCTCTACTTAATAATAAATCACTATCAAGCGGACCATTAGAACCTGACTCATAATTAGGGAACTCTGGTTCATTTTGATTCCATTCTTCTTGAATTGCATCTACAAACTTCCATGTAGATTTTAATTCTTCCCAATGTGTAAAGTTTGTAGCATCACCATTTAAACAATCAAACAATAAGTTTTCATATGCATCGACTGTGTTCATTTTATCTTGTGCACTCATTGCATATGATAATTGAACAGGTTCTGTCTCTATGCCTTGTACATTTTTCTTAGCATTTAAGTGTAATGACACACCTTCATTAGGCTGAATATTGATTACAAGTAAGTTTGAGTCTAATTTTTTATCAGTTTCATAATACAAGTTCATTGGCACTTCTTTAAATTCAACAACAACTTGTATTGTTTTACTCTTCATACGTTTACCAGTTCTAATATAAAAAGGTACGCCTGCCCATCTAAAGTTATCGATCGTTAATTTACCTGCTACGAAAGTAGGGGTAGTTGAATTTTCAGCAACACGATCTTCATCTCTATATTTTGGTACTTTTTGACCTTGGATTACACCTTCATCATATTGACCACGGACAAAGTTCTGTCTCACTTCTTCTGGTTCTAATTTTCGTAATGATTTAAGCGCTTTTACTTTTTCTGCTCTAATATCTTCACTGTGTAAACTGATAGGCGCTTCCATAGCAAGTAGGGCAACCATTTGTAGCATATGGTTTTGTACCATATCTTTTAATGCACCACTTGATTCATAATAACCACCTCTATCTTCTACACCTAATACTTCAGAAGAGGTTACTTGGATATTGGAAATATATTTGTTATTCCATAGTGGTTCGAACATTGCATTAGCAAAACGTAACACTTCGATATTTTGTACCATATCTTTACCTAAGTAATGATCAATACGATAAATTTCTTCTTCTTTAAATGAACGACGTAATTGTTCATTTAAATCTTCAGCAGAGGCTAAATCAGAGCCAAATGGTTTTTCGATGACTAAACGTTTGAAACCAGTCGTTTCTGTTAATCCAGATGATTTTAAATAATCAGAAATTACACCAAAGAATTTTGGCGCCATAGCTAAATAGAACAATCTATTACCATTTAAATTAAATTCAGTGTCTAGTTTATTACTAACTTCTAGTAATGATTGATAGCTTGCTTCGTCACTTACATCGTGTTTATGATAAAATACATGTTCCATAAATTTATCAAGATGCTTCGTGTCTTTAACATGTTCTTGAATAGATGATTTCACTTGACTACGAAAATCATCATTTGTTAACTCTCTTCGACCTATACCAATTATAGCAACTTGTTCATTTAAATTTTCTTGTTGATATAGATGGAACAATGATGGGAATAATTTTCTGTGACTTAAATCACCCGTTGCTCCGAATATTGTTATTAAGCATGGAATGTCTTTATTTTTAGTATTCAAGATCAAAACCTCAATTCTTTTTATAAATCTCTTTATATTATAGAACAATAATCTGTTTAGTTCATACCTTTTTGCTTGAGAGAAGAAAATTTTAATATATTTTTTATTCTTTTCTATGATAAAATGTGAACAAGAAGAGGAGGCATATGCATGGAAATCACATTTTTTGGTACGAGTGCTGGTCTACCAACAAAAGAACGAAATACACAAGCAATTGCATTAAACTTGGAACCATATTCTAATAATATCTGGCTATTTGATGTCGGTGAAGGTACACAACACCAAATATTGCATCATTCTATTAAATTAGGAAAGGTAGATCACATTTTTATAACGCATATGCATGGCGACCATATTTTTGGGTTACCAGGATTATTAACGAGTAGGTCGTTTCAAGGTGGTGAAGGTAAGCCACTAACACTCATTGGACCTAAAGGAATTAAAGCATATATAGAAACGACTTTACGTTTATCTGAATCTAAATTAAATTATCCAATTACATATATAGAAATCGAAAACCACTTATCCTATCAAAATAATGGTTTTAATGTAGAAGCGCATATGTTAAATCACGGTATACCTTCTTTCGGATATCGTATCGAAGCACCCTATACATCTGGAAAAATAGATGTATCGGCGCTTAAAGAAATTGGGTTAGAGCCTGGGCCTAAATATCAAGATGTAAAAAATAATGAAACATTTGAATATAATGGCATTATTTATAATTCCAAAGATTTTAAAGGGGATGCTGTGAAAGGACCTGTTATCGCTATATTTGGTGATACAATGCCGTGTCAAAATGAAGAAATCATCGCCGATCATGCTAATGTTATGGTTCATGAAAGTACTTATATAGAAGGTGATAAATCATTAGCAAACAATTATCATCATAGCCATATTGAGGATGTATTTACACTAATAGAAAATGCCCACGTAGATTATAGCTTGATTACACACATGAGTAATCGTTACACAATTGAAGAAGTTGAAACGATTAGTAAATCACTCAAATCACTTCCCACTACACCTCCATTTAAATTTGTGAAAGATTTTGATTCGTGGTCTTTTTAAAACTTGCTTATAATAATGAATATAGTGGAAATTAAAATCCCATATATAAAATACCCTTTAAAGTGAAATTTTTAGAACTTCTACTTTAAAGGGTATTTATAATTTTATGAAAAAACATGTTTCTATTTATTATTGTTGTAAAATGTCAGTCCTTAATCTTCATCCTGGCTTGAAAGTTCAACGCTACGATCCACTGCAGCTCTCAAACAATCCTCAAAAACACTTTCTAAGTCATGTTGTGAAAGGGCATTTAACCCTGCTTGAGTAGTGCCACCTTTAGATGTGATGTTTTTTCTAAGTTGTTCCATGCTTAATTCAGAACGTTCAATCATTTTACTTGTTCCAATAATTAAGTTGCGAATCGATTCTTCGACTTGTGCTTTTTCCAAACCTAAGCGTGTACCAGCTGTAACATATTGTTCGAATACATGGTATAAAAATGCTGGACCACTTCCTGTAATGGCTGTCACTTGATGTAAATTGTCCTCTGGAACCTCTATTGCTGAACCAAAGGCATTAATTAATTCATCGACTTCATCTTTAGAATTTGGACCAAAATTACTTGAAAAACTAATTCCAGTAACTGAATGACCTACATGTGCATTGGTATTTGGCATAATACGTGCAATTGGATTGTCCGCTTCCAATTTTTCTCTTATATAACTAATAGGTAAACCAGCCATGATAGAGATAAATTTATTTTTGTCTGTTATAAATGGTTTAATTCTTTCTGCTAATGATTCGAAATCATAAGGTTTAGTTCCTAAAAATACATAATCTGCCGCTTTTAATAACGCTTCATCATCATAACTATAATTGACACCTAACTTTTCAGCATATTCTTTAAGTGCAACTTCATTAGAACGATTTGTTAAATAAATATCATTGGAATCTATAACTTTAGAATTAACGATACCTGTAAAAATTGCATGTGCCATATTACCAGCACCATAAAATACTAGTTTCATGTGAACATTTCACTTCCTCTGAGTTTTTATGTTTCATTTATGTATCTATAGTAACATAGTTTCACAATATGCCTAATATTTCCATAATAAATGGCATAACGTAATGACTTCATATATACTATCCATATACTAACAAAGGGTAGGGATACATATGATAGGTAGACATTATGTCTTAACAGGCGCATCAGGTGGATTAGGTAAATCTATCTTACACATTCTATTACAAAAACAGGTCTATGTGACTGCACTGGTACGTGACGTTAATAAGCTAAAGCCGCTTCAATTAAAATATGGCTCCTCACATTTAAAGATTATCCAATGTGATTTACAGTCCACATCGCAAATCGTCCAACTTAGCAACCATTTTAAAGGACAATCCATCGATGGTATCATCTATAGTTCTGGGTTAGGTTATTTCAAATCAATTGATCAACACACAATAGAAGAAATGCAAGAAACATATATGTTAAATGTAATTAGCTTTAATTCATTATTAACTACATTACAACCACATTTCAGTCGCATGCCTACAATCGTAGGCATTGGAAGTCAGTCTGCATTTTTGACACAAGCTTCTGCTGCCCATTACGGTGCTAGTAAAGCTGCATTTAATCAAGTACTAAATGCACTCCGTATTGAAAAACCCAATTACCATGTACTAACAGTTAATACAGGACCGATAGCAACACCATTCCATGAAAAAGCAGATCCTTCATTAACATATTCAAAAAAATATAAAAAAATCATGCTAAACTCCGATAAATTAGCTCAACGTATTGTTAATGCGATAATCACTCAAAAAGAAGAAATTAATGCACCCAGTTGGATGCATCATCTCTTACGTATTTATCAGTTAGCACCTCGATTTATTGAAAAACACTTCACTTTTTTATTTAATAACAAATCTTAATCAATATGAGTAGTTATACAATATTAAAAGCGTATGAGTAAGATTAAATAGGATACAGTTTAGTTCACTTTCCTATCTAAAATAACTCATACGCTTTAATTGGTTAACTTATTTTAAATGTTGCGTGTATTCTAAATTTTTAACGCGATCACGTGCTGCTTTCAATTTTTCTAAGCTGATATCTTTAGACAGTTTATAATTTTCAACATTTTCATCCAGTTGATTCACACTACTTGCCCCTACAATGATTGAACCTAACGCATCATGAGAGGTTAAGTAATTAAATGTTAAACTGGAGAGATTGCTTTCGATTTCTTTAATAGATGCAACAGTTTCGCCTAATTCAGGATATGTGTAATCAAAAATACCTTCTGAAAACTTACGATCTAAGGCTTGATTACTGTTAGAAGTTAACAATCCTTTAAAAACTGGACCACGAGCTAAAACTTTTACTTTTTTAGCATGTACATCATCTAATAAAGCTTCCGGTCTGTTATCTATTAAATTAAATTGAGACATGAGTGTTTCAATATCACTATGTTTTAAATAATAATTGATAACATTGGGTCTAATTGAAGAAATACCATATGCTCGGATGATGCCTTCTTGTTTCAATTCATCGAATGCAGCAATCGTTTCATCTAGGGGATCATCTATCGTTCCACCATGTAATTGATACAAGTCTAAATGGTCAAGTCCTAAGCGACTTAATGAACCTTTTACTGCTTCTTTAATGTATGCTTTCGAAGGGTCCCAAAATGTAGAACCATCATCAGCTAAATGATTTCCTACTTTAGAACCAATGACGATGTCACTTCTATCTTGATATTTTTTAAGTGTTTTACCTACAATATCTTCATTTACACCTTTATCATATATATCTGCTGTATCAAAGTAAGTAATACCATGTTCTATTGCACGTTCTATAATTGGTTCAGCTTGGTTAATATCTGTGCCTAAACTCATACAACCTAATCCTAATTCTGAGAGTTCAATACCACTTTTTAAAACATTTTTTTGCATGTCGTTTCTCCTTTCGATACACTCAAATCATAGGGATTAAAAATAAATTTACTAAATACGATTTATTTGTCATTTGAAATACTTATTTTAATTGCTCCCTATATACTAACGTATTTATCTTAACAGTAACTTAAATCAAATTAAAGGAACGTGATTAAAATGAATTTATATGAGAAAACAATACATAAAGAATCCATTTATAAAGGCGCAATTATTGATTTAGAAGTCCACGATGTTGAATTACCCGATGGCAACACATCTAAACGTGAATTAGTTTATCATAATGGGGCAGTCGCAGTTTGTCCGGTGACACCTGATAACAAAGTCATCTTAGTAAAACAATTTCGTAAACCAGCTGAAAAGCCATTATTAGAAATTCCAGCAGGCAAATTAGAAAAAGGCGAAGAACGACTTTCTGCAGCTAAGCGTGAATTAGAAGAAGAAACAGGTTATATAGCTGAAGATTTAGAACTAATTACAGAAATGTACGGTTCTCCTGGTTTTTCAAATGAGAAAATTTCCATATATATGGCTAATAGTTTAAAAGTTGGAGAAATGCATCTCGATGATGATGAATTTATTGAATTAGTATATTACGATGTAGACGACATTAAAGATATGTTAAAAAATAAGTATTTCGAAGATGCTAAAACGATTATTGCATTACAACATTTACTCCTTAATTATAATGATTATAAATAAGAAGCAAGTTGACTTGCGTATTTTATCAATTACTGGTATTTTATATATAAATCATTATGTAAATTAAAATGATTATAATTATTAGTAGGGGAGTGAGGCTTCCGTGGAAGAACGTTTAAATCGCGTGAAGCAACAATTACAACAATCTTCATATAAATTGACACCTCAACGTGAAGCTACGTTGCGTGTTTTAATTGAAAATGAAAAAGATCATTTAAGTGCTGAAGATGTTTATTTAAAAGTGAAGGACAAAGCACCTGAAATAGGTCTAGCAACAGTATATCGTACGTTAGAGCTATTATCAGAATTAAAAGTTGTTGATAAAATTAATTTCGGAGATGGCGTCGCTCGTTTTGATTTACGTAAAGAAGGCGCAAAACATTTTCACCACCACCTTGTTTGTATGGAATGTGGCAAAGTAGAAGAAATTGAAGAAGACTTATTGCCACAAGTTGAAGAACGTGTCGAAAATGATTTTAATTTTAGAATTTCTGATCATCGTTTGACATTCCATGGTGTATGTTCTGATTGCCAGGCATTGGGTAAATAACTCAGCTACGTACACCATTTTAAAGATAGAGGTGGTATCTTGGATACGATTATTGAAGAATATTTGAAATTCATTCAATTAGAAAAAAGATTAAGCTCGAATACAATAGGAGCTTATCGGAGAGATTTAAAAAAATATAATACGTTTTTAGAGTTACAAAAGATTAGTCATATTGATTTTATTGATAGAGCATCCATTCAACAATGTCTGGGGTATTTACATGATAATGGCGCTTCTGCTAAATCGTTAGCACGGTTTATTTCAACAATTAGAAGCTTTCATCAATTTGCGTTGAGAGAAAAGTATGCTGCAAAAGATCCAACTGTACTTATCGAGACACCCAAATATGATCGCAAATTACCTGATGTATTAGAAATAAATGAAGTGTTAGCACTATTGGAAACGCCCAATTTGGCTAAAATAAATGGCTATCGAGATCGCACAATGCTAGAGTTATTATATGCGACAGGCATGCGTGTTTCTGAGCTCATCCAAATTGAGTTAGAAGATGTAAATTTAATTATGGGCTTTGTCAAAGTATTTGGAAAAGGTAATAAAGAGCGTATTGTACCTTTAGGTGACACAGTAATAGAATATTTAAAGACGTACATAGAAACCATTCGTCCTCAATTGTTGAAGAAAACAGTGACGAATACCTTATTTCTAAATATGCATGGCAAACCTTTATCAAGACAAGCTATATGGAAAATGATTAAACAAAACGCTATCAAAGCTAATATCACAAAATCATTAACACCACATACATTGAGACATTCATTTGCCACGCATTTACTAGAAAATGGGGCGGATTTACGTGCAGTTCAAGAAATGTTAGGACATTCTGATATATCTACCACACAATTGTATACACATGTATCCAAATCACAAATTAGAAAAATGTATAATGAATTTCATCCACGTGCATAAACACAGACAAGTTGATTCGTTGAATAACTCGCCTGTGTTTTTATATGCAAACAATTGGTTTAGTACTTTTATTTTCTATCTTGTTGTTTTTGATATAATGCGTTTAAACGAGCCTCATTCACTTCTGTTCTATCTCTTTCTAAATGATGATTAACAATGTAACTATCTCTAATAACATATTCCGTCATGATATAGTTTGGATACGTTGTTAAAATTTTTTGTTGCATTTGTGAAGTGATTGGTAACTGTACTGGTGCAAATTGTTGACCATTTTCAATAGCATGTACTAATTCAGCAATCACTTTTTGGTATGCTTTGATATCAATACCTAGATTGATTTCTTCTTTGTAAGGTTCAATAACTTTTAATGCTTTTCTAAAAGATTTGATAGCACCTTTATCATTTTCTCTACGAAAGTGATAACATCCAGTTGCAAATAAAATTAAACTGACGACAGCGTCATCCTTACTGAAAGATTTATTTTCCTTCCAAGCTTCCTCTAAAATGTCATGACATAAAAAGTAATGTTGATTCGTATGAAATTGAAAATAAAATTCCTTTAATGCATTTTCCATAAAAAACCGCTCCAAATTTAAATGTTTTCATTAAACATGCTATAATACTTTAGTGAATTACGCACTTAACTTGCGATATGAGGTAGATAAAATGTACGAAGTAAAACTAGATGCCTTTAATGGACCATTAGATTTATTATTGCATCTTATACAAAAAATTGAAATTGATATTTATGATATTCCTATGAAAGCATTAACTGAGCAGTATATGCAATATATACATACGATGAATCAATTAGAAATTAATATTGCTAGTGAATACTTAGTCATGGCTTCAGAATTATTGATGATAAAAAGTAAAATGCTTCTACCTCAAACGAATGAAGTGGAAGATTTAGATGATGATCCACGAGACGAATTGGTGGGTCGTTTAATCGAATATCAAAATTATAAAGCCTACACTGAATTTTTAAATGAACGTAAAGTCGAACGTGCTTTATATTTTTCTAAACATCCAACGGATTTATCCCATTTAGAATCCAATGAAACATGGAGCCCAGATAATACAATTGATTTAACAGAATTAATCATTGCCTATCAAAAAGTAAAAAACAGAGTTGAGTTCCATACACCTAAAACAGTAGATATACGTAAAGAAACATTCACAATACAACAAGCAACTTCACAAGTCACTGATAAATTAAAGCAGCATGAGTCCTTTAACTTCTTTAGCTTATTTAATTTTACAGAACCGATAGAAATGGTAGTGACACATTTCTTAGCTATACTTGAAATGTCGAAATCCGGTATAGTAAATATTGAACAAGCAAAAAGTTTTGATGATATTAATATTTTAAGAGGAGTAAACTATGGCGTTGCAAGATAAAGGCATATTAGAAGCACTACTATACACAGCCGGAGACGAAGGTTTGGATCAACAGCAACTACTAGAAATTTTAGAAATTGAACCAACAACATTAACAGAATTAATTGAAGCGTATGATTCACCCGGTTTAACGATTCAACACTACGGTAATACTTATGTATTAACTACCAAGAAAGAAGCATCTGATTATATCGAACAATTAATTGAACAAAAATCAAAAATGAAATTATCACAAGCTGCAATGGAATCTTTATCCATCATTGCATATAATCAGCCCTTATCACGCAGTGATATTGAACTAATTAGAGGTATTAATTCAGACGGCGCTGTTAAAACATTAATCGCTCGCGGTTTAGTAGAAGCTAAAGAGGAAGCCGATTCTAGAAGTCATCAACTTTATACCACTGAACTATTTTTAAACGTATTTGGTATTGAACATTTAGACGATTTACCTACTACAGACGAAGAAGATGAAGAAATCGAAGCGTTCTTTAGTAACTTAGTTAATCAAAAAGGAGATAATCATGAATAAAGATACAGAAAGACTTCAAAAACGTATTGCCAACAGTGGCTATACTTCACGTAGAAAAGCAGAAACTTTAATTACTGAAGGCAAAGTAAAAGTGAATGGCACAGTTGAAACTGAATTAGGCACTAAAGTTAAACCTTCTGATAGCATCGAAGTAGAGGGTATCAAATTAGAACAAGAAGACAAATTATATATACTATTTTATAAACCTGCACAAGTCATCACCAGTGTTTCAGATGACAGAGGGCGTAAAGTTGTAACTGACTACTTTAAACAAATTAAAACAAGAATTTATCCAGTTGGCCGTTTAGATTATGATACATCTGGTTTATTATTACTGACAAATGACGGCGAATTCACTAATCTTATGACACATCCACGTTATAAAATAAAGAAAAAATATGTAGTAAAATTAAAAGGTTATCTCATGCGTGAAGAAGTGAAATCGCTTGAACAAGGTGTCCAACTAGAAGATGGTGTTACTCAACCTGCTATAATTAAAGTGAAAAATCAAGATAAAGATAAAAACACAACATTAGTTGAAATCACTATTACTGAAGGACGTAATCGACAAGTGCGTCGCATGTTTGAACATTTTGGACATCAAGTAACCAAATTGCAACGCATTGAATTTGGACCATTAAACTTGAAAGGTTTAAATGCTGGTGAAGGTAGAGTACTTACGCCACACGAAGTTAAAATGATACGCCAAATTGCAGAACACGGTAATTAATCTGAATTTAAATTATCAACTATGATAATTTTTTCACAAACTTTTTCTTCATAACCACTTTTAACCTTAAAGCTATGATATAATATGGTTGAATTAGAAAGTTAGTCGTGTGGGAGGTATATACGTATGTCAAACGAAATACTAATTGTAGACGATGAAGATCGTATTAGAAGATTATTGAAACTATATCTCGAAAGAGAATCTTTTGAAATACATGAAGCAAATGATGGAAATGAAGCATATAGAATGGCAATGGAACATGACTATGCTTGCATTTTATTAGATTTGATGCTACCTGAAATGGATGGCATTACCGTTGCGTCTAAATTAAGAGAGCATAAGGAAACACCCATTATCATGTTAACTGCTAAAGGTGAGGAAACAAATCGTGTAGAAGGATTTGAATCTGGTGCGGATGACTACATCGTAAAACCATTCTCTCCAAGAGAAGTGGTCCTACGTGTTAAAGCATTATTAAGACGTACACAAGTGGCAACTGCCGAACAAAGCGAACCACATGCACGTGATTTAATAGAATTTGATCACTTAGTGATTGATAACGATGCACATAGAGTGTTGGCAGATGGTAGTCAAGTGAATTTAACACCTAAAGAATATGAATTATTGATCTTCCTAGCAAAAACACCTAATAAAGTATTTGATAGAGAACAATTACTAAAAGAAGTATGGCATTATGAGTTCTATGGTGACTTGCGAACTGTAGATACTCACGTTAAACGTTTAAGAGAGAAATTAAATCGTGTATCAGAGGACGCTGCACATATGATACAAACTGTATGGGGTGTTGGTTATAAATTTGAAATCAAATCAAATAATGAATCAACTCAATAGCGTCGTCATTAAACTGTGGTTAACTATTATTTTTATAGTGACTACAGTTTTAATTTTATTAAGTGCAGCGCTTATAACGTTTATACAATCTTATTTCACGCAAGAAACAGAAGACTCATTATTAAAAGATGCAAAACGAATTAGTCAACTTTTAGAAAGCGCAGATAATAGAGAAACTGCAATTCAACATAGTAGAAAATTAATCGAAGGACCAGTTGGACTTATCATAATGAATGATAAGCATATAGATAGACAGGATAAAGATAAAACGAAAAACAAAATGGTCAAAGAAATTAAAAAAAGCAATGATTACAATCAAGTATTTAATAATGGTAAACAAGTTTCTGAACATGTCACCTTAAATATGAATGGAAATCAACGAACTTATGTATTAATCGGTTATCCTACAAAAGCCATTTCATCAGCGGATAATCACACAAATAAGTTTAGTGGTGTATTCATTTATCAAGACTTAAAAACGATTGAAGACACAAACAATGTCATTACCGTTATCATTTTAATTATTGCGATTATCTTTTTAGCGATAACAACTATCTTTGCCTTCTTCTTATCTTCTAGAATTACAAAGCCTTTAAGAAATTTAAGAACACAAGCGTTAAAAGTATCTAAAGGTGATTATGCGCAAGTTGTCCCAGTCAATTCGCGAGATGAAATAGGGGAATTATCACGCGCATTTAATACAATGAGTTCCGAAATACAGCAACACATTGACGCGTTATCTTCATCTAAAAATATCCGCGATAGTCTAATCAATTCAATGGTAGAAGGCGTATTAGGCTTTAATGATAAAAAAGAAATTATCATTTCAAACAAAATGGCTAATACTACATTGCAAATGTTAGATGATTTTGCTTTAGAAAAACTTGATGAACAAAATGAACTTACATTTAAAAATAAAAAAACGCAATTTGAAGTTTATGAAATTAACACGCGCTATTTTGTAATTATTACAAGTTATATCGAACAAATTCAACCTGATGGTCGTAGTGGTATTGTAGCTATCATTCGTGACATGACTAACGAACATAATATGGACCAAATGAAAAAAGACTTTATTGCGAATGTATCACATGAATTACGCACGCCTATATCTTTACTGCAAGGGTATACAGAATCCATCGTTGATGGTATCGTCACCGAACCTGCAGAAATTCATGAGTCACTTTCAATTGTGTTAGATGAAACAAAACGCTTGAACAGATTAGTGAATGAGTTATTAAATGTTGCTCGTATGGACGCAGAAGGATTAACTGTAGAAAAAGTTGTTCAACCCATTGATCATTTGCTTGATAAGGTGCAACAAAAGTATCAAAAACATGCTAAAGATTTAGGTTTAAATATGAATTTAAGTCCAAATACTCACAATCAGATGTGGTATTATGATTCTGATAGAATTGAACAAGTATTAACCAATCTTATAGACAATGCTTCAAGATATACTGAACCAGGTGACGAAATAAAGATTGAGTATGGAGAAACGCAAACTGAAAATATCCTTTATATTAGTGACACTGGATCAGGCATAGCACCTGAACATTTACAACAAGTATTTGATAGATTCTATAAAGTAGACACTGCTCGTAAAAGAGGTAAACAAGGAACAGGATTAGGATTGTTCATATGTCGCATGATTATACACGAGCATGGTGGTACTATCGATGTTAAAAGTACGCTTGGTAAAGGGACTACATTTATCATCACTTTACCAAAACCTAAAACAAACTGATTTATCTTTAATAATTCTAATCTATTACAAATCCGTTACAAGCGTGGTACTACTACGGCTTGTGACGGATTATTTTCGTTGGTAGCTTGAATTTAATTTTATTTTTAATCATTTTATCACATGTGTAGTACACACAATGGCTAGGCAATGAGTTATTTTAAGCAATTCTATTGTTTTTATCTGACTAATAAGCTATGATAAATTTATAAAATTTAAGAAATTCATCTTCGGGGTAGGGTGCAATTCCCAACCGGCAGTAAATAAAGCCTGCGACCCATTTTATTATATATAATAAAATGGCTGATCTAGTGAAAATCTAGAGCCGACAGTAAAGTCTGGATGGGAGAAGATGGAGGACATGATTTGTTGTGCAATTTATTCCTCCTATTCTATGTAAGATGAATGGAAGGAGACAATTAAATATGCATCAACAAACAAAAAGACTCATTACCATAAGTATGTTGAGTGCGGTGGCTTTCATTTTAATGTTTATAAAATTTCCAATACCATTTTTGCCACCTTATTTAACGTTAGATTTTGGTGATGTTCCCGCGTTATTAGCAACATTTATTTTAGGACCTGTAGCAGGTCTTATTGTAGAATTCATAAAAAATTTACTCAACTTTTTATTTAACATAGGTGATCCAGTTGGACCAGTTGCAAATTTTTTAGCAGCATCTAGCTTTTTATTAACAGCTTATTTTGTAACGAAATATAAAGATAAAATTAAGTCACAAATTGTTGGACTAAGTATTGCGACAGTAGTTATGACAATTGTATTAAGTATACTGAACTATTTCGTTTTACTCCCACTGTATGGCATGATTATGAATCTATCTGACGTTGTTGAAAATGTAAAAATCGTCATCGTATCTGGTGTGATTCCCTTTAATATCATTAAAGGTATTGTCATCTCTATCATATTTATTTTGTTATACGACAGACTAAAAAATGTCTTACCTAAATAAAATTTAATAAAAGAAAGATAGATAAAACGAGCCATTATATATTGATATCACGGCTCGTTTTATCTATCGCTTTAAAAAAATAAAAAGTTAGCAAATGTCACAGTGATGACGTTACTAACATGGTTGTATATAAATACTATTTTGCAATAATAGCATTATTCAAATTTTAATGCATCGCCATCAAATGATTCCTCTTCAATTTTAATTGAATCCGTAGGACAACCATCTAATGCATCTTCCATGTCTTCATATAGTTCTTCTGGCACTTCCGCAGTACCTTGATTATCATCTAGAATAACATATGCAATACCTTCGTCATCATAGTCATAAATATCAGGGGCAGCGGCACCACAAGCACCACATGCAATGCATGTATCCATATCTACAATTGTATATTTAGCCAATTGCTTCGCCTCCTTTGACAAAAATGCTACAATAATTACACAAATATTATTGTAATCACAGTTTATCGTTTTTTCAAATGTTTTCGATTTATAAGATGAGGGAGCGTCTATGTATAATATAATTCATTTTGCATACACAAATGCACATAATTACAAAACCGAAAAAAGTATATTTAATATTATCACAGGGAAAAAGTCTCATCAAACGTTTTTTGACGCCTGTAGTCAACAACTATTGTCATTGTATCATAGCTTACCTAATTTAAAATATCCGTCGTTTGAGCGATATTCTAATAATTTTAACATTGAAACAGCGCAATATCAAAGTATCATTAATCATCCTCGACACACATACGACAGTCTTGTGAACACGTTTAATGCAATTCAATTGTTAACTCAGACACTTTCCAATACTGGCCATGCTATTTATGAATTTATACCGATCACACAACATCGTACTGTGCAAAAACAAGTTAAACAACTATATAAAAAAATAACTGATGAAGATTTAAAATCTCGATTCATCGAAGAACTTACAAACTTATTTCATACGTTATCAGAAAAAAACAATCATGTTTATCTCCATTACTATTTACAAGGTTTTGAAGAAAGCATGTACACTAGACAACAAGTAAGTTTAATTGAATCTGTATCTCAAGAACACTTATATGAATTGGAAATAAGAGATTTAGTTACTTTAATGTATGAAATAGAAGATGATTCACAATATCCTTTATTAAATCAACTTATTATATTACCTGCTTTATTACATAAGACAACATTAACTTATGAAGGTATAAAACAAGGCATGCATTTTGATAAATTAGCAGCTCAACAAAATGTTAAACAAAATACGATACAAGATCATATCTTAGAATTATTTATCAAAGGTTATTTAACAGATTATCATTCATTTTTAATACATAAAACTTATGAACAATTTATTCCACATTACTTGTCAAACCGCAGTGAACGTTTAAGAAACTATAAAACTATATTTCCAGATCTTAGTTATTTTGAAATTAAATTAATCATTGTTGGCATTGAAAGAGGTGATTTGCATGCTTAATGAAGCGTTAAAAAAACACTTTGGTTTTGATACTTTTAAACCTGGACAAAAAGAAATCATAACGCATGTACTTGAAAAGAAAGATACATTAGGTATTTTACCAACTGGAAGTGGCAAAAGCCTATGCTATCAATTGCCAACATATATAAATCAACAACCAACACTAATCATCTCTCCATTAATCTCATTAATGGATGATCAAGTCATGCAACTTAAACTACATGGTGAGCATCATGTAGCTTGCATTCACTCAGGAATGGATGAACATGAAAGGGCTCAAAACATTAAACAATTGACGAAAAGTCGCTTTATTTTCTTAAGTCCTGAATTTCTACTACAACCTCATAACTTTAAATTAATAAAACATATAAATCTAGGAATCATCGTATTAGATGAGGCACACTGTCTCTCAGAATGGGGTTATGATTTCCGACCGCATTACGCCTTAGTTGGCAAAATCGTCAACCATTTTCATAACGCTACTGTATTAGCTTTAACAGCAACAGCACCATCCTATTTAACATTTGATTTAGAGCAAATATTAAATAAATCTTTTCATATCGTAAAGACAACCATGAATAGAGATAATATTTCGTTATCGCATAAAAACTTTGCTGATGATGATGAGAAGTTGAAATGGTTACTACCTTCATTAGAACACGCTGGTCCAACAATTATCTATGTATCATCTAAAAAAATGTGTCTATTATTAGCGCAACAAATATACAACTATGGCTTTTTAACTGGTATTTATCATGGTGACTTATCTTATCAGGAGCGTCATACGGTACAACATCAATTTTTAAATAATGAAATCCCAATCATTGTTGCTACAAGTGCATTTGGTATGGGCATTAATAAAAAAGACATCCGAACAATTATCCATTTTCATTTATCTACAAGTCCTTCTAATTATATGCAAGAAATAGGTCGTGCTGGTCGTGACGGGGGACAAAGTCAAGCCATTAGTCTTTATCAACCAGATGATCGCTTTTTATTAGAAACACTATTATTTACCGATATGATAACGATGGAGGATGTTGAAACATTCGAACTCGGTCAATTTTTGCCTCCTGAAAAATCAGAAGTTCTACAAATACTTTATAGCTATTATACATATCAACAATTACGTAATATATTCGAGATTTCATACAAACGTAAACATTTAGGATATATGCGCATGTTAGGCTATAAGCATCTTGATCAATGTCGACGTGCTTATATGATAGAATTCTTTAACGAACAATTGAGCGAAAAACCAAACCAGTGCTGTGATAATGATTCTAAAATTAATGCAATAAATATATTAAATAGAAAAAAAGTTAAAAGAAAAATGGATTTTAATGAAAAAATACAAAATTTATTTAAATAATAGACAATCACTTTACTTCATATTTTCAATCAAGCTATAATACGGTGTATACACTTGTTTAATAGTAATTTTTCTTCAAAAAGTTATACATATTTACAATCTTTCAGGGTAAAACAGTATATACTTAAATAAAAAAAGGAAGGATGATGAATTTGTCTAACAACAATTTTAAAGATGATTTTGAAAAAAATCGTCAATCCATTGATCCAAAAGAACACCAAGAAAATACTCAAGACTCGGTTAACGATTCAGTTGACAATGTAAAAGAGGAAGTGTCTAATAAATCAGATGAACAATTTCCTCCTAGAAATGCTCAACGCAGACAACGTCGAAGAGACACAGCAACAAATCAAAGAGAAGATGAGCAGTCTAACCAAGAACATCACAACGAAAATAATGATGTTGGTGATCGTGATAATGGTTTACAACACGAAGACAATTCTTCAAGAGATTCAAATGCAGACAAAGAATCTAATGATCCTTCACAAAATAACAATTTGATTCACGAATCATCAAACAATCAGCAATCTGAAAATCGTCATGATATAAATAATGAAAAAGTTCAATCTGACGAAGATAGCAATAATAAAAAAGGTGCTGCTATCGCCAGTAGTGGTGCTGCAGGCGCTGGTGCTTATGCTGCTAGTAAACATAACGATGCAGCTTCAAGTTCTAAAGACCATAACGATAAAGCGCATCAACAAAATCAAGATTGGGAACAATCCAATCAAACGAATGATTCGACAGAAACGCAAGATGAAAATACAAACAATCATGATTCTAAGAAAAAAGGTGCTGCTGTAGCAGGTGGCGCTGCCGCTGCTGGAGCTGGTGCTTATGCAGCTGGCAAGCATAAAGGCAAAAAAGATAAAAATGATAATAAACCAGAACAAAATGAATCCAAATCTGACGTTAAAAACGAAGAAAAACATGGTTCTAAGAAAAAAGGTGCTGCTGTAGCAGGCGGTGCAGCAGCTGCTGGTACTGGCGCTGCCGCTGCTTCACATTCTAAATCAAGTACTGGCAATGGTGGTAATGGTAATGGTGGCAACGGCGGAAATGGTAATAATGGTGACAATAACCATGATTCTGAAGATAACAACAAGAAAAAAGGTGGTTTACTTGGTAAACTCCTCCCAATTATAGCAGCTATTTTAATCTTAGCCGCTATAGGTATCTTTGGTGGTATGGCGTTAACAGGTAACAACGATGATAAAGGCAGCGACGATGACAAAAAAGTAGCTGACAACAAAGATAAAGATTCTGATAAAGCTAAAGATGCTGATTCTGATAAAGACAGTAAATCAGCTAAAGATAAAGACAAAGCTAAAGATGATGACAATAATCAAGCTACAACAGATTCTGATAGTAGTGATAGCTCTGATAATGCCAATTCTGATTCTGACCAAGGTAACAACGATTCACAAGATCAAGCTAACAGCGATCAAAACCAAGGCACACAAGATGAACAAAATAGTCAAAACAATCAAGATCAACAAAGCGATCAATCACAACAAAATGATCAAGCTAATAGCAATCAAAATGGTTCATCAGACCAGTCACAAAATGCATCAAACGATAGCAACCAACAAAATAATCAATCTTCAAATAGCAATTCTGGACAACGCACTCACGTTGTAAATGGACAAAATTTATATAGAATTGCGATCCAATACTATGGTGAAGGTACTCCAGAAAATGTAGAAAAAATCAGGGAAGCAAATAATATTCAAGGCAACGACATTCATAATGGTCAACGTCTTGTGATACCACAATAATTTTCTTTACTACTGATAATTTTTATGGATAACTATTAAATAGAGTAGCTATCAAATTATAGATAAACCCTGCGCACATATTTGCGTAGGGTTTATCTATGTTTATTTATCGAGTTAAATATTAAATAATATAATTTTCTTTCAAGCATAAACCTTATGAATTCAATTGTTATAAAGTTTTCAAATTCTTTAATTTGGAATTTTTAAAACTATTGGTATAATGTATGGGTGGTAAAAGGAGGACGAATAAAGTATGCAAACAGTTGAAAGTATCATAATAGGTGGCGGTCCTTGTGGATTAAGTGCTGCCATTGAGCAAAAGAAAAAAGGAATAGATACATTAGTTATTGAAAAAGGTAATGTTGTAGACGCGATTTATAATTATCCTACACACCAAACATTCTTTTCTTCTAGTGACAAATTAAGTATTGGGGACATACCTTTTATAGTTGAAGAAAGCAAGCCGCATAGAAATCAAGCACTGGTTTATTATAGAGCTGTAGTTAAACACCATCAGTTACGAATCAATGCTTTCGAAGAAGTCCTCACTGTAAAAAAAATCAATAACCGTTTCACAATTACAACTACGAAAGATGTTTATCAATGTAGATTTCTCACTGTAGCAACAGGATACTATGGACATCACAATCAACTTGAAGTCGAAGGTGCAGAACTTTCAAAAGTAATGCATTATTTTAAAGAGGCGCATCCTTACTTCGATCAAAATGTTGTCATCATAGGCGGTAAAAACTCAGCAGTCGATGCTGCTTTAGAACTTGAAAAAGCAGGCGCAAATGTCACAGTTATTTATCGTGGCAATGAATATCCAAAAGCGATCAAACCATGGATACTTCCTAATTTCGAATCGCTTGTACGACATGAAAAAATCGATATGGCATTTAATGCAAATGTCACTAAAATTACTGAGGATAGTGTTTTCTATGAACAGGGTGGCCAAACATTTGAGATAGCCAATGACTATGTGTTTGCCATGATTGGTTATCACCCAGATTACGAATTCTTACAATCTATCGGCATTGAAATTAATCAAAATGAATATGGTACTGCACCTGTATATAATAAAGAAACATATGAAACTAATGTTGAAAATTGCTATATAGCTGGTGTCATAGCTGCTGGTAATGATGCAAATACAATTTTTATTGAAAATGGCAAATACCATGGCGGTATTATTACACAAAGTATCTTATCAAAAAAACAAACACCTTTAGAATCTTAAATTCCTAAGATATAAAAAGCTGAGACAACTAAAAATTGTCTCAGCTTTTTATAATTCAAATAGTATACTTAATCATTTTAAAGTTGTGATTCAAAGTATCGTTTTAATTGTTTAAATGTTAAATCATTACTTAATCCAACTAGAAGTTTTAACCTAGCTTTAGGACCATTTAAACCATTTGAGAAAATAACACCTTTATCTGCTAAGGTTGCACCGCCACCTTCATAAGCATAAATTGGTCCTACAATACCGTTAAATGATCTAGATACTAAAATTATAGGTATGTTTTTATCTAAACATTTGTCTAGTCCTTCCAAACTTGTTGGTGGTAAATTACCTTGTCCAAGCGCTTCAATGATGATGCCATCAACATTATTATCACTATGAAACGTTAACACATCACTATTCATTCCCATATATGCCTTAACTAATGGAATATTTAAAGTATGGTCTATTTCATTTAAGATAAGATGCTCATATGGTTTATGGTGAAATTGAACGCTATTTTTAGTGACAACACCTAGTGGGCCATGATTAGGGCTTTGAAAAGTATTTGTATTTGATGTATGTGTTTTCGTAACGTTACGCGCAGTATGAATTTCATCATTAAACACTACCATGACACCCATATCTGAAGACTCGTCACTTGTTGCAACACGAATCGCAGATATGAAATTATATAAACCATCTGAACCTATTTCATTTGAAGAACGCATAGCACCAGTAATCGTAATAGGTTTTGAAATATCTGTTGTTAAATCCAGTAAATAAGCTGTTTCTTCTAGCGTATCTGTACCGTGAGTAATAACAAATCCATCATAAGATTCATTTTTAGTTGCTTCCTCAATAATTTCTTTCAACTTTTCCACATATTCAATATTCATATGCGGTGAAGGTACATTGAACGGTGTTATTTCTGTCACATTTGCATATTGCGCAATCACATCTTGATGATTAGATATAGGATTATCTTTATTTGTCACCACTTTGTTAGCTTCATCTTGTGACATGCTTATCGTTCCACCGGTATGTATAACAAGAACATTTTTCATGCTAGCATTCCTCCTATTTATAATATACATATTTATGATAAAATATTATTCATAAAACAACAAGGAAGGGTTACAAAAATGAAATTATTAAATATCGCACTAGATGGACCTGCTGCGGCTGGAAAAAGTACCATCGCTAAATTATTAGCAGCTAAATTATCTATGATTTATGTAGATACAGGCGCAATGTACCGCGCAATAACTTACAAATACTTACAACAAAACAAACCTGAAGATTTTGATCAACTTATAGAAACTACTGAATTGTCTTTAACTTATGATAAAGACAAAGGTCAAAGAGTTATTTTAGATAATCAAGATGTCACTGACTATTTAAGAGAAAACGATGTAACCAATCATGTTTCTTATGTTGCATCTAAAGAAGCGGTTAGAACATTTTCTGTAAACAAACAACAAGAATTAGCAGCTAAAAAAGGCATCGTAATGGATGGAAGAGATATTGGTACCGTTGTATTACCTGATGCAGATTTGAAAGTATATATGATTGCTTCAGTGGAAGAACGTGCAGTTCGAAGACAAAAAGATAATGAAGAACGCGGTATTGTTTCCAATGTTGAACAACTTAAGCAAGAAATTGCTGATCGAGATCAATATGATATGAACCGTGACATATCACCTTTGAAAAAAGCAGATGATGCGATTACAGTTGATACAACAGGAAAGAGCATAGAAATTGTTACACAAGAAATATTAGCACTTGTTCATAAAATTAGTTAATCTCAAATAATAGCTAGATATATAAAGCCCTTTCTTTCCAAATTGTGTAAAAAGGTTATATAATACAATTATCGGGTATAAAACTTACATGAATTTTTATACTAATACGAGCTGCATATAAAGTGAAATTGTAAAAAATAGGTAAACTTATTTAAAATTTAGTTAGCTAAATGACCCTATTTTACAGCATTTTAACAATTAATATTTGAATTCCTTAATTAAAGTGGAATTTCTTGACAATTTTGTCAGATTATAAGATGTTATAAATATGTAGTGTAATAAGGAGGCAGACAAGATGACTGAAGAGTTTAACGAATCAATGATTAATGACATTAAAGAAGGGGATAAAGTTACAGGCGAAGTTCAAGAAATTGAAGAAAAGCAAGTAATTGTTGCTGTTAATGGTGCAAAATTTAACGGTATTATCCCAATAAGTCAACTTTCAACACATCATATTGATAATCCTAGTGATGCTGTCAAAGTTGGTGATGAAATTGGTGCATATGTTACTAAAGTAGAATATGACGAAGAGAATGAAACGGGTGCTTACATCCTTTCGAAACGTCAACTTGAAACTGAAAAATCATATGAATTTTTACAAGAACAACTAGACAATAACCAAACAATTGAAGCTAAAGTCACTGAAGTTGTTAAAGGTGGTTTAGTGGTTGATGTTGGTCAAAGAGGATTTGTTCCGGCTTCATTAATTTCTACAGATTTCATTGAAGATTTCTCTGATTTTGAAGGTCAAGTTCTTAAATTAAAAGTAGAAGAATTAGACCCTGCAAATAATCGTGTCATTCTTAGTCGTAAAGCAGTAGAGGCATTGGAAAATGCAGAGAAAAAAGATGAATTATTGGAATCACTTAATGAAGGTGACGTTATAGAAGGTAAAGTTGCTCGACTTACAAACTTTGGTGCATTCGTAGATATAGGTGGCGTTGATGGACTTGTTCACGTTTCTGAATTATCACATGAACATGTAAAATCTCCTGAAGATGTGGTTTCAATTGGTGAAACGGTAAATGTGAAAATTAAATCTGTAGACAAAGATTCTGAACGCATTTCTTTATCTATTAAAGATACGTTACCTAGCCCATTTGAATCAATTAAAGGTGAATTCAACGAAGGCGATGTAATCGAAGGCACTGTCGTAAGATTAGCTAACTTTGGTGCATTTGTAGAAATTAAACCTGGTGTACAAGGTTTAGTGCATATTTCTGAAATTAGTCATTCACATATTGGTTCTCCAAGTGAAGCGTTAGAACCTGGCCAAGTCGTAAGTGTTAAAGTGCTTGGTGTAGATGTAGAGAATGAGCGTATTTCGTTATCTATAAAAGCTACGTTACCAAATGAAAATGTTATCGAAAGTGATAGTGAAACAACACAATCCTATTTAGATAATGGTTCTGATGACGAAGATAATCCAACATTGGGTGATGTATTCGGTGATAAATTAAAAGACTTTAAGTTTTAATACAAAGTATGATGCCAATTTTAAATCTTGTCCTAATGATAACTAGGGCAAGATTTCTTTTTTTGCCATAAAATTACAATGTAATAATTATAACAGTCATATTGTTTTAATATTTCTTTTTATTTATCTAACCCGTATGATAGAATTATAGAGATTAAAAAAGAGAGGAAGTTAGTTATGACTAAACCTATAGTAGCAATTGTTGGTAGGCCAAACGTTGGTAAATCGACAATTTTTAATAGAGTCGTAGGCGAGCGTGTATCGATTGTAGAAGATACGCCAGGAGTGACTCGTGATAGAATTTATTCATCAGGTGAATGGTTAACGCACGATTTTAATATCATTGACACGGGTGGTATTGAAATTGGAGATGCACCATTTCAAACTCAAATAAGAGCTCAAGCAGAAGTTGCAATTGATGAAGCTGATGTTATCATTTTCATGGTTAATGTAAGAGAAGGCTTAACTCAAAGTGATGAAATGGTTGCACAAATGTTATATAAATCAAAAAAACCTGTCGTGTTAGCCGTTAATAAAGTCGATAATCCAGAAATGAGAAATGAAATTTATGATTTTTATTCTCTTGGCTTTGGAGATCCATACCCAATATCCGGTTCACATGGACTTGGTCTAGGTGATTTATTAGATGCAGTTGTTAAACATTTTAAAGAAGAAGAACCTGATCCATATGATGATGATACAATTAGATTATCAATTATAGGACGTCCAAATGTAGGTAAATCAAGTTTAGTGAACGCTATCTTAGGTGAAGACCGCGTCATTGTTTCCAACGTAGCAGGCACAACACGTGATGCTGTAGATACTGAATATAGCTATGATGATCAAGACTATGTATTAATTGATACTGCCGGCATGCGTAAAAAGGGTAAAGTATATGAAAATACTGAAAAATACTCCGTTTTACGTGCACTAAAAGCAATAGAAAGATCGAACGTCATACTTATTGTCATAGATGCTGAACAAGGTATCATAGAACAAGACAAACGTGTTGCAGGATATGCGCATGAAGAAGGAAAAGCCATCGTTATCGTAGTTAATAAATGGGACACGGTAGATAAGGAAACAAATACAATGAAAAAATTCAAGGATGAAGTACGTAAAGAGTTTCAATTCTTGGACTATGCAGAAATAGCATTTGTTTCAGCTAAAGAAAAACAACGTCTTAGAACGTTATTCCCATATATTAAAGAAGCCAGTGAGAATCATAAAAAGCGTGTTCAAAGTTCTACACTTAATGAAGTTGTCACTGATGCTATATCAATGAACCCGACACCGACAGACAAAGGACGTCGTTTAAACGTATTTTATGCTACACAAGTTGCAATTGAACCACCAACATTTATCGTTTTTGTCAACGATGTAGAATTGATGCATTTTTCTTATAAACGTTATTTAGAGAATCAAATCAGGGCTGCATTTGGATTTGAAGGTACACCAGTGCATATTATAGCAAGAAAAAGAAATTAATCATCGGAGGGGATAGCATGTCTAAAGTTACCGTTTTTGGTACTGGAAGTTTCGGTACAGCATTAGCAAATGTCTTAGCCGAAAATGGACATCAAGTATTGATGTGGGGGAAAAACGAAACCACTATAAAAGAAATTAATGAACAACACATTAATAGTAAATATTTAAAAACCGCTGAGTTAAATAAAACTATTGAAGCAACACTTGATATTGAAACCGCTGTTGCTTTTGCTGATATTTATTTAATGGCACTACCTACCAAAGCGATGAGAGAAGTAGCTCAAACAATTGATTCGTTATTATCTAGTAAGAAAACGTTTATACACGTTGCTAAAGGTATTGAAAATGATACTTATAAACGCGTATCTGAAATGTTAGAAGATTCTATTTCACCTAAACATAATGCAGGAATTGGCGTACTATCAGGACCAAGTCATGCCGAAGAGGTAGTCATTAAACAACCTACAACAGTAGCAGCTTCTTCAAAATCAGAATCTGTACGGCAACTAACACAAGATTTATTTATGAATGATTATTTACGTGTTTACACAAATGAAGATCTCGTAGGTGTTGAACTCGGAGGCGCTCTAAAAAATATCATCGCTGTTGCAAGCGGTGTAATTTCAGGAATGGGCTTCGGAGATAATGCTAAAGCGGCATTGATGACTAGAGGTTTGGCTGAAATTAGTCGTTTAGGCGAAAAATTAGGTGCAGATCCTATTACTTTTCTTGGTTTAGGTGGTATTGGCGATTTAATTGTGACATGTACTTCAACACATTCCAGAAACTATACATTAGGCTATAAATTAGGTGAAGGAAAATCACTTGATACTGCTTTAAATGAAATGAATATGGTTGTGGAAGGTGTATATACAACAAAATCAGTTTACCATTTATCAAAAGAAGTCAATGTTGATATGCCAATAACAACCGCTCTATACAAAGTATTATTCGAAAATAGACCCGTAGATGAAAGCGTTAAAGATTTGATGGGACGAGGAAAGAAAGCAGAATAAAAGAGTATAATTACACTTTTTATAAAATATATAACAATTTGCTATCAAAATCCTATTATTTCAACGTTTTTTGCACATAAATCATTGCAGTAGCAGTAATCGTTGTGTTAAAGTCATACCATAATGATATTAAGTATCATTATAAACCCTAGGGGAGGTGAATTCATAATGAACAAGACAGATTTAATCAATGCTGTAGCAGAGCAAGCTGATTTAACTAAAAAAGAAGCTGGTTTAGCTGTAGATGCAGTATTCGAATCAATTCAATCATCACTTTCTAAAGGTGAAAAAGTACAATTAATTGGATTCGGTAACTTTGAAGTACGCGAACGCGCTGCTCGTAAAGGCCGTAACCCTCAAACTGGTAAAGAAATTGATATCCCTGCAAGCAAAGTTCCAGCATTCAAAGCTGGTAAAGCTTTAAAAGACGCAGTAAAATAATTCTTTACTAAAAGTGAAGCCCTTTTTAAGGGGCTTTTTCTTTTTTTATTAAGCTTTTAATTAAATACTTATCAATATAAACAAAAACTTTATGATATCATTTGTGTTAACTACAAACTATATATTCACAATGATTTAAGATACAATGAAACTAAAATTAATACATACGATGAAATAAATCACAGTTCAGACTAAGACAAGTACATTCGTTTTAGTCTGAATTATAATGTGAACAACTGGTGATTGAATTAAAACAGCTTTAAATCAGTCATTTCAAGCACTAGCCATTCTTTCCAAATTGAGAAGACGAAACTTTTTTAGCAAAATGATATAAGTAGTTCTTACGCTTTTTTTATATATAATGCACGATTATTGTTAACTATGGTTTTCGTTGATTTTATTTTTCTCTATATAATGTTAATATGTATATGGATAATAACGTGAGGTGTGAACATGGAAACGACATTAAACATATTAGAAACACAAATTACACAGCGACTTCGCGGTGTAAATCATTATGAATCAATCTATATAAATAAAACGTTGGCACAAATTCTTGATTCTTATGATATACCACAAGAAGCTAAATTAGCTTGCCTCACAATAGATACAGCAATGCGTCACTTAGACGAAGTTTCTACAACTTTATCGTCTAAAAAATCTATTTTAATAGGTGACTTGTTAAGTGCACATTTTTATACATTATTAGCAAATTTAAATGATCCAACTTATCAAAAAGAAATTAGTACAGCCATTGTAGAAGTAAATGAAATGAAATCTTCTATTCACCACGAAGCAATAGATATTAACGCTATTGGAGCATATATATTAAAAATAGAAAATACATTTCCACTAATTACAATAAAACGATTTATTCCAAATGCTGATACTTCTTTTATCAATGATAAATTAATAGCAAATTTAAGTGAAAATCACCCTTCATATTTAAGTAATTATTCTAAAGAAACGCTAGAATCATTTTTAGACCAACTAAAAACTGAAATTCATCCAAAAAGAGGTAATTAATATGGCAGATAATAAAGCAAAAAAAGAACAAGTACATGATGTTTTCCAAAATATTTCTGGTAAATACGATCGGCTGAATAACATCATAAGTTTCGAGCAACATAAAACATGGAGAAAGCGCGTAATGAAAGAAATGAATGTGAAGTCTGGATCTAAAGCATTAGATGTTTGTTGTGGAACAGCAGATTGGACAATCTCTTTAAGTAAAGCTGTAGGTCACACTGGAGAGGTCATCGGTGTAGATTTCAGTGAAAACATGTTAGAAGTTGGAAAACGCAAGACCAAAGATATGCATAATATTCAACTTGTTCATGGTGATGCAATGAATTTGCCATTTGAAGATAACGAATTTGATTATGTAACAATCGGTTTTGGTTTAAGAAATGTGCCTGATTATTTAGCAACATTGAAAGAATTAAATCGTGTACTTAAACCAGGTGGTATGATTGTTTGTCTTGAAACAAGTCAACCTACAACGCCAGTATTTAAACAATGTTACAAACTTTATTTTAAATTTGTGATGCCAATTTTTGGTAAAATTTTTGCAAAATCTAAAGATGAATATGAATGGTTACAACAATCAACATTTGATTTTCCAGATAAAGAAAAACTGAAAAGACTATTTAATCAAGCAGGTTTTAGTAATGTTAAAGTCCGTAGCTTTACAGGTGGCGTTGCAGCAATGCACCTTGGCTATAAATAAAAATGAATCAACCAAAGGTGATTAGCGTGTCAAAGTTAAATATAAATAGTGAAATAAAAAAAATAGAAAAACGATTAGAACAGTCAATTAAAAGTCACGATAAAGTACTCGAGGCTGCTTCACATCATTTATTTTCTTCTGGTGGTAAACGCGTTAGACCAGCTTTTGTAATTTTAAGTAGCCAATTCGGCAAAGAAATGAATGAAGATGTTTATCGTGTCGCAGTTACGCTTGAATTAATTCACATGGCTACTTTAGTCCATGATGATGTTATAGATAAAAGCGACAAACGTAGAGGCAGTTTGACGATTTCAAAAAAATGGGATCAAAACACAGCCATACTCACTGGTAATTTCTTACTCGCTCGTGGACTTGAACATATATCGAATATTGAAGCTAATCGTGTACACGCTGTTATTTCTCGCGCCATTGTAGAAGTATGCATGGGAGAACTATATCAGTTTCAGGATCAATTCAATGGACATCAGACAATAACAAACTACTTACGTCGAATTAATCGTAAAACAGCATTGCTCATTCAATTGTCTACAGAAGTAGGTGCAATCACCTCTGGAGCTGACGCAAAAACTGTACATAATCTAAAAATGATTGGCCACTATATAGGTATGAGTTTCCAAATTGTAGATGATATATTAGATTTTACTAGTACTGAGAAAAAACTAGGCAAACCAGTTGGAAGTGACTTGATGAATGGTCATTTAACTTTGCCTGTGCTTTTCGAAATGAGAAAAAATGAAACATTTAAACAACAAATCCAGCAATTAAATTCAGAAACGGATCATGAAACATTCGTTAAACTAATTGATCAAATTAGAAACTCTGATGTCATTGCGCAATCTCAAGCTGTAAGCGACAAATATCTTAATAAGGCTTTACATTTAATTGATGAATTAGATAACGAAAATTCAAAATCATTATTTAAAAAGTTAATTAAAAAAGTTGGTAAAAGAAATGTGTAACTTATGTGAAAAATATTGAAAGCGCTCTAATAACCTGTTAATATATGAATGTGATTCAAAACATATTTTTATTTTTAATACATATTTGTGTACATTAATTTATTAATCGTACACTGATACATAACAAACAGGGGGAAGCACACACAATGGAAAGAACATTTTTAATGATTAAACCAGATGCAGTACAAAGAAATTTGATAGGGGAAATTATTTCTCGCATTGAAAGGAAAGGTCTCAAATTAGTTGGTGGTAAATTTATGACTGTACCACAATCACTAGCTGAAGAGCATTATGCTGAACATACTGACAAACCGTTCTATAAACATTTAATTAGTTTTATAACATCTGCACCAGTATTTGCGATGGTTGTTGAAGGTGAAGATGCAGTACATGTAGCTCGTCATATTATAGGTAAAACAAACCCATCAGAAGCTACGCCAGGTACAATTAGAGGAGACCTTGGTTTAACAGTAGGAAGAAATATTATACATGGCTCAGATTCAGTTGAGTCAGCAAATAAAGAGATTAATCTTTGGTTTAAGGCTGATGAATTAAGTGAGTACTCAGAGTCTAGAGAATCTTGGTTATACGAATAATCATTAAAAATTGTAAATACCAATAATTAAACTGATTAGATCATTGTATCTAATCAGTTTTTTATATGTACAAAACAAATTTTCCACTCGTTTTACATGACTATAGTAATCAAGTACAGGATTTAATATAATTTAAATAACTCAAGTGTTACACTTGTAAAATAATAATATTAGAAGTCATTTTTATGAATATTCAGCAATTATTAATTTTCCTATTAATTTGAACTATTGAATATGATAAGATATAGAACATATATTAATTTAAAGTACTAAAGAACGGAGTGGGTAAAGTATGAGATATTTAACTTCTGGTGAGTCACATGGACCTCAACTAACGGTGATTATTGAAGGTGTGCCAGCTAATTTAGAAATTAATGTAGCTGATATAAATGAAGAAATGTTTAAAAGACAAGGTGGATATGGTCGTGGTCGCCGTATGCAAATTGAAAAAGATGCTGTTGAGATTGTTTCAGGTGTGAGAAATGGTTATACACTTGGAAGCCCAATTACACTGATTGTTACAAATGATGACTTCACACATTGGAAAAAAATAATGGGCGCAGACCCAATTAGCGAGGAAGATCAAGATAATATGAAACGTGTTATCACTAAACCTCGTCCTGGTCATGCAGATTTAATCGGTGGGATGAAATACAATCACAGAGATTTAAGAAATGTATTAGAACGCTCATCTGCACGTGAAACAGCAGCACGTGTTGCTGTAGGCGCCGTTTCAAAAATACTTTTGAAACAATTAGATATTAACTTTTATAGTAGAGTAGTAGAAATTGGTGGAGTTAAAGATGATTTAGAATATGACTTAGATACAATCAAATCAAATATCGATAAAAATGATGTGCGTGTCGTTAATGATGAAATCGCGCAAACGATGCGAGATAAAATCGATGCTGCTAAAAAAGCTGGTGATACAATCGGTGGCGTTGTACAAACAATCATTGAAGGTGTACCGATTGGAATTGGTAGCTATGTACATTATGATCGTAAACTAGACGGTCGAATTGCACAGGGTGTTGTAAGCATCAATGCGTTTAAAGGCGTTAGTTTTGGTGAAGGGTTTAAAGCAGCTGAAAAACCTGGAAGTGAAATTCAAGATGAGATATTATACGATACAACAAATGGGTATTATAGAGGCTCAAACCATTTAGGCGGCTTTGAAGGCGGCATGTCTAATGGAATGCCAATCGTTGTTAATGGTGTAATGAAACCTATTCCGACACTATACAAACCATTAAATTCAGTAGATATTAATACTAAAGAATCATTTAAAGCATCTATTGAGCGTTCTGATAGTTGTGCTGTACCTGCAGCCAGTGTTGTTGTTGAAAACGTAGTCGCATTTGAATTAGCAAAAGCATTGCTCGAAGAATTTCAATGTAATCATATTGAACAGCTTCAATCACAAATCAAAGAACGTCGTTTATTAAATATAGAATACTAAAATGTAACTAAAAAATTCACAGATTATTGAGGTGATTACATGAAACTAGAAACAACTTATAAATCTAATAATTATCCTATCATTGTAGAACACCAAGCAATAGACCATTTACATCAGTTTATCAAAGACTATGAAGATGTCGTACTTGTGGTCGATGAACATGTAAACCATGATTGGCACGAGTTGTTAGATTTTATCACTTCTGAAAATAATGCACATAAATTGATCATTCCTTCAGGAGAAACGACAAAAACCTTATCATTTTATGAAAAAACCATCGAATCATTATTAGCTAAACAATTAACGCGTGATACATGTCTCATTGCGATCGGTGGTGGTGCTACTGGTGATTTCACAGGTTTTCTTGCTGCGACTTTATTAAGAGGTGTTGATTTCATTCAAGTTCCAACAACTATTTTGGCACATGATTCAAGTGTGGGTGGCAAGGTAGGGATTAATTCTAAACATGGTAAAAATCTAATAGGCGCTTTTTATAGACCTAAAGCTGTTATTTATGACCTGAATTTTTTAGAAACATTACCTTACACTGAGATATTAAGTGGTTATGCAGAAGTTTATAAACATGCCTTACTAAACGATATAACGTCTGTAAATAATATTGAAGCACAGTATCCAAATGAACAAGCACTTGCTTCGTTAAAGGATATTGAATATTTTCTATATAAAGGTATAGAAACAAAGCTAAATATTATTGTTCAAGATGAAAAAGAATCTAATGTACGTAAATATCTAAATTTGGGGCATACTTTTGGACATGCTGTTGAATATCAATTTAAAATCCCACATGGTCACGCCGTCATGATAGGTATAATTTATCAATTTATAGTTTCTAATATCATATTAAATACACATTATGATATTTCACATTATATTCAGTATTTAAAATCACTAAACTATCCGTTAGAAGTCATTCAATCATTTGAATTTAATTCATTGTATGGATTAATGTTAAAAGATAAAAAAAATGATCAACAAGGTGTGCAAATGGTGCTTTTAAATGCTATTGGGGATCCTCAAGTCAAACACGTAGATAAAGCCACACTTTCACAAGCTTTTGAAATATTCACAACACATTTTGAAAAGTAGGTGCCTAAAAATTGTCAAATAGTAAATTAGTAGAAATTAACGGACCACTTGTTGGGGAAATCGAAGTACCTGGCGATAAATCAATGACACATAGAGCGATTATGTTAGGTTCGCTTGCAACTGGAAAATCAACCATTTATAAGCCGCTTCTAGGTGAAGATTGTCTTCGTACAGTCGAAATATTTAAACTTCTAGGCGTTCAAATTGAAGTCAATGAAGATAAAATCGAAATTGATTCACCTGGCTATAAGTATTTCAAAACACCACACCAAGTGTTATATACTGGGAATTCTGGTACAACGACGCGTTTAGTCGCCGGATTATTATGCGGACTCGGCATAGAAACAGTCTTATCTGGGGACGAATCTATTGGTAAACGCCCAATGGATAGAATTATGAAACCATTAAGATACATGAATGCAAATATTACTGGAATTAATGATAATTATACGCCACTGATTATTAAACCTGCTTCTATCAGCGGTATTACTTATGAAATGGAAGTAGCCAGCGCACAAGTTAAAAGTGCAATTCTTTTTGCAAGTCTTTTTGCTAATGAACCAACGAAAATTAAAGAATTTGATACAACACGAAATCATACAGAAACGATGTTTGAACATTTCAATATACCTATTGCTGTAAATAATGACATTATTGAAATGCCAAGTCTTGGTATCGAACATATTAAACCTGCTGATTTTCACGTACCAGGTGACATATCGTCCGCAGCATACTTTATTGTTGCTGGCTTGATTACGCCGGGCAGTGATATTACAATTCACAATGTTGGCATTAACCCTACACGTTCAGGTATCATAGAAATCGTGACACAAATGGAAGGGAATATCACATTATTTAATCAAACAGATAATCCAGAACCAACAGCATCAATTCGCGTGCAATATTCACCTAATATGAAACCTATTCATATTGATGGTGACCTTGTACCTAGAGCGATTGATGAGATTCCAATTGTAGCCTTACTTTGTACGCAAGCGAATGGTACAAGTATTGTAAAAGAAGCGGAAGAACTTAAAGTTAAAGAAACAAACCGCATTGATACGACCGCAAATATGCTTAATTTGTTAGGGTTTACATTGCAACCAACGAATGATGGTTTAATCATCCACCCATCTGCATTTGAACAAACGGCGACAGTTAACAGTTTCACTGATCATCGTATTGGAATGATGTTAGCCATCGCGTCATTGTTATCAAATGAAGCACTACCAATCGAGCAATTTGATGCTGTCAATGTTTCTTTCCCAGGTTTCTTACCAAAGTTAAAACAATTAGAAAAAGAGGGATAATAGTATGGAAGATATCTACAAACTCATAGACGATATCAACTTACAAAAATTAGATAACCTAGATACACGGGTAAATGATGCATTAAGTTCCCCTAAAGACGATGCATTATTTATTCTTGGTGAAACGTTATATAATTATGGTTTAATGCCTCAGGGCTTAGAAGTGTTCCGTACGCTTTACCACAAATATCCTGATGAAAGTGAACTATTAATCTATTTCATCGAAGGGTTAATGTCTGAGAACCATACTGATGAAGCCTTAGAGTATTTAAGTGAAGTGGAAATATCCACTGAAAGATTAATGTTAGAAGCTGATTTATATCAACAATTAAATATGCTTGAAGTTGCAATTAGTAAACTTGATGAAGCAATTGACATTGAACCAAATGATCCAATTATTCATTATGCATTAGCAGAATTATTATACTTTGACGGACAGTATTTAAGAGCTACGTCTGAATACGAAACTGTCCTTGAAACAGGCGAATATGAAGTGAATGGCGTGAATTTATTTTCACGTCTAGCTGACTGTAGTTTGCAAAGTGGGAATTATAGCGATGCTATCAAAATGTTTGATGAAATTAGTGAAGACGAGATGGACTCTGAAGACTATTTTAAAAAAGCAATTGCTTATGAAAAAAATGATCTTACGCAAGAGGCAATTAATTTAGTACAGACTTTATTATCTAAAGATCCTGATTTCTTACAAGCTTATTTTTATTTACAACAATTATATGAAAATGAACACAACCATGCAGATGCAATTGAAATTGGTAAAGAAGGTTTACGCTTAACACAATTTTATAAAGAATTGATGGTCTCTACAGGAACAATTCAAATAGAGCATGGCGATGCAAATGAAGGTGTCCAATTGCTTATTCAAGCATTAGAAGTAGATAATGCATACCAAGAACCTTTACTAATATTAAGTGATTTATATAGACAAGAAGAAGATTACGAATCACTCATAGGATTACTACAATATGTTGACGAAGAAGACTTGGATCCTGTCTTTATGTGGCATCTTGCCTATGCACTTGGCCAAGAAGAACGAGATAAAGAAGCGCAACACTTTTTCGAATTAGCGTATACGACGTTACAAACACAATCAGCATTTTTAAGTGATTACTATTATTATTTGATTGAAATTGGCCAAATTAAACAAGCCAAAATGATTTTAGACCAATTATTAGAATTAGAGCCTAGTAATGAAACTTGGCACGACGAAGCTGAAAGATTACAATCTTTCTAAATTAGGAAAGGTGGGTTCGAATGACTTATACCCTACAACAATCTAAAGCAGCTTTTATTGAATACCTTCTATTTCATTATCAGTTTAAATCTAGAATTAGTGTATGGGTATTGAATTTAATCAAGTCATCACCGAATTTATTGCAACAAATACACTTTGTAGATGCACGTATTCCAAATCATAACACACTAGAAATAGCTACAGAAAATACGGTAGAGCCTGCAATAAGATTTACACTAGACAATCAACAATTAATCAATAGCAATGAAATCTTTGAATTTATAGCAAATGATGCTTTGTCTTTTGATATAAAAGTATATTTTAGCGACACGCAAAAAAGAGATTATAAATTAGATAATTTATTGTTAACACAATTACTCAATTCACCTTATTATGCTGTATATATGCAAGATATATACAGCATTCCTTTATCGAAGCAAAGTGAGACTTCTATTATTTCTCATTTACAAGATAATATTGATTTAAGTTTACAATTACATGATAAAGCGTTGTTTTATCAATTATCACAAATCCTTAACACGTTTAAATTAAGAAATGTAAATACATCAACGAGGGACTGACGCTATGAATATAAAAACGTTATGGCATGCAATGATATATCATAAGGGTGTGCTTTACTTCTTACTTATTTGTAATTTACTAGGAACGGCATATGGTTATATATGGTACGGTAGTCAACTTAGTGTTACTGATATACAATTTAAGGCCTTTGTACCTGATAGTCCGACTGCATCACTGTTTCTATGTATTATCATTCTGGCCTATATATTCGGTAAACAAATACCCATTTTTGAGGCTTTGGCCTTTGTATCGCTTATTAAATACGGTGTTTGGGCAGTCATTATGAATATCATCATGTTTATACAATACGATGCAGTAACGATTACGGGTTGCATGCTTATACTATCGCATGGCGTAATGGCAGTTGAAGCATTCGTCTTTTATCCAAGGTTTAAAATATCTATTTCTGCATTTATTATTGCTATGATCTGGGTATTTCATAACGATATTATCGATTACGTTTTTATGCAGTATCCCTATTATGATTTTATCGCGAGTCATATTGAAGGTGTTGCTTATCTCGCTTTCTGGTTGAGTATTATTCCGTTAATTCTATATTTAAATTTAACTCGATTTGAAAAAGATAAAATATTTGACCACTAATGAAGGACACAGTAAAATGTTTATAAAGGAGTGAGGTTTTTGTCTTTTATCTATATGATTATATACTTTGTTATATTAATGGTACTGCCTCTTTGGGCGCAGCACAAAGTTAAATCTAATTATGAAAAATATTCACAAGTCAGATCTACAAGCGGAAAGACGGGTCAAGAAGTAGCTTTAGAAATACTTCATGCTAATGGCATTTACGATGTTGATGTTGTAGAAGGACAAGGTTTCTTAACGGACCATTACGATCCACGTAAGAAAGTACTTGTACTATCTCCAGCTAACTTTAGCAGACCTTCAGTCGCTGGTACTGCTATTGCTGCACACGAAGTTGGTCATGCAATTCAACATGCGCAGGGCTATTTCTTCTTGAGATTCAGAACTTCTTTAGTACCGCTTGCTAATATTGGTAGTTCAATCGGCTATTTAGCTGTATTTGCAGGTATTATTTTAACAAGCTTACAAAGTACTTTAGGTTCTACAGCACTATGGATTGGTATAGCATTTATGTCATTTGCAGTATTGTTCTCAATTGTCACATTACCAGTTGAATTCAATGCTAGTAGTAGAGCAATGAAACAAATTCAAAGTTTAGATATCGTAAATGAAAAAGAATATCGTCATGCTAAAAAAGTACTTACAGCTGCTGCAATGACTTATGTTGCATCAACTGCAGTTGCTTTAGCAGAACTTGCAAGATTTATTCTAATTGCTAGATCAAGTGATTAATATAATTGATTCCCAAACATCTTTGATGTTTGGGTTTTTTTATGTGCTAATTCTTAAATTTTCTCATAATCAAAATACGACCGTTGTAATACAATTATTGAGTTGCTTATGTATAGTACATTTTTCCTCATCTAGATACACAAGTATCCTACTGCTTTCTAAATATATTTTTTCACAATCAAGCATAAGCCTTAACTGTTGCAGGAATAATGCATGAAACATAAAATTAGTCTATACTATAAAAGAAACCGTTAGAAATGAGAGGCATATATTATGAAATCTATGAAAGAAATGCAAACCGAAGTAGATGACTATATTGGACAGTTTAAAACAGGATATTTTTCTCCATTAGCGAACCTAGCGCGCTTAACTGAAGAAGTCGGGGAACTTTCAAGAGAAATCAATCATGTATATGGTGAGAAAAAGAAAAAAGCTTCAGAAGATGATAATACAATTAAAGCAGAATTAGGAGATAACTTATTTGTCTTAATGTGTATTGCCAATTCTTTAGATATCGATTTAACTGAAAGCTTTGATGAGACGATGGAGAAATTTAATACACGTGACAAAAATCGTTTCGAACGAAAATAATTTTACATGAATGAGAAAGGATGTACCGCCTTATGAAAATAGGCATCACTTGTTATCCATCTATGGGTGGTTCAGGCATTATAGCTACAGAATTAGGTATCAAACTCGCTGAGCGTGGTCATGATATTCACTTTATTACATCTAATATACCGTTTAGAATAAGAAAGCCTTTACCAAATATGACGTTCCATCAAGTTGAAGTAAACCAATATGCTGTTTTTCAATATCCACCCTATGATATAACACTGAGTACAAAAATCGCTGAAGTCATCAATGAATATGACTTAGATGTGCTACATATGCATTATGCTGTGCCTCATGCTGTGTGTGGTATATTAGCAAAACATATGTCACAAAAAGATATAAAAATAATGACGACCTTACACGGTACTGATATTACAGTGCTCGGTTATGACCATTCTTTAAAAAATGCAATTAAATTCGGTATTGAGGGCAGCGATGTGGTGACGAGTGTAAGTCAATCACTTGCACAACAAACTTATGATATCATCGAAACTGATAAAGAGATTGTCCCTATATATAATTTTGTAAGAGAAAAAGAATTTCCTACCAAACTCAATACACCAACTTCAGAGGATGAACAACTAAAAGCTTGTTACGGTATCCATCCTGATGAAAAAGTACTGATTCATGTGTCCAATTTTAGATCAGTGAAACGTATCGATACGATTATTGATACATTTGCAAGAGTGCATAAAGCTATCCCTTCTAAATTAATCTTACTTGGCGATGGCCCTGAACTTATGGATATGAAAGAAAAAGCACGTCAACTTAATTTAGAAGATGCAGTGTTGTTTTTAGGTAAGCAAAATTGGGTGAGTCAATTCTATCAAATTTCAGACTTAGTTCTATTATTGAGTGAAAAAGAAAGCTTTGGATTAACATTGCTTGAAGCTATGAAATCTGGTGTGGTTCCAATTGGTTCAACTGCAGGTGGTATTAAAGAAGTAATTAAACATGAAGATACTGGATATATCGTTAATGTTGGAGACGATGAAGCTGCAAGTGCGTATTCGATTCAGTTACTAACTAATCCTGAACTATATCACGAAATGCAAACGCGAATGCTAGAAGATGTTGCAAACAGATTTTCATCTGATTTAATTGCAGATCAATATGAGTATTATTACAAAAAAATGTTAGAGGGTAACAATGACTAATTCTTTATTTGAAACAGCCAAACCAATTCTAGAAAAATTACAAGCTCATCATTTTCAAGCCTATTTTGTTGGTGGCTCTGTGCGTGACTATCTTATGAATAGACCCATTCATGATATCGATATTACAACGAGTGCAACGCCGGATGAAATTGAAACAGTATTTGATAAGACCATACCTATTGGGAGAGAACATGGCACAATTAATGTGATATACAAAGGCGAGCAGTATGAGGTTACAACTTTTCGTTCTGAGGGTGATTATGATGATCACCGTAGACCTAATGAGGTCTTTTTTGTTAGAAACTTATATGATGATGTACAGCGCAGAGATTTTACAATGAATGCAATTGCGATGGATATTAATTATCAAATCTTTGATTACTTTGAAGGACAGCAGGATATTAAACATCAACTCATTAGAACTGTTGGTAATCCTGATGAACGCTTTGATGAAGATGCATTAAGAATTATCAGAGGCTTACGTTTTCAATCACAATTTGGCTTTCACTTAGAAGAAGCTACTTTTACCGCGATGTTCAACCACATTGCAGATATTAAATATTTGGCAATTGAACGCATTGTTGTTGAATTAAAGAAACTAACAAATGGTGACTTTGTATCGAAAAGTTTTAATAATTTAAAGCATTTTATGGCTTTTAAATATATTCCATTTTTCAAACACTACGACATCACCAAATTCACATTACGTAATGCCATGCCTTTTACGACGTTTGTAGCGTTTTTAATATCTCAACAGCGTGAAATAGATGCGAATATTGCTGATTTAAAAGTGAGCAACAATGAAAAAAAACGTATTAAAACATTAGTTCAACTTATCGATCAAATAGATGAAGTACAAACAAAATCACAATTAAAATTATTTGTTTATGACTATGGAAAAAAAGATATACTAGAAGTATTAAGCTATTTAGATGAATTAAAACGAAATCGTATTACATCTATATCACCATTAATAGTTAACGACCAAACAGTTACTGAAGTTGCAAAACAATTACCGATGCTGTCAAGAAGTGAAATGGATATCAATGGGAAAGATATATTAGAAATAGCGAATAAAAAAAGCGGACCATGGCTCAAAGAAACCTTACGTGAAGTCGAATACGCTATAATATCAGGTGAAGTAGTCAATTTCAAACCTGAACTTAAAAAGTGGGTGAAAACACGTGTCTAAATATAGTAAAGCAGTTGTCTATATGTTATACCAATATGAATCTGAATACATTTCTGGCCAATTTATTGCTGAGCAACTTTCTATATCAAGAACAGCTGTAAAGAAAGTCATTGATCAATTAAAAGAAGAAGGGTGTCAGATAGAATCCATTAATCATAAAGGACATCACTTAATTCAATTACCAGATAAATGGTACAAAGGTATCGTTATGCCAACCATTCAATCTCAACATTTATTTGAACATGTTGACGTATTCGATCAAGTAGAGTCCACACAATTATTAGCGAAACAAAAATTAGTAGGCAATACAGATACGTTTTTAATCCTAAGTGATGAACAAAGGAAAGGAAAAGGCCGTTTCAATAGACCGTGGGCTTCAGCCAAAGGAAAAGGGCTTTGGATGTCAATTGTTTTACGACCAGATGTACCTTTCGATATGATAACTAAGTTTAATTTATTTATGGCGCTTGGTATAAGAGATGCTATTCAACAATTTAGTAAAAGTGATGTTTCTGTAAAGTGGCCTAATGATATTTATATCAATAATCAAAAAGTCTGTGGCTTTTTAACCGAAATGGTTGCTAATAGTGACGGTATTGAAGCTGTTATATGTGGTATTGGCATTAATATGAATCAAGAACCAAGCGATTTTACTGGTGAATTAGCTCAAAAAGCAACCAGTATTAGAATACACAAGAAAGATAAAGTGAATCGTTATGATTTTTTAGAAGTGCTTATTTCACAAATCGAGTATCGATATAAACAATTTATTAAAGAACCATTTTCATCTATTCGTGATGAATACATAGCTACTTCAAATATATGGCACAAACAGTTAAGATTCACTGAAAATAATGTTCAATTTAAAGGTGAAGCCATTGATATAGATGATAATGGATTTTTAATTGTTTTAGATGAGAATAAACAACAACACCAATTGATGAGCGCTGATATTGAATTATAACTCAAATAATGAAAGGAGGAAGTAGAATGGCAAAACCTTGCTATGCTGTCGTAGATTTAGAAACTACAGGCAACCAATTAGATTATGATGAAATTATTCAAATAGGCATAACATTTGTGCGTGAAAATAAAATTATTGGAACGTATCACTCCATGATTAAAACAGATTTAGAAATTCCTCCTTTTATTCAAGCTTTAACTTCAATTGAAGAAGATATGTTAAATCAAGCACCGTATTTTCATGAAATTGCAGAAGATATATACAAACAAATAGATGGTTGTATATTTGTAGCGCATAATGTGGCGTTTGATTTAAATTTTATCAAGAAATCATTTAAACAATGCCATATCAATTATCGTCCAAAGAAAGTCATGGATACGTTAGAATTATTCAAAGTTGCTTTCCCAACGGATAAAAGCTATCAATTAAGCGAACTAGCTGAAGTACATGGGATTATCTTAAACAATGCCCATAGAGCTGATGAAGACGCTGCCACAACGGCACAACTGATGATTATTGCATTCGAAAAATTTGAATCTTTACCATTAGATACACTTAAGCAACTTTATTACCTAAGTAAAAATCTAAAATACGATTTACATGATATTATATTTGAAATGGTGCGAAATTATGATGAACAAACGCTTAGTGATCGATTTGATCAATTCGAACAAATCATATATAAAAAACAAATAGATTTTAAAGCACCAACCGTACAATTCGGTGGTAACTTAAAAGCACTATACACTTTAGTGACTAAAGAACTGGGGTTAACATATCGCCCTCAACAATTATATTTATCTGAAATTATATTGGAACAACTCATGCATAGTGAAAAAGCAATGATTGAAGCCCCTTTAGGAAGCGGTAAGTCATTTGCTTATCTACTTGCCTCACTGATGTATAATATCGAAACTGGCAAACATGTCATGATTTCTACAAATACAAAATTATTACAAAACCAATTATTAGAAAAGGATATTCCTGCGATTAAAAAAGCATTAGATTTCAAAATAAATGCGACGCTAATCAAAAGCAAACGTGACTACATCGCTTTAGGGTTAATAAGTCAAATACTTAAAGAAGAATCTAGTAATTATGAAGTTTGCATTTTGAAGATGCAATTACTGATTTGGATTACGGAAACAGACACGGGTGATATTCAGGAATTAGATTTAAAAGGCGGACAAAAAATGTATTTCGAACAAAAACTCGAAACCTATGTTCCAGTCCGTAATGATATACATTATTTTAATTTTATTAAGCGCAATGCACAAAACATTCAAATTGGTATCACAAACCATGCCCACTTAATTCACGCAGCTCACGATAACTCCATTTATCAATTATTTGATGATTGTATTATAGATGAAGCACATAGGCTGCCAGATTATGCTTTAAATCAAGTAACTAATGAATTGAGTTACGCAGATATTAAATATCAGTTAGGGTTGATTGGTAAGACTGAAAATGAAAAGTTACTAAAATCTATAGATCTACTTGAACAGCAACGTATTCTCGAAAAATTAGACATACCACCTATAGATGTTTTTGGCTTAAAAACGACTGTGAATGAGATACATGATTTGAATGAACAATTGTTTACAACGATGTATGATATTATTCAATCTTCTGAAATACAAGATGATGAAGTCCATAAACTTCATTTCGTATATCACTTTGATGTCACACCTATATTAAACGACTTACATGCCATTATTCACAAATTAAACATGACGTTAGAATTCTTTAATGGTATGAGCCATAAATCAATTAAATCAGTGAGAAAGCAATTTCTATATATTAATGATCGTTTTAAAGATATTGAACAAAGTCTTAAAAATAAACACACATGTTATTTATCTATCAAAAATTTAAATCAGAAATCTACTATAAGACTTAATGTTAAAGATTACGATGTTAAAGAAATCCTCACGAAGCAAGTGCTCGATAAATTCAAATCACTAACATTTATTTCAGGGACACTAACATTCAATCATTCCTTTGAGAACTTTAAACAATGGTTTAATAAAGATATTGAATTTAACACATATGAAATTGATACGACCGTAACATCACCGAATCAAACGACTGTCTTTATACCAAATGATGTATCATCTTATAATTATAAGAATATTAACGATTATGTAAGTTCCATTGTTAATTATGTAATTGAATACGTATCTGTTGTAGAATCCAAATGTCTGATCCTATTTACGAGTTATAAAATGATGCATATGGTTCAAGAATTAATAAATGAATTGCCTGAATTTGAAGATTATGTTGTATTAACACAACAACAGAACCAAAACTATAAGATTGTCCAACAATTTAATAGTTTTAATAAAGCCATATTGTTAGGTACAGGTACATTTTTTGAAGGCTTCGATTTTCAGTCAAATGGCATTAAATGTGTCATGATTGCTAAATTACCGTTTATGAACCAAAATAATACTAAATATTGGTTGATGGAGTCTGAGTTTACTTCTACATTCAAAGAATATGTGTTACCTGATGCTGTGACACGCTTTAGACAAGGGCTAGGTAGATTAATTCGTAGTGAAAATGATAAAGGCATTATCGTATCTTTTGATGACCGTTTAATTCGTAGTAATTACAAACAGTTTTTTGAACAATCATTAGAACAATATCGTCAGAAAAAAGGGGATATTAAGCAATTTTCTATACTCCTTAAAAAATTAAAAAAAGAAAACGCTAAGAAACCATAAACATAGCACAAGCAACTAGAACTTATATATGGATTTTGTTAAAATATATAAGGATAAAAAAAGTAGAATACACTATTATAGGAGACTGGTTATGAATACAACGATAAAAGAAGCAAAACAGTATATTGGCCAAGAAGTTACAATCGGTGCTTGGTTAACGAATAAACGTTCAAGTGGTAAGATTGCTTTCTTACAATTAAGAGATGGCACAGGATTTATCCAGGGTGTTGTTGCTAAAGCTGAAGTAGATGAAGAGATATTCCAAAAAGCAAAAGAAATTACACAAGAGTCATCATTATATGTGACAGGTGTAATTAGCGAAGATAATCGTTCTGATATCGGTTACGAAATGCAAGTTAAATCAATAGAAGTAATATCTGAAGCACATGATTATCCAATTACGCCTAAAAATCATGGTACAGAATTTTTAATGGATCATCGTCATCTATGGTTACGTTCAAAAAAACAACATGCGGTTATGAAAATCAGAAATGAAATTATTCGTGCCACATACGAATTCTTTAATGATAACGGATTTACAAAAATTGATCCGCCTATCTTAACAGCAAGTGCACCAGAAGGTACAAGTGAATTATTCCATACAAAATACTTTGACCAAGATGCTTTCTTATCTCAAAGTGGCCAACTATATATGGAAGCCGCTGCAATGGCACACGGAAGAGTATTCTCATTTGGTCCTACATTCCGTGCAGAAAAATCTAAAACACGTCGTCACTTAATTGAATTCTGGATGATAGAACCAGAAATGGCATTTTGTGAACACGCACAAAGTTTAGAAGTACAAGAACAATATGTCACTCATGTTGTTAAATCAGTATTGAATCATTGCAAATTAGAACTAAAAGCGCTAGACAGAGATACATCTAAATTAGAAAAAGTAACAACACCATTCCCACGTATAACTTACGCTGATGCTGTTATTTTCTTAAAAGAACAAGGTTTTGATGATATAGAGTGGGGTGAAGATTTCGGTGCACCACACGAAACAGCGATTGCTAATCACTATGATTTACCGGTGTTCATCACGAATTATCCAACTAAAATCAAACCATTCTATATGCAGCCTAATCCAGAAAATGAGGACACTGTTTTATGTGCAGACTTAATTGCACCAGAAGGTTATGGTGAAATTATAGGTGGTTCTGAACGTATTAATGATCTTGAATTACTTAAAGAACGACTAAGTCAATTCGAATTAGATGCTGAAAGTTATAGTTATTATTTAGATTTACGTCGTTATGGTAGTGTGCCACATAGTGGCTTTGGCTTAGGTTTAGAAAGAACTGTAGCTTGGTTATCAGGCGTTGAACACGTTCGTGAAACAGCACCATTCCCACGCTTATTAAACCGTTTATACCCATAATTTATTTTAGAATATGTGTCAAAAACGTCCAGTCTAGTTATCAATGGCTGGACGTTTTTATAACATGAATATAGAACAGGAGGTATCTATCTTTGAATAGTGAACAACTTAAAATACGGCCCGTCATTATTAGACGTGAACTGTTAGATCATTATAACCAACTTGGGATAAATGAAGCTGAATTGGTTATATTAATTAAGCTATTACATGCCTCTGAATCTTCAAACAAACAACCTTCTATTGAATCCTTGCAGCAAGGGACGACATTCGGCTCTAGAGAAGTCACAACTATCATCCAAAGTTTAATACAACATGATTTACTTGAATTAAAGGTTGAGAAAGATGAAGAAGGTAAATTTACTGAATATATGAACCTCAACCAATTCTATGTGAAATTAAGTGAGATAATGGAACAAGTAAATATTAAAGTAGAAGAAGAGAATACGGAAGTTGAATTTAATGTTTTATTTCAACAAATTGAACAAGCCTTTGGTAGACCGTTATCTCCGTTTGAAATCGAAACGTTAAACCAATGGTTAGATATTGATAAACATGAATTAAGTGTCATTCAAGCTGCTCTAGATGAAGCGACGAGCCAGAATAAGTTAAGTTTTAAATATATCGATCGTATTTTATTAAATTGGAAAAAAAATAATGTAAAAACAATTGAAGATTCTAAAAAAATTAGTCGCCAATTCAATCAACCTAAAATGAAGCATACAATTAAAAAAGTGCCTAAATTCGACTGGCTGAACGGGGAGAATCCAAATGATAAGTAATAAAAAAGCATTAGAAATGGTTGATGTCATAGCAAATATGTTTCCAAATGCTGAATGTGAGCTCAAACATGACAATCCTTTCGAATTAACGATTGCTGTGTTATTATCAGCTCAAACGACGGATGTTTCTGTTAATAAATTAACAAAAGATTTATTTCAAAAATACAAAACACCTGAAGATTACTTAAATGTAGATATTTCTGAATTAGAAAATGATTTGCGTACCATTGGTCTATATAGAAACAAAGCGAAAAATATTCAAAAATTATGTCGTTCTTTGTTGGATCAATTTGATGGTGAAATTCCACATACGCATGCTGAATTAGAAAGTTTGGCTGGCGTAGGTAGAAAAACCGCTAATGTAGTTATGAGTGTTGCTTTTGGCGAACCATCTTTAGCAGTTGATACACACGTTGAAAGAATATCTAAACGTTTAGGCATTTGTAGATGGAAAGATAACGTGAGACAAGTTGAAGATAAGTTATGCCACGTTGTACCAAGAGAGCGCTGGAATAAAACACATCACCAACTTATATTCTTTGGTCGTTATCACTGTCTTGCTAGAAGTCCAAAGTGTGATGTTTGTCCGTTATTTAATGATTGTAGAGAAGGTCAAAAACGCTATAAAGCCAATTTGAAAGAGGCGTAATTTTATGATTACAAAAGAAGACTTTACTGAATTAGAAGCTCAAATTGATCAATATGCGAAATCAAAGCAATTGAAATCATCAGAAGCTAAATTAAAATTAGATGACTATTTTGCTTTAATCGAACAATATTTTAAACAGATTAATCATATCCAAACTATAAATTTTTCAGATTTAGATGCATACCCTGTAGTGCCAATGAATTTTGAAGAACGTTATCATTATATGATTGCTAGAAAATATCATTTTATGGGCTACAGTCAAATGAAAACTTTAAAATCTGAACTTATAAAAATGAATGCTTCTTATCAAATTAGAAGCAAAAACCGAAAATTATAGTTACTTTGTTCATATTGCTCGATTTGTAGATAATTTAAGGCATAAGGCACTCTATTTTAAAACTATGTTATAGTCATTTTAAAATGAGGTGTCTTATTTTTGAATATGAACACACATTTTTCACTAATTTTGTAACGAATGCATACAGCTAGAAAAATAGTATAAATAAGATTCTCTAGACTTCGAGACATACCACAATTCTGCTATGCGCAGCCGAGATCATAAACTTCTAAATATAAAGCGTACGCATCCATATATGATGGATGCGTACGCTTTTTTATAATTGCTATTTGTAATATAAGTACTTATTGCAAATGCAGTTATTTAATTAAGTGATTGCTATCAAAAAATGAATACTTAGTGTTATTTAAAGATATCCTTATTTTCAAAAAAATACCCGGTAGCCAAATGAAATGGCATACCGGGTATGAGTGTAGCTAAATGAATTAACGTGCTGCACTTTGTTGGTTACTTGAGTTGTTTGTATTACTAGTTGAATTATTATTACTTGAATTAGAAGATGATGAACTGTTACTGCTACCACCTTGACCCTGAGGTTTATTACTAGTGGTATTATCATCTGGTTTACCTTTAACAGATAAATCATCTTTTGAGTCTCCAGAAACTGAATCTGGTTTAGAGAAATCTTTGCCATCTTTTGGTGAAATACTTTCCATGACATCTTCTAATAAGTATTGTGGGTATTCTTGTTCTTCATGGCCTATAAATGAGTTTGTACCGCCTTGTTTAACTTCATTGAATCCCATCCATACTGACATACTGTATTTAGGTGTGAAACCATTAATCCAAACATCTTTCGCTGCATCGTCTGGCAGATTATATTGTTGATAAGTTTGTTCACCATAAGTACCTGTACCAGTTTTGGCTGCTAGATTAACGCCAGATACACCATGACCGTATGCAGAACCATATGCTTCAAATGTACCTTTAAGTACTTCTGCTAACATATATGATGTTGAGTCTTTCATAGCTTTTTTACTAGTATGATCGTATTCAACCGTTTCGCCATCTTGTTTGACAACTTTTTTAATAGAGTGGGCATTGTTATATTCACCACCATTAGCAATTGCAGCAAATGCAGAAGCTAATTGAGTAGGAGAGAATTCAGATGCTGAACCACCTAATACTTCAGATGGACCAATGTCTCCTTCATAATCTAACCCAACTTTTTTAGCAAAATCTTTTGGTGCATCGTTTCCGGCATTTTCTTTAGTTGATTGCCATGCTTTAAGTGCTGGAATATTAAAACTTTCACGTAATGCATCATAAAGTTTTACCGTACCGTGGCTCTTAGTATCATAGTTTCTAAATGTTACACCATCTACTTGATAAGATTCTTCATCTTGAATCGCATGGTTCGTTGCCCATGACATATTTTCAATTGCAGGACCATACGCTAAGAATGGTTTCAGTGAAGAACCAGTAGGGTGGGCATCAGTTGCTAAGTTTCTATCTACAATATCTTTATAATTTCTACCACCAGATATTGCGACAAGGCCACCATTTTCACTATCTACAATAGAAGAACCAACTTGTTGGTCTTCATTTTTATAATAGCTACCATTATTCACTCGATCTTGTAATGTTTGTTGAACATCTTTGTCCATATTCGTATAAATCTTAACGCCGCTATTTAATACAGAACCTAAATCTTCATCTTTAAATTCTTTATTATTCATAAGTTCAGATTTCACAAAGTTTACATATGAATCGTATGCCTCGTTTGAATTATCTTCACTTACTTCGCGATCTTCAGATGAACGTTGGACCAGATTGTCTTGTAAAGAAGTATTTTGTGCTTCTTCTTTTTGTTTCTTAGTAATTCTATTATGATATTCCATTAAATAAAGTACTGTATCTTTACGAGACTCAGCTTCTTTAGGATGATCATAAATGTTATAAGTATTTGGTACTTGTGGTAAACCAGCAAGATAAGCAGATTCCGCTAAATTCAAGTCTTTCAAATCTTTATTGAAATAATATTTAGCAGCAGCTTTCACGCCGTATACACCATCAGAGTAGTAAATTTTATTTAAGTACATCTCAAAAATTTCATCTTTACTATACTCTTGTTCTAATCTGTAGGACAAGTAAGCTTCTTGAGCTTTACGTGCAATTGATTTTTGATCTGTTAAGAATGAACGTTTAACTACTTGTTGTGTTAATGTTGATGCACCTTGTGAACCAAAGCCACCAGTGACGTTCTTAGCTACAGCACCAAAGAGACGTTTGTAATCAAGTGCTCCATGATCATAGAATCGATTATCCTCAGTAGCTAAAACAGCTTCTTTCATTGTCTTAGGTACTTCGTCTAAATCGACATGCTCTCGTCGTTGCCCATTATCGATTGTTTTAACTAAATCGCCATCTTTATCATAAATCTTAGCTGGCACGGGATCTTTTAATTTTGCTTCATTAAATGCAGGAGATTTCCAAGCATAATATGCAAACAACAAGATTCCTATTAAAGCTAGAACGATAAAGGCTATAATTAGAAACCCAAATATCTTAATAATCGTTCGTTTTATATTCCTATTCTTTTTTTGCTCGGACTTTCCATTCTTATTATTAGATTGAGAAGTCCTCTTTTTCTCCGTCATACGCGGTCCTCACTTTCATCTAATATCAACTTATCAACTGTTTTGAGATAATTCAATCGTGGTTGATACTGATAAGGAATATAGTAACCATTTTTTCTTATTTCTTCAACCGTTACCGACTTTTTAATCTCTTGAATGTGTCTCTCCCAAAACTTTTTGAAATTTGCATATGGGAGCAAATACACTTCATCGAGCGATTTAAAGCGAATTAATAAAAATACAATCCCTTGTTGTTGATAACATGCTTCCATATGTCGAACTTGATGTTCATGCATATTATTTAAAGGGAATGATGTTTTATTTTTTGTTTCTTTTGCTTCAAAATCTAAATAACGACCATGATAAATACCATTATAGTCTGTTGTCGACGGCGTTCTAAAATAAGCCTCATTTATTACTGCCTTACTTCTCATAGGATAATGAACATTCACTATCTGTATCGGGGTAGGCTTCTTATGTATTACAGCAATACCTCGATTTAAATAATAATCATTCGACAGTTCGATATCTTTTTCAAGTGACATACCTCTGCCACCATAATCAATTTTACTCGTTTGTCCCTTATGAGTTCGTCCGACCTGAGACTTATTTCTATTAAATGGCTTTCCATTTGGATAATTCATTTATTTTCACCACTTTAGTTTGGTCATCCAAAACCTGTTTCATTATACATGACTTTAGCAAATTTTTCCAAACTATGAAATATGAACCAATGTATTTATAAATACATCACATACATTTTAACGTGCTTTGCTCAATTAAACAATATTTGAAACAAAATAAAATAGTTAATCATATAAATGTTAAACGACACTTTAAAAATGACGAAGTAGGTCATTTATGGTAAATTTGTGAAGTAGGGGGAATCCTCATGCAACAACTATTAATGCAATTATTAAATGATGTTTTGAAAATGGTAGAAAAATACGAGACTGCCAAATCAACTGGCGAAGATTACGATTTTTATGTTGAGGTTGTACCATTCACAAATGATATTGATCAACAACTTAAAAAGCTAGTTACATATGAGCAACAAGTAATTCAATTACAATATATGAATAAACAAAAATTCGATTTACTTATTTCAAATATTGAATCTTTATCTGTTGAATGTCACTTTAAACGTACGAGCAGAAAATTATTTAATGAAAAAGTAAAGGCTGTTCAATATGATTTAAGCTACATACAAAGAAATGAGCAATTTTTATGATTAAAACTGTATATGTTACTGGATATAAGTCGTTTGAACTTAATATTTTTAAAGATGATGCACCTGAAGTTTCCTATTTAAAAAAATTTATTGAACATAAATTAAAACAGTTGATTGAAGAAGGCTTAGAATGGGTATTGATACAAGGACAGATGGGTATAGAGCTATGGACAGCAGAGGTCGTGTTAGCGTTGAAAGCAACCTATCCAGATTTAAAATTAGGAATTATCACACCGTTTTATGGTCATATTGATAGATGGAACGAACAAAATCAAGCAAAATATAATCATATTGCGCATCATGCTGATTTTGTTGATAGCGTATTCCATTCTTCATATGAAGGGCCTCATCAATTTAAACAAACCGATCAATTTATGTTAGCACATTCTGATACAACGCTTTTGATTTATGATGAGGAACAAGAAGCTAGTCCAAAGTTCTTTAAGCAGATGTTAGTTGATTTTATGGAAAAAACAAATTATACTTGTGATATTGTGACGTTCGATGAGTTAACTGAATTCATCAACGACTTGCAGTGGTCTCAAGAGCAAAGTTTCGAATGAGGTGGAGAAAAATGTCAGAAGTTTCATTAAAATTATCAGCAAAAGATATTTATGAAAAAGATTTTGAAAAAACTATGACGCGTGGTTATAGAAGGGAAGAAGTAGATGCTTTCTTAGACGACATCATAGCTGATTATCAAAAAATGGCAGATTTAGATAATGAAGTAGTTAAACTTTCAGAAGAAAACAACAAATTAAAAAAAGAACTTGAAGAGTTAAGATTACGTGTAGCAACATCGAGACCACAAGAAAATAAAAACTTCTCTTCAAACAACAATGCTACAACTAAGAATAATAGTAGTAACAACAATGTTGATATATTAAAAAGAATATCCAACCTAGAAAAAGCTGTTTTCGGTAAATAATCAACTATTATCACATAGAGAATATGATGATGACCGTAGATATAGCAGCATCTACATAAAGATAAGTTTTGAATTCGTTCAAAACTTATCTTATTTTTTATTTGTTTAGGCTATAAAATAATGATATACTTCTAAAGATGGTGTTTCGGGTAATCGCTATAGCGATATAGAGGAAAGTCCATGCTCACACAATCTGAGATGATTGTAGTGTTCGTGCTTGATGAAACAATAAGTCAAGGCATTAAGTTGACGGCAACGAAATAACCTAAGTCCTTAGATAAGGTTAGATTAGTTTGAAAGTGCCACAGTGACGGAGCTTTTGCAGAAATGCAAAAGGTGGAACGCGGTAAACCCCTCGAGTGAGCAATCCAAATTAGGTAGGAGCACTTATTTAACGGAATTCAACGTATATATAAGACATACTTTTAAAAGTATGTAGACAGATGGTTACCACCTGCGTACGAGTGTTTCTAGTACACGTTAGCAGTACAATGGTACAAAACATGGCTTACAGAAATATCATCACTAGACCCAAGCTCTCCCAAATCGGAGAGCTTTTTTCATTGCTATAATCTATTAAAAACCTACGTTCCATACACATCTTTAGGCAATGTCATATCTATTTAAAATAACTTTTGATAAAATAAAAGCAAATCATTATAAAGAAGGAGCAAAACAATGTATCAATTACTAGCAGTATGCCCAATGGGATTAGAAGCAGTTGTAGCTAAGGAAATTCAGGAATTAGGTTACGACACAACTGTTGAAAATGGTAGAATCTTTTTTGAAGGCGACGAAACTGCCATTGTTAAATGTAATTTATGGTTACGCACAGCAGATAGAATCAAAATTGTTGTTGGCCAATTTAAAGCCACAACCTTTGATGAATTATTTGAAAAAACAAAGGCACTACCTTGGGAAACGCTCATTGAACAAGATGGTAATTTCCCAGTACAAGGTCGAAGTGTTAAATCTACATTATTTAGTGTACCTGATTGCCAAGCCATCGTGAAAAAAGCAATCGTTGAGCGTTTGAGACGTGCATATCAAGCAAGTGGCTGGTTAAATGAAACGGGCGCTAAATATCCAATTGAAGTAGCCATTTTAAAAGATAATGCACTTTTAACTATAGATACTTCTGGTTCAGGTTTAAATAAACGTGGTTATCGTTTAGCGCAAGGTGAAGCTCCTATCAAAGAAACACTTGCTGCTAGCCTTATCCGTTTAGCGAACTGGACAGGTGACACACCTTTAGTGGATCCATTTTGTGGTTCTGGTACGATAGCAATTGAAGCATGTTTAATCGCTCAAAATATTGCGCCTGGATTTAACCGTGATTTCGTTTCTGAGAATTGGGATATTATGCCAGATCGTTTATATGATGAAATGAGAGATGAAGCTGATCAACAAGCGAATTATGACCGTAAATTAGAAATTTATGCATCTGATATCGATCCTGAAATGATAGAAATAGCACGAAGGAATGCTGAAGAAGTTGGATTAGCCGACATCATTCAGTTTAGTGTTAAAGATGTTAATACACTTACCATTGATGAAGATAAACCTATGGCTTTAATAGGCAATCCACCTTATGGTGAACGTATCGGGGATAGAGATAAAGTAGAAGAAATGTACCGATACATCGGAGAACTTATGCAACAACATTCACAACTATCTACATATATTCTTACAAGTAGTACAGAATTCGAATTTTTAGTAAATAAAAAAGCGACTAAACGTAGAAAACTATTTAATGGTTATATTGAATGTACATATTACCAATATTGGGGAGACAAAAAGCCTCGTTCTTAGTTTTTAGTGCAATTAGTATTTTGGAAAGCGGTGACTCAATTGAATACAGAATTTAAAAAAGGCTTTTTCTTTGCGTTCGGAGCATATATTCTTTGGGGTATACTCCCTATATATTGGGAATTAATTAGTGATATTGGTGCATTTGAAATATTAGCATTTAGAATTGTATTATCGATGGTGTTTATGTTATTCATCTTAATCATAACGAAAAATACGGCTCCATTTAAACGGGATATTAAACAACTTTTTACAAATCCTATCCAACTTATTGCTATCATTGCAGCGGGTTATGTTATTACAATAAATTGGGGTACTTTTATATGGGCCGTTACAAATGGACATGTACTTCAGTCAAGTTTAGGTTATTATATCAATCCACTGGTCAGTATTTTGTTGGCGCTTATATTTTTAAAAGAACGTTTTAATAAGCTTGAATGGATAGCCATAGGCCTAGCGGTTATCGGAGTACTCTATATGACGTTGAAAATGGGCGTCTTCCCAGGCATTTCATTGTTACTTGCAGGTTCTTTTGGTGTCTATGGATTAATTAAAAAAATAGTCCCTATCGATGCAATAAGTAGCATTACAATTGAATGTATTGTTACTGCTCCCGCTGGATTCATTTATTTATGGTATATTTGGCAAAATGGTGGTTTATCTTTTGGGATGAATAGTTCTTCATTTTGGTTAATCTTCTCAGGTGCGGTTACAGCTGTACCACTTATTTTGTTCTCGGCAGGTGCAAGACGTATTCCTTTATCTTTAACTGGTTTTATTCAGTACATAGGACCAACTTTAATGTTTATACTAGGAATATTTTTATTCAAAGAACCATTTGATATTGATCAATTAATCACATTTGTATTTATATGGATTGGTATTATTATATATAGTATTTCTCAATATTTTAAAATTAAGAAAGATAAAAATCCGATCATTCATTAGCCTTACTAAAAGTCTCTGTTCGTCGTTGCGAATAAGAGGCTTTTTTAATACCTTAAAATCTAAGCGTATACAATCGAATTCATTGATTACGTTTAAGTAGTTAGAAATAGGATAACTATAATATTGTGAGTACTATGAAGTGTCATTAAACAGAAAATGTGAACTTTCAAGCATTTATAATTATAATATAAACGAACCTAAAAATATCTTATAAACAATATGGACAACATATCTCGTATTACAATAAAAGAAATGGAGTGATTAAATGACTAAAGTATTAATATTGGGAGCTAATGGTGCTGTTTCTAAAGCGGCGATCAATTCATTTTTAGAAAACACTTCCTATACTTTGCGCTTATTTTTAAGAGATGCAAATCGATTACCTGATTACGCTTCTGATCGTATACGCGTTAGAGAAGGTGACGCAACAAATTTTGAAGATGTAAATCGTGCTATGGAAGACGTTGATATCGTTTTAGCTTCGTTATCTGGTGAATTAGATAAAGAAGCACAGACCATTGTAGATGCAATGAATGTAAATAATGTCAAAAGACTTATTTTCGTTACTTCCATTGGTATATATAATGAAGTACCAGGGAATTTCGGATTATGGGTACAAGATCAAATTAGTGATTATTTAGTAATTTATAGGAAAGCAGCCGATATCATTGAACAATCTGATTTAGATTACACTATTTTTAGACCTGCCTGGTTAACACATACGAACGAAATCGATTATGAAATCACCAAAAAAGATGAACCTTTTAAAGGGACAGAAGTTTCTAGAAAGAGTGTGGCAGCCATTGCAGTACAAATTGCTAAAGATCCAGCCCTTTATTCAAGAGATAATATAGGGATTAATAAACCCAATACTGATTTTGACAAACCTAGATGGAAGTAGAATAAGTCAATTTTAAAATAATTATGATTCAAGCTAAAGCACATGCATAATTACTAATAACTTAATAAATTGATAAAAAAGACTGAGACATAAATTAATGTTTCAGTTTTTTTATGTTTAAACCATCCTTAGCGCATGATTATAATTTTAAATATTAACTTATTGAAGTCGTAGCATTTTCACTGCTACTTCAACATCTTTAAATTCACTAATTTGTCGAATTCCATGCAAGTCCAGATTTATTGCAACGACAGAGCGCATGAATACACATAATTTTATATCTAGCGTTTTCAAGGTGGAATAATACACTTGTAGTCATGGTTTTTTGGAGTATTATAATTATTGTATTGTACAATATTTTTTTATTTCAAAAAAATCGAAAGGATTTTTATTCTATGTTAAAAATATTTTTGCTGTTTGTCTCCCTAATTTTAACGTCAGTTATTTTCGCTCCTGCTACTTATGCCACAAGTCCGTTATTAAATTTTAATGAGTCTCATTCTACTGTGATGACACAAACTACTAAAATAAATGATACATTACTAAATGCGAATCAGCCTTCCCAAAATAAAGATACTTCAACACTTATTAATTACCCCGATGTCAATCAATATATAATTCAAAATAATATAAATCACTCAAACGTGATAAAGGACAGTAGAATGAATACACTTCCTAAATTGCCATATAAATATGGTACTTATAAAGGTGTTGTCATTCATGAAGTAGGCGAAGATAATCGAACGCTACAACAATGGGTTGATCGGATGTATGACACATATAAAATTGCCTTTGTACATGCATTTGTAGATAACAAAGAAATTCATCCGTGGCTTGCTGCATATATGTTAAAACAAAATGGTTTGACCCCTAGCTTTGCAGATAAGAATAAGTGGATAGGTACAATCATTAGTCATAATGCAGTAAGACAGTATTGGGGAGGTACGACACATGTTGATCCTATCGCTTATTATGGGAAATGGGGATATGATATGCAACAATTTTTCGAACTAGTGACCTATCATTATAATCATATGTAAGTTATGCCTAGTCATTCATTTGCACTAAATTATTTCATAATAAAATACAGTGGATAATTAAGATACTTAAAAAAGGTGTTATTTATAGTTCAACAAAATAGCCTTTTCTTATATAGCTATGATATCCAATGTTAAAAGCAGGGTGCATAAACAAATGCCCCCTGTTGTTTTGAGATGTAAAGTGAATATATTTAAAATATGGTGTAGTTAGCATGACAATAAATAATTTTGTAATGCCATAAATTGAATATGGTGCATAAAAATATAGACTGTCACTTTAAGTAATTATTTATTCAATGACTAATGCTAATTAACTTCAAAAAAGTTCTAAGTTGTTTGATAAAATTTGCAATGAAACAATTTAATTTCAAATACTTACTTTAGACATGCAATCATTTGTTATACAATAAGGATTAATTACATATAAGTAATAAAGGGGATACGAAAGATGTCTAATACTGAGCAACTCGATATTTTATATAAATTAAAAAAAGAAGTAGAAAAATCTAAAAACGATAGACTGGTTCACATTATCAATCAGGTTATTAAAAAGATGTTTTTAGAACAATATACAGCGACATTTGTTGGTCACTTCTCGGCTGGTAAATCCACATTAATCAATTTGTTATTAGAAGAAAGTATTTTACCAAGCTCACCTGTACCAACTACTAGTAATACCGCAATTGTATCTGTTGCTGAACAACCTGGTATCATTGCTAATTTAAGCCATCAACAATACACAATCTTAAATAACTACGATGAAGTGAAACAAATGAATCGCGAGAATTTCGATGTAGAATCTGTTGAAATTAAATTTCCATCAACTAAGTTTAATAAAGGCTTCACATTACAAGATACACCTGGGGTAGATTCAAATGTTGCAACGCACCAATCTAGCACTGAAGAATTTATGTATACAAGTAATATATTATTTTATACTGTAGATTATAATCACGTACAATCATCATTAAACTTTCAGTTTATGAAACAACTTAATCAAGCAGGTGTACCAGTCGTATTTGTGATAAATCAGATAGATAAGCATAATGAAGAAGAAATTAGTTTCGAAACATTTAAGCGTCGTGTAGATAAATCCATCAATGAGTGGGAAATCGACCTAGATCAAACATTTTACGTTTCAAAATATGAACATGAGCATAATGAAATCACGTCACTTTCTAATTATTTAATAGAGAAAGATACGCATCGTGAATCTATAGCTGCTTATGTAGAACGCATTGTTAAATTTATTACTAACGAACAATTATCTTATGTACAATATGAAATTCAGGATTTACTAGATAAGTTAGATATTAATGAAGCGGATTTTGATCAAGCTTATCTTAATTTCAAACAACATCAAGTAGTTAGTGAAGAAGCCAAACTGCTAAACAATCCTGAAGAATTATATGATTTTTTAAAGCAAAAGAGAAAAGCAATCATCGATAATGCTTATATCATGACGCATGACACAAGAGAAAAAATCAGAATATACTTAGAAAGTCGCACAAAAGATTTTAGTGTTGGCGGATTATTTAATAAAAAGAAAAAGACAGAAGAAGAACAACAACGACGATTAACTACAGTCTTAGAACACTTACAAGATAAAGTTAATCAAGAAATACGACAACCATTAAGAGAAGATATGTCATTTTTAACGAGATTCATCAATTCATCTGATATAAATGATGAGATTTTAAATCAACATTACACTATCCCTTCATCATTGATTAACGATTTATATCAAATGCAAATAACGATTAGTAATCAATATGTATTAACTTTCTGCGACGATTTGATGAAAGCACTTAAACAACATATTGCTAAAGCATCAGATCCATTATTTAAAAAAGCTATAAGCCATGCGCAAGCTAATGATATTGGTACAGAACAAGCAGATGATTACAATGATTATGAGAAGTTTATAGAAATGCGTAGCTTAAGAGAGTCATTAGAAACACAAAACTATATGCATTACTATATTCACATGGACGATTCTCTTGATAAATTGATAGATAGAAAAGAAATTACTTTCACACCGAAAAACAACAAAACTAATCTAAAGAAACAAACAAAATCTGATGTAAGTAAACAGCAGAAGCATTCCAATAATACTCAAAATATTAAAAATGCCTTGAATACCATAAAAGATGTACCATTATTCGAACAAACAAAATCAGATATAGAAGAAACGCTTAAGAGATTAGATAAGAAAATAATAAAAATTGGTGTTTTTGGCACATTTAGTGCAGGTAAAAGTAGTTTAATCAATGCACTCTTAGGAGATGCATACTTAGTGAGTTCGCCCAACCCAACGACAGCTGCAATGACCGAATTAACTTATGGTCATGAAAGCCAAATCACATTAAAATCCTCTAAACAATTATTAGAAGAATTAAATCATGTGTTTGAAGTAGAAAATAAAACATTTAAAACAATTGAAGATTTTCTATCTAAAAACACGAATAAATTGAAAGCAACATTAGAGAAAAATAAGTTAGCTTTTGTGAACGCTGTTGAAAAGCATTACGATATGTACCAAGACATGCTCAAAGATGGGCAAACACATACGATTGCACAAGATGAAATTAAAAAGTGGAGTGCAGAGGATGAATATGCAACGTTTGTTAATACAGTTCATCTAAATATACCTTTAGAATGGTTGAAAGATAAAATTATAGTAGATTCATTAGGTTTACATTCAAATAATCAGCGTCATACGAATGAGACAGAAAAAGTACTAACTTCTTCCGATTTAATACTCTATGTTAGTTATTTTAATCATTCATTTACGGAAAATGATAAACGTTTTATTGAACATATGAAAGAAATGAATCAATTGAACGAAAATCAGGCCTTTAAAATGATTGTCAATGCTACTGATTTAGCAGAAACGGAAGAGGATTTAAATGCTGTTATTGAGTATGTCGGTGATGCTTTAAGTCAAGTCAATATGGATTCAGATATTTTTGCAGTATCAAGTAGAGAAGCACTGAAATCAGGCAATGAGGGTATCAAACGCCTTCAAGACAGTATTCAGCACTTTACTCAAATCGAATCCAAAGATATCTTACAGCAACAAATGTTAAATCAATTAAAAAATATTTCTGAAGCTTATGAGCAAATGATTGAAGAATTTAACAATAATAAAAAACAAATTGAACAAAGAAAACAAAAGCTACAAGAATATAAAAATTCTTCAATTTTCAACAATAATATATTACAAATTGCTGAACAACGCACATCAAATGAAGTAGAAGATCAACTATACCATTTAAATGAACGATTAAAACTACAATTACAAGACGAGGTTAAATCTATTTACAATGGACAAATGACAAAAAATAGTAATTTTAATGATGAAAAACGTCAATCAACCAAAATTTACTTAGATCAGATTCACCAACGTCTATATTTAGAACAGTCCCTTTTAGTAGAACGTATCAAGAAGTATTTTCATGAACAAGTATATGCAGAGATTGCACCATTAAAACAAAAGCTTGAACAAGTACATTTATTTATACAACCTGAGTTTAGTCAAGAAATGATTGAACTTGATGACCCTTATTTAAAAATTGATTTAGAAACCATGCTCAATGCTTTACCAAAAGGTTTAACTAAGAAAACGATTTTGCAACCTAAATCTCAAAGTGCGATTCAAGAACAAATCACACACGAAACCATAGCACTTTTAGCACCTTGTATTGCAAATTTAAGACAAGCAATGAGCGACATTGTCTCTACAATGGATTACAATGCTGAAACTAAATTCAAAACATTAGAAAAAGAAGCGCATCATCAAATTCAAGAACTATTAGCATTTGAAATGGACGACGCTCTTATTAAACAATTACAAGAAACAAACGAAAAATTAAAAGCATTATTGTAAAAATAGAAAGAGGACACAATATGACCAAAAAAATATTACTAATAGACGGCATGGCTTTATTATTTCGCCACTTCTTTGCAACAAGTTTGCATAAACAATTTATGAGAAATTCATCAGGTATACCTACAAATGGTGTTCAAGGATTTGTTCGCCATGTGTTTACCGCTATCAATGAAATACAGCCTTCTCATGTCGCAGTGTGCTGGGATATGGGTAAATCAACATTTAGAAATGATATGTTTGATGGATATAAACAAAATAGACCTGCACCACCAGAAGAATTGATTCCACAATTTGACTATGTCAAAGAAGTTTCTAATCAATTTGGATTTGTAAATATTGGCGTTCAAAATTATGAAGCTGATGATGTTATCGGTACACTTGCACAACAATATTCTGATCAAAATCAAGTTTATGTCGTAACAGGTGATAAAGATATTTTGCAATGTATTAATCCTAATGTAGAAATATGGCTAACTAAAAAAGGCTTTAATATTTATAACCGTTATACTTTAGATCGTTTTCAAAGTGAATACGGGTTGAATCCTTTACAATTAATCGATGTCAAAGCATTTATGGGAGACACAGCTGATGGTTATCCAGGTGTGAAAGGGATTGGTGAAAAAACAGCAATTAAACTCATTCAAAATCACGGGTCTGTAGAATCTGTTTTAAATGCATTAGATCAATTAACACCAGGTCAAAGAACTAAAATCGAAGCTAATATCGATAACCTTAAATTGTCAAAAACATTAGCAGAAATTCATACCAAAGTGCCTCTAAATACAGTCGATTTGCTGGATAAGATGCAATTTGGAACAGAACTTACTAAAATTCTTAATATATGTAAAGAACATGAGTTGTATGTTTCTGGTAAATATCTATCCACACATTTCAGTTAAATTCATAATTTAACTATCATAACAATGTGAATAATGTAGTAGGCAAGACACAGGAAAAGATTTTGATAGAAAATGTTTTTTTGCACCAAATGATTAAAGCTGGCTAATTTAAAAATTTACAAACCTAACTCATTTTTTGAATCGACAAATAAGATGATAAAGTGCAAGATTATACAGTTATTTCTTTATTTAAAAACGAGACTGAGGCAACTATTAATGTCTCAGTCTCGTTTTTCGATTCATAACCGCTTCTTTGTAGTAGCTTTAGATAGCGTTATGATTTTTTGTTATGTTTGGTTATTTGATATAAACTTTGTTTTGCATGATGATTCGCTTCTTTATTTTGGTTTCTCGGTACCCAACGAACAAAGAGTAATTCAAATTTTTGTTCTAATTTTATAATTTCATTATAGTAAGATTTGAATTTTTCATTTTTTACATTCCCTCTATTAAAACTATCTTCGATAAGTTTAGAATCCGTATATACAAGGCCAGTTGTTATATTATGTGCTATAGCACATTCCAACGCGAACTGAAACGATGCCCATTCAGCACTATGGTTATCCATTTGACCCAATGATTTCGTGTAATGAAATCGTTCTTCTTCTGTGATAATGACAACTGCACTGGCACTTTCACCAGGGTTGCCAGCTGTAGCAGCATCAAAATATATTTTCGCCATTCATATCATCCTTATAACTATATTTACATTTATACTACCAAACAAATGGTACTTGTTCTATATAAGTGAAACGATACTAATCGGATATTTAGACATTTTGACGTAAGGTGATGTATAATAAATAACATACTATAAAGGTCGGAATTAAAGGAGGCTGTTATATTGAAAAATATGTTCATCATACATGGTTACCAAGCTAGCACCGAAAGTCATTGGTTTGAATGGTTAGCAACACAGATGAAATCCTATGATTATCATACTGAAATCGTGTATTTACCAAATACTAATGACCCCGATTTAGATGCTTGGGACAGCGCAATTCAACATAGTTTAAATCATAAACTCGATAAAGATTCTATCATTGTTGCTCATAGCCTGGGTGTGGTTACCGTTTTAAATTATTTATCAAAAGTAGAGGTATTTAGTAATATAAAAGGGCTGTTTTTAATTTCAGGTTTCAATGAACCTTTACACAATCTCCCTGAATTGAATCAATTTATCAATCAAACACAAGTACAATTTGAAAATATTAATGCGCAACATATCATGACCATAGGTGGAGATAATGACCCAATTGTCGACATAAATGCAACAAACCGATTATCTCAACAATTAAATACAGAAACAGTCGAACTGCATCATAATGGACACTTCCAAGATTGCGATGGTTATCTTACTTTTGATTTTCTTAAAAATCAAATCACTGCTAGTTTAAATAATAAAAACTCTGAAATTGGCATTTAACCAATTTCAGAGTTTTTAATAACCTTCATCTAATTTACTAATTTTTCCTTTACGATACATGGATTTCGCCCAGTAACCAAATGGTACATTAAATATCGTTGAGATTACTTTCAATAGATACGTAGTAATAAAAATTTCAAATACTGCTGCATTTGGCATTGAACCATAAAATGCAATGGTTACAAATAAAGCAGTGTCGATTATGTTACTTATGATCGTACTACCATATGCTCTAATGATAAATGTTTTATCTGAGCTAAACACTTTTTTTATTAACGAGAAGAGTAGTACATCTAAATGTTGTCCGATTATATAGGCAACCACTGATCCCAATGCAATTCTTGGCACAAGATTAAATATTGATTCCAACGCACCTTGCGAAGTATCAATAGATGATGGTGTAAAATGCAGCGACATTTGCATTACGATAATCATAACAAGTGTCGAACTAAAGCCAATCCAGACTGCACGCTTTGCAACTTTTCTACCATAAATATCATTTAAAATATCTGTGGCAAGATATATAGAAGCAAACATTACATTACCTAATGTTGCTGAAATAGTAAATATGTCGATTGTTTTAAGAACTTGGATATTAGCAAGTACAGTTCCAATTGCAATCCATGCGATTAATCCCTGTTTCCCAAACAAGCGATACATAGCTACTAATAATAAAAAGGTAACTAAAAATGTTAGTACACCAAATATTTCGTTAAACAATTTAAATTCCTCCTAAATTTTGATAATGCGGGAGTTTAGAAACCGCAAAATAAACAACTAAGTAATTTTATCAGAAAAAATTAAAAATACAAGTGTGTTTATTCATATCGTACATAAAAAGTTGAATATCTATTTTCATAAATTTAAAGATTAAACAATCCTAGTTACAAATGATATAATGTCTTCAAGTGTCAAAACATTATAAAATGAATCAATCGATAGAAATATGATATTTTAAGTAATATAGGAGCGTGACAAACATTCTTACTTATTCTGAAAAAGAAGCTATGGCTTCAATAGATGATTTAATGAACACTTATTGCAAATCATGTTTACTCAAACATCATATAAGAAAGTCAGAAGGTAAAACACAAGCACATCATTTTTGTATAAATGAATGTTCAATCGGCAAAGAAATTAAACAATTAGGAAATGAGTTACAATAATTAGGAGGCATTTTATTATGGATATTTTAGAAGTATCACAAACACCAAACCCAAATACAATGAAAATCGTTTTACAATTATCAGGTGAAGATTACAAACCGAATACCTTTACTGCAGTAAAAGATAATCAACCTGAGTTTATTAACGATATTTTACAAATCGAAGGAATAAAATCTATTTTCCAAGCAATGAATTTTATCTCCGTAGATAAAAAGGCGGACTATGAGTGGGAAACACTATTACCTGAAGTAACTAAAACCTTAGAAGAAATATAAAAAGGAGTTTTCTGAATGGAAATTGTACGTGTCGAACCAACGCCCAGTCCCAACACAATGAAAATTGTTTTGAATGAGAAAAGAAAAGATAATAAGTCAAATACGTATACAACTATTCTTGATAATCAGCCCAAGTTTATCAATGATGTATTAGCAGTTGATGGTGTGAAATCTATATTTTACGTTATGGATTTTTTAGCTGTAGATAAAAAGCCCAAATATGATTGGGAAGTTTTATTACCTAAAGTAACAGCAACATTAAGCGACGAATCTGAATCTATTGTTACACCAGCACCAGATGAACACTTTGGCGAAGTTAGGGCAGAAGTACTTGAGTTCAAAGGGATCCCATACCAGGTTAAACTTACTTCTAGTACTGAAGAAAAACGTAAGCAATTACCTGAAGTGTATATTGATAGTATGCTTGCAGCTCAAAAAGATGATGACAATATCGTTTTCCAACGTAAATGGGAAGACTTAGGTATACGTTATGGTGAATTAGATGATATTATGTCTGAAGTCACTGAAGAAATCCTAGCACTTTATCCTGAAAAAGATTTAAACCATCTTGTAGAAAATGCTTTAAATACAGATGTCGTTATTCCTGAAAAAAAATACCAACATGTGACGCTTGAGACTTATCAAGCAACTGATGATTGGAAAGAACGCTTAAGAATGTTAAAAGCTTTCCCAACACCAACAGAAAGAGATTTCCCATTATTAGGTGATGCTGTTAGTGAAGAAGAGAAAACACCATTAAGACGTGAAGCGATCGTGTTGCTTGGTATGATAGAAGATAAAGCAGTATTACCTTATTTATTTAAAGGATTACATGATAAAAGTCCAGCAGTCAGAAGAACAGCTGGTGATTGTTTAAGCGATTTAGGATTCAAACAAGCTTTGCCTGAAATGGAAAAAGCATTAGATGATCCCCATAAAATAGTAAGATGGCGAGCTGCTATGTTTATATTTGATGAAGGCGGTCCTGAACAACTTGATGCACTTCGCACACATGAAAATGACCCTGCATATGAAGTTAAACTTCAAATAGAAATGGCAATAGCAAGAATTGAAAATGGTGATGAAGCATTAGGTTCTGTGTGGAAACAAATTGCTAATAGAAATAAATCGTAATAATTTGATGATATGAATTTATAAAGGAGTGTTTTAAATGAATGCATATGAAGCATACATGAATGAACTTGCAACTCAAATGCGTAGTGAATTAACTGGACGTGATTTCAAAAGTTTAGAAACCGCAGATGAAGTATCTAACTTTATGACAAATGTGGGTAGTGACGATACAACATTTGTTGTTATTAATTCAACATGTGGTTGTGCAGCTGGTTTAGCAAGACCAGCGGCTGTTACAGTTGTAGAACAAAATGATAAAAAACCTACAAATAAAGTAACAGTATTCGCAGGTCAAGATAAAGAAGCTACTGCAACAATGCGTGATTATATCCAACAGGTTCCATCTAGTCCATCCTATGCGCTTTTCAAAGGACAAGAATTGAAACATTTTATACCTCGTGAACACATTGAAGGTAGAGATATTCAAGATATTTGTATGGACATTAAAGACGCATTTGACGATTACTGCTAAATGGTTCGTATGGTTATATAAATATCGCTTTTAAATCGTATTGAATAACATAGCGTAAAAATTCATTAAATGGTCATTATGCCAACTTACTGTGTCTAAACAAGCCAATAAGATATAGTAAGTTGGCATTTATTCCATAAAAATAAGTACTAACGCGTATAACGTTTACAAAAAATGATGTATAATTTACTCAAAGTACATTATTTTTACATAATTAATGTTAAATCCTTTAACTTATAACAATTATCCAATAAGATACAAATAAAATTAATTTTGGAAGGAGTGGATTAAATGTTAAATGCTTTTGATCAAGCGTATCATCAATTATGTGAAGAAATTTTAGAAATCGGTAAACAAAAGAATGATCGCACAAATACTGGAACCATCTCAAAATTTGGTCACCAACTGAGGTTTGATTTATCAAAAGGCTTCCCATTACTAACAACTAAAAAAGTATCATTTAAATTAATTGCTACAGAGCTCTTATGGTTTATCAAAGGAGATACAAATATTAAGTATTTACTTCAATATAATAACAACATTTGGAATGAGTGGGCATTCGAAAAATTTGTTCAATCCAAAGACTATAACGGACCCGACATGACTGATTTTGGCCATAGGGCACAAAAAGACGAGTCCTTTAACCTAATCTATAAAGACGAAATGAACCAATTTAAAAAACGTATTTTAAATGATGATGATTTTGCTAAAAAATATGGTGATTTAGGTAATGTTTATGGTAAACAATGGCGTGATTGGGAAGATAAATATGGTAATCATTATGATCAATTAAAAACGGTGATCAATCAAATTAAAACGAATCCTAATTCAAGACGTCATATCGTATCTGCATGGAATCCAACAGAAATTGATACAATGGCGTTACCACCTTGTCATACAATGTTTCAGTTTTATGTTCAAGATGGCAAATTAAGTTGTCAATTATACCAAAGAAGTGCAGACATCTTTTTAGGGGTTCCTTTTAACATCGCAAGTTATAGTTTATTAACTCACCTCATCGCGAAAGAATGTGGCCTTGAAGTTGGAGAATTTGTACACACCTTTGGCGATGCACATATATACTCTAATCATATCGAAGCTATTGAGACACAATTAGCACGAGAAAGCTATAATCCACCAACACTTAATATCAATTCAGATGCCTCTATTTTTGATATTGATTACGAGGATTTAGAAATTGTTGATTATGAATCACATCCAGCGATTAAAGCACCCATCGCAGTTTAAATGGGAAGTGACTTAAAAACATCAATAATTTATTATATAATGCACTTTGTGTTTCATATTAAACTGTTTTCATTTCAATATTAGGAGGAACATTATGACACTTTCAATACTTGTAGCCCATGATCAACAACGGGTTATTGGCGTAAATAACCAATTGCCTTGGCATTTACCTAGTGATTTAAAGCACGTTAAGTCGTTAACTACTGGAAATACGCTTGTCATGGGTCGTGCAACATTTGAATCTATCGGGAAACCTCTTCCTAATAGAAGAAATGTTGTGTTAACTAGAAATAAATCATTTAAACCAGAGGGTGTGGATGTTATCCATTCTTTCGAAGAAATCTACAACTTACCTGGCCATGTTTTTATATTTGGTGGCCAGTCCTTATTTGAAGAAATGATAGATAAGGTTGATGATATGTATATTACTGTTATTGAAGATAAATATAACGGTGATACTTTTTTCCCACCATATACATTTAAAGACTGGGAAGTCGCATCATCAAATAAAGGTGTATTGGATGAAAAAAATACGATTCCTCATACCTTTTTACATTTAATCCGTAAGGGAACTTCATAGGAGGAAATTTATGATAAAAAAGAAAATTGTTACTGATTCAACATCTGATTTATCACATGAATATTTAAATGAAAATAATATTCATGTGATACCTCTTAATTTAACAATTGATGGTGAATCCTACATTGACCAAATAGATATATCGTCGGAAGAATATATTCAAAAACTGGAAGAAAATGCTGATACTAAAACAAGTCAACCTGCTATCGGTAAGTTCATTGAATTATACGATGAACTAGGCGAAGATGGTTCTGAAATCATAAGCATTCATATGACATCAGGTTTAAGTGGAACTTATCAGACTGCACTGCAAGCTAGCGAAATGACTGATAGTAAAGTTACTGTCATTGATTCTAAGTCTATTTCTTTTGGTTTAGGTTACCAAGTGCAACACATTGTTGATTGGAATAATACTGGACTATCAACAAATGAAATCGTTGAAAACATTGTTGAACTACAAAAAAACATTAAACTTTATGTTGTTATAGGACAATTAAACCAATTAATTAAAGGCGGACGTATTAGCAAAACGAAAGGTTTAATTGGTAATATGATGAAAATCAAACCAATCGGAACACTCGAAGACGGAAAGATTGAATTAATTCATAATTCTCGAACTCAAAATGCAAGTGTTCAGTTCCTCAAAAAAGAAGTGAGCGCGTTTATCGGTGATAAAAATGTAAAATCTATCGGTATTGCACATGCAAATATTATTGAATTCGTAGACAAAGTAAAAAAACATTTTTCAGAAGAGTTCAACTTTACAAAATTCGACACGAACGTTACAACACCTATCATTTCAACACATACAGGACAAGGTGCTATCGGTTTAGTCGTATTACGATCATAAAGTACTACTTCAAAGCGCGCTATGACTATACTCAAAATGAAATTGGTCTTATTTAATATATAAACAGTTTCATAGCAAATCGCTTAAAATAATGGTAACTTTATGACAAAATAGATATAGGAGGTATATTATGGCTTATGCGACATTAGCAGGAGGATGTTTTTGGTGTTTAGTTAAACCATTCACTTCATATCCTGGTATCGAAAATGTTATTTCTGGTTATAGTGGTGGACATACAGATAACCCAACTTATGAAAGTGTAAGTACAAATCAAACTGGGCATGTCGAGGCAGTCCAAATTACTTATAACTCAGAAATTACTTCCTTCGAAAATATATTAGACGTTTATTTCAAAACGTTTGATCCTACTGATAACGGTGGTCAATTTTTTGATCGTGGAGAACATTATGAGCCTGCTATTTTTTATCATGATGAAAATCAGAAAAAAGCAGCCGAAGCTAAAATTCAACAATTAAATGAACAAGGTATCTTTAACAAACCTGTCATTACACCCATTAAACCATATAAAAACTTTTATCCAGCTGAAACTTATCATCAGGATTACTATAAAAAGAATCCATTGCATTATGAACAGTATCAACGTGGATCAGGTCGGAAAAATTTTATAGAAAAGCATTGGGGGAAACAAAATGATTAAAAAGAATAAAAATGATTTAAATGAAATGGAGTATTTAGTTACACAAGAAAATGGTACAGAACCGCCATTTCAAAACGAATACTGGAACCACTTTGAAAAAGGTATTTACGTTGATAAAATTTCAGGTAAACCATTATTCACTTCTGAAGAAAAATTCGAATCAGATTGTGGTTGGCCAAGTTTTTCTAAGGCATTAGCCGATGAAGAAATCGTTGAATTAGTCGACAAAACATTTGGCATGGTGCGCACTGAAGTACGTTCTGAAGATGCAAATAGCCATTTAGGTCACGTATTCAATGACGGACCAAAAGAAAGCGGCGGTCTGAGATATTGCATTAATTCAGCAGCTGTACAATTTATACCATATGAAAAATTAGAAGAACTAGGATATGGAGATTTAATACCACATTTTGAAAAATAAGGAGCGAACATATTATGTTTAAAAAATTATTTGGTAAAGGCAAAGAGGTCAATAAAGAAAGCGCGATTTATGCACCAATTACTGGGGAATATGTAAAAATCGAAGATATACCAGATCCAGTATTTGCTCAAAAAATGATGGGTGAAGGCTTTGGTATAAATCCAACAGAAGGTGAAGTTGTTTCACCAATCGATGGTAAGGTAGATAATGTTTTCCCAACGAAACATGCTATTGGATTAAAAGCTGAAAATGGCCTAGAATTACTTGTTCATATTGGTCTTGATACCGTGCAATTAGATGGTGAAGGCTTTGACATTCTAGTTGAAAGTGGCGACGTTGTTAACGTTGGAGACCCATTATTAAAATTTGATTTAGACTATATAAAAGAAAATGCAAAATCAGTTGTTTCACCAATTATTATCACAAATTCTGACAACACAGCATCTATTTCAGTGGCTGATGTAACAACTGTGACTAAAGGTGAAACTAAAATTGTTGATGTGACAATGAACTAATGAAAGACCATTCATTTTATCATTTTGCCCTTACAGCACGTGGGCGTAAAGATGAAAAAGGTGAATTAGCAGAAGAAATATTTGATGATTTATCTTTTCCAAAACATGAAAAAGACTTTCATATACTGTCAGATTATATAGAAACACAAGGGCATTATACTATTTCATTATCCGTTTTTGATGATTTATACGAGGAATATACCGAATGGTTAAAATTTTAATTACTTTAACATTTGAGTAGCACGATTAAAATATATTAAAATAATAAGGTATCATTTGTTGCTGGGATTAATCTAAATGATTCAATCCCAGCTCATTTTATTTGTAATGATTTTTTACAATATTAATTTTTTACATATGTATTGGAAGTGATTAAATGTCAGAAAGTAAAGACACAACTGAAGTGAATCAAGAAGTAAATGAAAAAGCATCATCGCAATCAACAAAGAAACAAATAAATTTCAAACGTAGTCACTTTATTATTATATTAATAGTTACAATACTTGTAACTGCTGTGATTGCAGTATTTGCAACGATTGGGATCAGTCATTGGACAAGTGGTTTAAATAGTAATCAACGTGCTGAGATGAAAAAAGTAGAGCAAGTTTATCAAACACTAGATGATGAATACTATAAAGATACTAGTTCAGAAGAGCTGGGGACAGCAGCGATTGATGGTATGGTAAAAAAATTGGATGACCCTTATTCAGACTATATGACCAAAAAAGAAACTAAATCATTTAATGAAGATGTATCAGGTGATTTTGTAGGTATTGGGGCTGAAATGCAAAAGAAAGGGAATCAAATTCAAATTACAAGCCCTATGAAACAATCACCTGCTGAAAAGGCCGGAATTCAGCCTAAAGATGTGGTTACTAAAGTGAATGGTAAATCGATTAAAGGACAGCCTTTAGAAGCAATTGTTAAAAAAGTTAGAGGAAAACAAGGTACAAAAGTAACACTAACCATTGAACGCGGTGGACAAGCTCACGACATCACAATAAAACGAGATAAAATTCATGTCAAAAGTGTTGAATACCAAAAACATGGCGATGTCGGTGTCTTTACTATCAATAAATTCCAAAATAGTACATCAGGCGAATTAAAATCTGCCATCATTAAAGCACACAAAGATGGCATCCGTAAAATTGTATTGGATTTACGTAATAATCCTGGAGGCTTATTAGATGAAGCTGTTAAAATGGCAAACATTTTCATTGATAAAAATGAAACAGTTGTTCAATTAGAAAAAGGCAAACATAAAGAAGCAATTAAGGCTTCAAATGATGCCTCAAAAGAAGCCAAAGATATGGATGTTTCTATTTTAGTAAATAAAGGCTCAGCTAGTGCTTCAGAAGTTTTCACAGGTGCTATGAAAGATTATAATAAAGCCAAAGTTTATGGTTCAAAAACATTTGGTAAAGGCATTGTGCAGACTACACGAGAATTTGAAGATGGTTCATTATTAAAATTCACTAATATGAAATGGTTAACGCCAAAATCTCATTATATTCATGGAAAAGGCATTACTCCTGATAAGAAAATAGAAGAACCTGCATATAAATCATTAAATGTTATCCCAAGCAATAAAACATATCAGTTGGGTGACGATGATAAAAATGTTAAAACAATGAAGGTGGGATTGAATGCATTAGGCTATCATATTAATAATCAGTCTACTGAATTTGATAGCGAACTAGAGGATGCACTCAAATCCTTCCAAAAGAAAAATAATTTAGATGTAAATGGCACATTTAACAAGTCAACGAATGAAAAATTCACACAGCAACTTGTTGAAAAAGCAAACAAAGAAGACACCGTATTAAATGAGCTTTTAAAAAAACTAAATTAATTTAAGAGGAGTCATCGGTTTATGATTAGAAAAGCAAATAAAAATGATTTATCTAGTATTTTAAACATTGTAGAAGAAGCTAAAACTATTATGAAGCAAGACAACAACAATCAATGGGATGAACATTATCCTTTAGAAGAACATTTTGAAGAAGATATTGAAAAAGACACACTTTTTGTTCTAGAAGAAAATTCTATTATTTATGCTTTTATAGTTGTCGACCAACAGCAATCAGAATGGTATGATGAATTAGAATGGCCAATTGACAGAAAAGGTGCCTATGTTATTCATAGATTGGCAGGATCATCTGAATATAAAGGTACTGCAACGCAACTATTTGATTTTGCAGTTAATTTAGCACTGGATCATAATATTCATGTGTTATTAACCGATACATTTGCTTTAAATAAGCGCGCACAAGGACTGTTTACTAAATTTGGCTTTAGCAAAGTAGGCGAAGCAAAAATTGATTATCATCCTTTTAATAAAGGTGAACCATTTTATGCCTATTATAAAAATTTAGAAGAATAGAGGTTATATTATGACGAAAATCGCATTTACCGGTGGAGGTACAGTTGGACATGTTTCCGTAAACCTAAGTTTGATTCCAACTGCAATAGAAGAAGGATACGATACCTTTTATATCGGATCAAAAAATGGGATTGAACGTGAAATGATTGAATCTCAATTACCTTCAATTAAATACCACTCTATATCTAGTGGTAAATTAAGAAGGTATATTTCTTGGGATAATATTAAAGATATATTTAAGGTGTTAAAAGGTGTATTAGATGCTAGAAGTGTGCTAAAAAAAGAAAAGCCTGATTTACTATTTTCTAAAGGGGGATTTGTTTCAGTACCAGTCGTTATTGCTGCAAAATCTTTAAAAATCCCTACGATTATACATGAATCTGATTTAACACCTGGTTTAGCAAATAAAATCTCATTAAAATTCGCTAAAAAAATATATACTACCTTTGAAGATACATTAAATTATTTACCTAAAGATAAAGCAAATTTTGTTGGTGCAACAGTGAGAGAAGACTTAAAAACTGGAGATAAACATAGAGGTTATCAACTGACAGAATTTAATAATGATAAAAAAGTATTATTAGTCATGGGTGGCAGTCTAGGCAGTAAAAAATTGAATGACATTATAAGACAAAATCTCGAGACACTTCAAGAGTCTTACCAAGTCATTCATTTAACTGGAAAAGGGCTATTAGACAATTCATATGTTGGCACTAAAGATTACATTCAATTTGAATTTGTTAAAGATGATTTAACGGATTTACTTGCTATTACAGATACAGTGATTAGTCGTGCTGGTTCTAACGCTATCTATGAATTTTTAGCGCTACGCATTCCAATGTTATTAATTCCTTTAGGTTTAGATCAATCACGTGGCGACCAAATTGACAATGCTAAACATTTTGAATCAAAAGGATTTGGTAAAACAATTCTCGAAGATACATTAACTGAAAATGAATTAAAAACACAATTGAGAGAAATTGAAACCAATCGCGATGATATCATTAAACAAATGCAAACATATAAAGAAAGCTTTACGCGTCAGGATTTATTCCAAAAGATAATAAACGATGCTTTAAGCGAATAGGAGGTACATGCAATGAGTCGTTGGAAAAGAATATCATTACTCATTATTTTTACGTTAATATTTGGCATCATTGCATTCTTCCACGAATCAAGACTGGGAAAGTGGATTGATAATGAAGTATATGAGTTCATTTATTCTTCTGAAAGTTTCATCACCACAACGATATTTCTCGGTGTAACCAAAGTTGGAGAAGTTTGGGCAATGGTTTGTTTATCTCTGTTGCTCGTTGCTTATTTAATGTTAAAACGTTTAAATATTGAGGCTTTATTTTTCGCAATTGCAATGAGTTTATCGAGTACATTAAACCCATTACTTAAAAATATCTTTGATAGAGAACGTCCAACGCTACTTCGACTTATTGATATCTCAGGATTTAGTTTCCCAAGTGGTCATGCGATGGGTTCTACAGCATTCTTTGGAAGTACGATATATATCGCCAATCGAGTTATGAAGGGTAAATCTAAAGCCTTTATGATTGGTCTCTCAGCTTTATTTATCATTATGATATCGTCATCAAGAGTTTATCTTGGTGTACACTATCCTACAGATATTATAGCAGGTATTATTGGTGGCGCATTCTGTGTCGTATTATCAACATTAATATTACGCCATAAATTGCAAGTATAATTCCATTCAATTCAACTTATGTGCATCCATAGTGTCTGATGTAACTTATAATTTATTTAAAAACACAGTAAAAAAGCAGTTAGGTGAATAAATTCATCTAACTGCTTTTATGTGTCAAAATTTATTATAAAAACCGATTTCACAATGTAAAACCGGTTTTTATATTCACGTTGTCTCGCAACGTTAGTCTTTTACGGGCATATAAAAGGGGATATTTTTGAAAATGAACAATCCAAATAAGAACGAAATATGTGGGGGGGAATGTCTTATTTTTGGTATTGATAATCATTTTCAATTACATTATACAACACTGAGAATGATTGTCAATTGAATTCGAATAATTTTTTCAAATTTTATGAAATACCTATATATTACAATAAAAGTGATTAAAATCATGAAGTATTTTAAAAACATTTTGAAATTTTTATGCAATAACTTTCTACAAACAAGCATTTATTATAATATATAATTTGAGGTGCTACATATGACAAAAATCTTAATAGTAGAAGACGAGCAAAACCTTGCGCGTTTTATAGAGCTTGAACTTGAACATGAAAATTATGACGTAGATATTGAATATGATGGGAAGCCTGGTTTAGAAAAAGCATTATCAAATACTTATGATTTAATTCTTTTAGACTTAATGCTTCCGAATATAAATGGTTTAGAAATTTGTCGTCAGATTCGTCAAAATCAAACTACACCTATCATTATCATCACTGCTAAAAGTGATACTTACGATAAGGTGGCTGGTTTGGATTACGGTGCGGATGATTATATCGTTAAACCGTTTGATATAGAAGAATTATTAGCAAGAATCAGAGCTATGTTACGAAGACAACCAAAAAAGAATCTAATCGATATCAAAGGCATCATTATAGATAAAGATGCTTTTAAAGTCACTGTGGATGGACAACCACTTGATTTAACAAAAACAGAATATGATTTGTTATTTTTACTAGCTGAAAACAGAAACCACGTTCTGCAAAGGGAACAAATCATTACGGACGTATGGGGATACGATACAGAAGTAGAAACAAATGTAGTAGATGTTTACATTCGATATTTAAGAAACAAATTAAAACCCTTTGGTAAAGATAAGTGTATCGAAACAGTACGCGGTGTAGGGTACGTGGTAAGACAATGAAACAACGTAAACTTAAAACTAAATGGATGTTGATTACTCCGACGATTACGTTTTTAACCATTTTTCTTTTTAGCATCATAATCATTTTCTTCCTCAGTAATTCATTAAGACATAATGAAGTAGATGAGGCTGAACGTAGTTCAGAAGATATAGTTAAATTATTTGAATCTAAACAAATTGAACACGTCACACCACTTGATTTAAATGCATCCTTAGGTAATTTTCAAAAAGTCATGTTATTTAATGAAGATGGTCACAAATTAATGGAAACATCAAATGATAACTCCATTACGTTTTCTCCGAATATCGCACCGACAAATGTAAATCGTATAGCAGTTAAAAGTGATCACAAAAAAGATTATCTCATCATCACAGATCATATTGAGTCACCAAAATTTAATGGTTACAGTGTGATAGTGCATTCTTTAGAAGACTATAAAGCACTTGTAAACTCTTTATATTTTATCGCTCTAATATTTGGTGTGATAGCAACGTTTATAACTGCAATTATTAGTTATTTCTTTTCTTCGCAAATTACAAAACCGTTAATATTGATGTCGAATAAGATGCAACAAATTCGGAGAGATGGTTTCCAAGAAAAAGTAGAATTAAGTACAAATTACGAAGAAACAGACAACTTAATTGTGACATTTAATGAGATGATGCTCCAATTGGAAGAATCTTTTAATCAACAGCGACAATTTGTCGAAGATGCGTCACATGAATTACGTACTCCCTTACAGATCATTCAAGGCCATCTTAATCTCATCAATCGCTGGGGTAAAAAAGATGCTGCTATATTAGAAGAGTCTTTAGATATTTCATTAGAAGAAATGACAAGAATTACAAAACTTGTAGAAGAACTATTATTACTTACAAAAGACAATAATAACAGTAGAGACGGTGAAATTGAAAATGTTGAGATAAATCAAGAGATTGCATCTCGAATTAAATCTTTATCACAATTGCACAGTGATTATACATTTGAATTCGATGCGTTTCCTAAACCATTAAACATAAGAATTGATCGTTATCAATTTGAACAAATGCTGATCATCTTTATTGATAATGCTATGAAATATGATCAGATAAATAAATACATTCAGATACAAACAAAGTTGAGAAACAAACAAATTTCTATTGAAATTACTGATCACGGTGTGGGTATACCTAAAGAAGATATAGAATTTATTTTTGATAGATTTTATAGAGTTGATAAATCACGTTCTCGCAAATTAGGTGGTAATGGATTGGGATTATCTATCGCTAAAAAAATCATAGAACTAAATAATGGTACTATACATGTCGATAGTGAAGTTGGTAAATATACAACGTTTAAGATTACTTTTTAACATTCAAAACTAATTGGTGCAAAATGTTTTTTCTAACAACATATATGTCACCCTATTATATATAAAACTTATGAGCAGAACCAAAGTAAAAAAGGTTCTGCTTTTTTAGTAATAAGTGCGCTATTGGTACTTTAATTTGTATATAATAAGTGCTATTATTGATTTGTAAGCGTTTCAACTATTTTGTGGAGGGTGTAATATGAGCAACGAAAGTCAGGTTTCCGAGGCACCTGTAAATTTCGGAGCAAATCTTGGATATGTTTTAGACTTATATGACATATATCTAGACGATCCTAGTGCAGTTCCAGAAGATTTACAAGTCCTATTTAGTACAATTAAAAACGGTGAAGCAAACATCGCAACAAACACAGAAGGTCAATCAAATGTGACTAAAGGAGATAGCACAATCAAACGTGTTATGCGCCTAATCGATAACATTCGTCAATATGGGCATTTATTGGCAGATATTTATCCTGTAAACCGACCTCAAAGAGAAAACGTACCGAAATTAAACATCGAAGACTTCAACTTAGATCAAGAAACATTAGAATCTATTTCAGCAGGTATTGTGTCTGAACATTTTAAAGACATATACGATAATGCTTATGAAGCGATTGTGCGTATGGAAAAACGCTACAAAGGTCCTATCGCTTTTGAATATACGCACATTAACAATAATCGTGAACGTGTATGGTTAAAACGCAGAATTGAAACTCCATACAAAGCAACATTGAATGACAATCAAAAAATTGAATTATTTAAAAATTTAGCTCATGTTGAAGGTTTTGAAAAGTATCTTCATAAAAACTTCGTAGGCGCAAAACGTTTTTCTATTGAAGGTGTAGATACTTTAGTACCAATGCTTCAACAGACATTAAGAATTGCGAGCGATGAAGGCATACAAAATATTCAAATAGGTATGGCACACCGTGGTAGATTAAATGTATTAACCCACGTATTAGAAAAGCCTTATGAAATGATGATTTCTGAATTTATGCACACAGATCCTATGAAATTCTTACCTGAAGACGGTAGCCTACAATTAACTTCAGGATGGACTGGAGACGTTAAATATCATCTTGGTGGTGTTAAAACTACGCAATCTTACGGTAGTGAACAACGCATTTCATTAGCAAATAACCCAAGTCATTTGGAAATCGTCGCACCAGTAGTATTAGGTAAGACTCGTGCAAATCAAGATACAACAGATAAACCAGGTGCAGTTACTACTGAATTTAAAAAATCAATGCCGATTTTAATACATGGTGATGCTGCCTACCCAGGTCAAGGTATTAACTTTGAAGCAATGAATTTAGGTAATCTAGAAGGTTATTCAACAGGTGGTTCACTTCACATCATTACTAATAACCGCATTGGTTTTACGACTGAACCTGAAGATGGCCGTTCAACAACATATTCTTCAGATGTTGCTAAAGGTTATGATGTGCCAATCATGCATGTCAATGCAGATAACGTTGAAGCTACAATCGAAGCAATAGAAATTGCAATGGCATTTAGAAAAGAATTTAACAAAGACGTCGTGATTGACTTAGTCGGCTATCGTCGTTACGGTCATAATGAAATGGACGAACCATCCATCACAAACCCACTACAATATCATGAAATACGTAAGCATGAGTCTGTTGATATCCTATACGGTAAACAACTCGTAAATGAAAACATTATCTCTGAAGATCAAATGAATCAAATTTTTGATGATGTTCAAAATACATTACGTGCAGCTCATGACAAAATCGATAAAAACGATAAAATGGATAATCCAGATATGCAAAAACCAGATAGTCTGGCAGAACCAATCCAAACTAAAGATGAAGAAGTAAGCTATGAACAACTTAAAGAAATCAACGATGCAATGCTATCGTACCCATCAGATTTCAATGTACTGAAAAAACTTAACAAAGTATTAGAAAAACGTAGAGAACCATTTGAAAGTGAAGACGGATTAGTTGATTGGGCTCAAGCAGAACAATTAGCATTTGCTACAATAACTCAAAATGGTACACCTATACGCTTAACTGGCCAAGACAGTGAACGTGGTACATTTAGTCATCGTCATGCTGTATTACATGACCCAGACACAGGCGCACAATATGTTCCATTACACAATGTGCCTGACCAAAAAGCAACGTTTGAAGTGCGTAATTCACCATTGTCTGAAGCCGCAGTAGTGGGCTTTGAATATGGTTATAATGTTCAAAATAAATCATGTATGACAATTTGGGAAGCCCAATATGGTGACTTTTCAAATATGGCTCAAATGATTTTTGATAATTTCTTATTTAGTTCTCGTGCCAAATGGGGCGAACGTTCTGGGCTAACACTATTCTTACCACATTCATTTGAAGGACAAGGTCCTGAACACTCATCAGCACGTTTAGAGAGATTTTTACAACTTGCCGGTGAAAATAATTCAACAATTGTTAATTTATCTAGCTCTAGTAACTATTTCCATTTATTACGTGCACAAGCTGCTAACTTAGGTACACAATCTATGAGACCTTTAGTTGTGATGTCGCCTAAGAGTTTATTACGTAATAAAACAGTTGCAGATCCTATCAGCAAATTCACTTCAGGTAAATTCGAACCTATTTTACCAGAAGCACATGATAAAGCATCTGTTAAAAAAGTTATTTTAGCATCAGGAAAAATGTTTATTGATTTAAAAGAGTATCTGACAAAAAATCCAAATGAGTCAATTTTACTTGTAGCAGTAGAGAGATTGTATCCTTTCCCTGCAGATGAAATCGATGCATTGTTAAGCGAGTTACCTAATTTAGAACATGCAGCTTGGGTACAAGAAGAACCTAAAAATCAAGGGGCTTGGTCATTCGTATATCCTTATCTAAAAGAGTTAACAACAGACAAATACGATTTGAGTTATCATGGTCGTATACAACGTTCAGCGCCAGCTGAAGGTGACGGTGAAATTCACAAACTCGTACAAAATATGATAATAGAACAAAGTACAAACATTAACTAGGGGGAAGTTAAGCATGCCAGAGGTAAAAGTTCCAGAATTAGCAGAATCCATAACAGAAGGTACCATTGCAGAATGGTTAAAACAAGTCGGTGATAGCGTTGATAAAGGCGAAGCTATCGTTGAATTAGAAACGGACAAAGTTAACGTTGAAGTCGTTTCAGAAGAAGCTGGTGTACTTCAAGAATTATTAGCAAATGAAGGCGATACGGTTGAAGTAGGCCAAGCTATTGCAGTTGTAGGTGAAGGCAGTGGTAATAACACTTCAGAAGCACCTGCGAAACAAGAAGCACCTAAACAAGAAACTGAAACATCTACAGACGACAAATCAGCGCAACCAGCTGAATCAACTAGCAATGATGCAGATGATAAATCACAAGATAATAACCAACGCGTTAATGCAACACCATCTGCACGTAAATACGCACGCGAAAAAGGTATTGATTTATCTGAAATAGCTGCAGCTTCAAATGATGTAGTTAGAAAAGAACATGTTGATCAAAGCCAAACTCAAACAAGCACTCAACAACAAGCACAACCGGCTCCTAAAGAAGAAACGAAAAAACCAACACAACAAAATCCATCAAAACCTGTAATCAGAGAAAAAATGTCTCGTCGTAAGAAAACAGCAGCGAAAAAATTATTAGAAGTTTCTAATAACACAGCTATGTTAACTACATTTAATGAAATTGACATGACAAATGTTATGGATTTACGTAAACGTAAAAAAGAACAATTTATTAAAGATCACGACGGTACTAAACTTGGTTTCATGTCATTCTTCACAAAAGCTGCAGTTGCTGCATTGAAGAAATATCCTGAAGTCAATGCTGAAATTGATGGAGACGATATGATTACTAAACAATATTATGATATTGGAGTTGCCGTATCTACAGAAGATGGTTTACTTGTACCTTTCGTCAGAGATTGCGATAAGAAAAACTTTGCTGAAATCGAAGATGAAATTGGCAACTTAGCGAAGAAAGCACGCGACAAAAAACTTGGTTTAGACGACATGGTTAATGGATCATTCACGATTACCAACGGCGGTATCTTTGGTTCAATGATGTCTACACCAATTATCAATGGTAGCCAAGCTGCAATTCTAGGTATGCACTCAATTATTACGCGTCCAATTGCTATCGATGCAGATACAATTGAAAATCGCCCAATGATGTATATTGCATTAAGCTATGATCATAGAATTATCGATGGTAAAGAAGCAGTAGGATTCTTAAAAACAATCAAAGAATTAATTGAAAACCCAGAAGATTTACTATTAGAATCTTAATCCACAACACAAAATAGTTTACTAACACTAATACAGCGGCGTTTAACGTCGTTGTATTTTTTATGTATTTATGCATTTTTGAAATACACACGGGATCTCTCCTAAATTATGAGTCCTTTGATTTACTAGCTTGTATTTTGTGACAAAAAACAGGCATATTACAACAGTTATGAAATAAAATCAAACACTTAGCAAAAAATAAATCGCTTACATTATAAAATGATATAATATATTTGATATAAATAATTAAGTAGAGAAGATGGAATGATTTTGAAAAAATTATTATTCGCAACTTTGGCTACAAGCGATCCTTTAGGTGGATCTATTGATAGTCTCCTAGGTGCTATGGCTAGTTCAGCCTTAGACATAAGTAAGGGTGTTTATATAAATATGAAATCTGTAAAAAATGCCGCTGGTAATTACGTGTTTCAAGGTACTAATTGGGGTTATCAATAAAAAAGAGGTGATTTTATGACTCTTAAAAATTCATTGAGGTTCGGTATAATTATGGCATTAGTTATGTGTACAATGTTTTATATTTTCCCGATGCCTGAAACATTAGTAGGGAGAATAGTACTTTGTCTGATAATAGTTGGTGTTGGTTTATTACTATCGTATTTTATATTAGGAAAAGAGAATATGAAAAAGAAATGATTTTTAATCGTTTAATAAATTAAATATCAGCATTATAAACACGTCGATATGAGAATCATTAATCTTAAGAGTACATTTTTATATTCTATAAAACAAAGGCCTCGATTCCACATTTTAGTGGTGTCGATGCCTTTATTATTAATAATGTATAACCATATTTATACGAATCGTTGCATCATGGTTATTAGCATAATTGTGAAACATATTCGCATTAAACTTTATTGATTCATTTTCTTTAATGATAAATTGCTCATCTGCTAATGTTAGCGTCAATGTGCCATCAAATACGGTTATGTATTCCATAGTGCCAGATCCATGTGGTTCGCCGCTCATAGTCCCTCCAGGCTCAATAAGCACCATATAGCTTTCGAATTTTTTCTCAATATCAAATTTAAAATACGGATAAATTTGATATTTATTATCTTCTGATGCTAAAGGTTGAATATCATTCAAAGTGATCTTTCTAATGATTTCATCATTTTCTTGAGTAAGCTCAGTAAATGACACTTTTAGACCATTAGCTATTTTCCAAAGTGTCGTAATGGATGGTATAGATTCTTTACGTTCAATTTGTCCTAGCATCGTTTTACTTACTTCAGTAAGATACGATAAATGTTCCAGTGAATATCCATTTTGTTTTCTATAGAGTTTTAAATTTTCAGCAATAATATCATTGATTTCTTTCATTCTTTAAACACCTCTATTTACAATATAACGTACATAAAGTATACTTTAAAGTAAAAACGCTATAACGCATTTAAAAACTTTATAACGTTTTTCACGATAGGGGGGAGTGCGTTGTTACTACTCAACATGCTGATTTATGCTGTTGTAGCAAGCTTTACACCAGGTCCAAACAATATTATGGCCTTGTTTTTCTCGCAAAATTTAACCTTTAAAAAAGCATTTCGTTTTTCATTAGGTGTTGGATTTGGTTTTTTAGCTTTACTGTGTTTATCCAACATTTTTAATGAATCACTCAATACAGTTTTTCCTAAAATTGAAATATACATGAAAATTTTTGCTTTTATTTATCTTTTATATTTAGCTTATAAAGTATTAATAAGTTCAATCGGTGGGCCAAAAAAATCCTTTGATGAAAAATATAGTAATATAAAATATGCAATGATACTTCAATTTATTAATCCAAAAGGTGTAATTTATGCATTAACAGTTATCTCAACTTTTGTGACACCTAATTATTCCACTTGGATAGTGCAATTGAATTTAGTAATTTTATTGGCTTTTATTGGCTTTCTAGGTACTTTAAGTTGGGCTGCAATAGGTACGCTCTTAAAAGAATGGATTACCAAACATGAATTACTATTTAATATTATTATGTCATGCCTGTTAATTTATGTAGCTTTTAGCATTGTTCTACATTAATTTACGGAAACTGAGATCTGTAATGCATTTGCTTTCATCACATCTCCTTAAATTGTTAGTCTTTTATCACCACAATAAATACCATTCTAATTACAGGTGACAGATATCGTCATAATGCTTTTAAGCATCATGACGTTAAATGTTGCTGATAATATTTTCTTGAACTACAACCATAAGATGTTTTAAATCTTCTGTAGAAATTAGAATAATCACTAAAACCACTCATGCATTAGATTTAATGCAACTTTTATGTGGAAAAATTGCATCAATCAAAGGCACTGTTTCTCAGTTACTGGACTACGATATTGAAGTGGAAGATACTGCCTCTGCACATATCAAGTTTGAAAACAAAGCAAATGGTATGTTCTTTGCTACAAATGCGAATTTCGGAAATTCAAGTATTGAATTACAGATTATCTTTGAAAATGAAAAATTTACAATCAAAGATAATATACTTACTCGTGTTAATGAAGCGGGCGAAAAGATAAAAATTGCTGAAGATGAAAAAATGACCGGTAACAAAACGTATTACGGGCCAAGTCACGGAAAATTAATTAATGCCTTTTATGACTGCATCAATAATGATAGTAATAACTACGTTCATCCAAAGGATGCATTAACTTCTATCGCTATGATTGATGCCATACAGAAATCATCAGAATCACTTAAAACAGTACAATTCGACAGTATTTAATACCTCAAAATTTTCTATGGTAGTATCGTCCTTAAGTGACGATGCTACCATTTTTTATTCATCGATGTTGGTTTAATATATTTAAAACGTTGCAATTAAATGTACACACTTTAATTGATATTTGAACAGCACTTCCATTACACTTGATATAATCTTATCGAAATGAGGGTGTTTACATGAATAACAACTCCAAAATCATATTAGATTTAGCTGTTACTTTAGATGGTTTTATTGAAGGACCAAATGGAGAAATTGATTGGTGTATCATGGAGCCTGAGATGAATTTCACTGCATTTTTAAACCAAATTGACGCTATCATTTATGGTCGTAAAAGCTATGACTTATGGGGATCGTATACGCCTGATGATGAACAAGAAAACGATGATCAATTGATGTGGCAATTAATTCATAGCAAAAATAAATATGTATTTACCAACCAAACACGTTTCAACCATGACCAAACACAATTTATTAAACCTAAGGACATGTATACAACAGTGAATGACATCAAATCACAACAACAAAAAGATATATGGTTGTATGGTGGTTCGGAGCTCATTACGTCATTTATTAAACACGACCTCATAGATGAATATCGGCTATCCATCCATCCCGTTGTACTAGGGACAGGTAAACCACTCTTTGAAAATATCCATAAACAACTTAATCTATCACACATACAAACAAACACATTTAAAAGTGGTGTTGTTCAATTGATATATAGTAAAGATTAATATAAAAAGGAATGATAAGTTTGAATGTAGCAGTCAATGCGAAAAATGTTTCCTTAAAGCTTAATAATAAATATATTGTTTCTAATCTTTCTTTTAAAATACCAAAAGGTTCCATTACGTTAATCAAGGGCGACAACGGTATAGGAAAAAGTGTTACATTAAAATTAATAGCACAATTAATACGACCAACAAAAGGTAAGATTCAGACTAACGGTCGTATTGCCTATGCGCCTGATAAATTTCCAAATAATTTAAAAATAAAAGTCCATACATTTTTAGAAACGATACAAAACTTAAATAATAACTATGACCATAATTGGAAATATTATAGTAAATCATTTAATTTATCTTCATTTGAAAAAGATAAATTAAACCAAATTTCAAAAGGGACATTGCAAAAAATAAATATCATACAAGCATTGTTATCAAATGGAGAAATACTTATTTTTGATGAACCATTTAATGGCTTGGATAAAAAAACAGAGAGTAACTTTATTTCTTTATTAAAAAAACTGTCAAAAACAAAAACAATTATTTTGACTTCTCATGAAAGCAATATCGTTCAATCATTTGCAACACATGAATTAAATTTGCATAACGGCAAATTTAAGACAATAAATACAAACCCTAAATTTAAAGCTATTACATTTTTGACTTCTAAAAATGCATCTATCAGTTTTCCTCAAGTATTAGTTCAGAAAATACATAATCAAATTAATATTAATAATAATTCAATAAAAATATACATAGATAGAAATGATACAAATATTATTTTGAATAACTTAATCAAGCATAATTATAAAATACTAGAAGTGAAGGACGAGTAGTATGTTACTAACATTTTTAAAATATGAAAATATTAAATTTATTAAATCATTTCAATTCATTGCACCTATATTTTTATATTTAATCTGGGTCGTTGGTATTTATATATACACAGACATTCCTATTTTATCTAGTTATGGATCGACTTCAGTAGGCCTCTATATCATTTCAACTTGGCTGACTATAACTAATTTCAAAACTGATTCTATTAATGAACGGTATGTATTTTATATTCAATTATCTTCAAAACTCAAGTATTTAATTTTTAAAATGACTTACATATTTCTTATAGTATTTACGCTAAACATCATATCTCTATTTTATCCAATATTACTTGGTAATTTTGATAAATCAATGACACTCAATTTATTTTTCATAGGATTAATCATCCACATACTTATGGGGGGATTTGGTATTTTGTTAGGTACTTACATAACAAATACAAATATTATTTTTAAACCTTACTGGTGGCTGATTACTGTATTTTTCATTATTGTGTCATTAATCAAAATAATAATTGTTAATAACCTTCCTTTTACAAATTGGATATTATGGATACTACCACCGATCAATAATTTATTATCTTATTTAACAGAGGATTCAATACAAATATATGACCTTAACTTTCTTGTACTAGTGTTAATTTCATTTGCTTACCAATTTATTGCTTTTTGCCCCTTAATATATTTATATAAAAAAAAATACTAGAATGAAAATAGCCCATCGCTCACTTAAACAAGTAATCGATGGGCTATTTTCATGCTTAATCAATTTCATAAAGCTAAGCCTTAATTTAACAATATGAAATTTAAGTATTTACGCTATATATACAAATAATTCTATAATGGCAATAATTAAAAAGACCAAGAATACTATGCCATATATATTATTCTTCTTAACACTTTTAGCGTTGGCATTTTTTTGTTTCGCTTTACTATTTAAATTAGAAAAGAAAGTGATGCCAGAATAAACAGCAATAAGTACCGTTATTGCAAAAACAATCCATACACCAGTCATATTTCTACCTCCTATATATCATATTTCATCTATTTTTTAATCTTTCATTAAAAATTTTAAATACGTTATATATCTATATTAATACATATTTTAAAAACGTCCAATGTATAATCTTAAAAATTCATAAAACGTTCTTTACTAACAAACATCATCATATTAATCACATTAAAAATACGTTATAATAAATTGAAAAGTGATAAATAAAGGGGTTAATATAATGAATGGTCTAAGAAGTGTAACAACCGGGACAGATAATTTAGAAAAAACTAAGACTTTATTTAAAGACATACTTGGATTAAATGTTGCTGATAAAGGCAATGCTTTACGTTTTGGAGACGCTGAACTCACTTCTGGGACACGTATTCATTTTGTAGAAATTCCAAAATATCAAAATGATGATAATCATATTGAAAATATTGGTTTGAGAATTCCAAGTGATGAAGGTCTAGATGAGTATAAAACCATATTAGATCAGCATCATATTGAGCATAGTGAAGTAACAGATTTGAATGGACATAAGTATTTTGAATTTCAAGATCAAAATAATCAGTCTTTTAATATTTATTCAAATGAACATAATATAGGTGCACCTTTAGGTATGCCTACATTTGATAGCACTGTTAACCCACTACATCAAATTCAAGGGTTAGGTCCTGTTTTACTTAAGGTCAATGAATTATTATTAACTCAATCTATTTTAGATAAAGTATTCGGTTTAACACACTTTGCTGAATATGCACCACATCCAGATGCGGATTATAAAGTACAAGTATTTCGTATAGGAGAAGGTGGTTTAGGTGGAGAATTGCATTTATATGCTTCCTCCGAAGAGATTAAAATGCCTGAACATGGTATCGTTGAACAAATTGAATTCGCTACAGAGTCTAAGGCACAGTTCCAGAATGCATTACAACAACTAGAATCTATAGGCATTCCTTATCAATCATTAGATCAAGATGGCGAAAAATCTCTTAGAATTAGTGAAAAAAGTGGTATCACTTTCATATTAACATTAGAAATCAAAGAATAAGCGAGGTATATATTATGTTACATGAAACTTGGAAAAATAATACACCTATAAAGAAAGTAGAAGTCGTACATACAGATGCACAAAAATTTACTGTTTCTGATATATTAACAATTGGTAAGCAGTATGATGTTATCAATGAAACTGAAGAATATTATCAAATTATAGATAACTCTGGACTTGTCGGTGGTTATTATAAAGATTATTTTAAAGAAGTTTAAACTGAGCACTGTACGCAGAACACTGTTTGCGTATTTATAATATTTTTCTAATAAGACTAGGGCAAACGAACGATTAACGATTCATGCCCCAGTCTATTTTTATTGATTGAAAAACTAACTATTTTATCCATTTTAAAAAGGAGATTATAAAGTGATGGCAAATACCAATTATATTAATAGAGATGAAACTGTATTCAATGATGCGCAATCATTAATGCAACTTAATAAAAATATATTACTAAAAGGACCGACTGGATCAGGAAAAACAAAATTAGCTGAAACATTAAGTGAGACAATGAATAGACCTATGCACCAAATTAATTGTTCCGTTGATTTAGATGCAGAAAGTCTTCTCGGGTTTAAAACAATACAAACAGACGAAAATGGGTCACAAGAAATAGTATTTATTGATGGGCCCGTCATAAAAGCTATGAAGGAAGGTCATATTCTTTATATAGATGAAATTAATATGGCCAAACCCGAAACGTTACCTATATTAAATGGTGTATTAGATTATCGTAGAAAATTAACTAATCCATTTACAGGTGAAGTCGTTAATGCAGCACCTGGATTTAATGTGATCGCAGCTATCAACGTAGGTTATATTGGTACATTACCAATGAATGAAGCATTAAAAAACCGTTTCGTTGTTATTCAAGTAGATTATATTGATGGAGATATTTTGAGTGATGTAATCAAACAACAAAGCCAACTCAGTGATGACATAATGATTCAAAAAATCATTAAATTCAATGAAGATTTGCGTACAATGACAAAACAAGGTCAAATTTCTGAAGAAGCGGCAAGTATAAGAGCATTAATAGATCTAAGTGATTTAGCTACGATTATGCCTATCGAACGTGCAATACAACGTACAATTATAGACAAACTAGAAGATGAACGTGAGCAACAAGCTATTTTAAATGCAGTAGAATTAAATTTTTAGTGAGGGATAATCATGAGTGATCGTTTTATAAAATTTAATGATGAACAATTAGACGCTAAGCAAGTCATGATGCTTCAAGATTTAGCCCGACTTTTATTAAAAAATGATCAAACACAAGTAAAAATACAAAAATTTCCATATTATGATCCAATAAACAATACCCTAATTACAAGTTCATTTTGGTCACATAGAGATACAGCAATAGAAACTACAGGATTGAAGACCGATGTCATGCTTGCTGCTTATGGTTATCAAATGATGGATGAACAAATCGTTAATGAAGTGATTCATAATACAACATTTCAACATCCAAAATTTTTCCAGCAACTATTCAAATTACTTGAAGATCAACGTATTTTAAATGCCATTGCAAGACAACGTCCATCGATTCAACCCGCTATTCAAATGCGTAAAGAGGTACGGTTAAATTATACGAAAACACAAATTAAAGTATATAAAACTAAAACCACTTTCACTGACTTACTATTTTTACATTTAGAAGCATCTTTTATAACTGAAAATTTTTATGATATTCCTCAAATCCATCCACATATTGACGATATTTTAAACAATATGTATATGTATTTGCATAATTTTTTCTATAATCAATCGTCTGAAGACAATATGTATTTAGCAGAAAGAATCATGTATCAAATTGATGACATATTAAAAGAAGATATGTTAAATGAGTATTATCACTTACCTAAAAAAGTATACGAAGCGATTGAGGCACTCAAATTCGAAGACTTAACAAGAACTGATGCCAGTAATTCAGATGGCAAATCAGAAGAGCAAAGTGATGACAATACAGTTAGTGAAGACATGGAATCTAACCATCAAGATAGTGCTTCTCAAGGTGGTGCCTATTTAGAAATGGAATTACATGAAGGTGAAAATAGTGAAGTCATGGGGGACAATGATAACGCACGCGAAGGTGATGCAAGCGATGACATGACTGACATGCAAACCAAAAAAGGGAAAGGCCTAACCAATAATCAAATCGATGACGATGAGGGCGGTTCAGTCGGACATAATCAAGCTTTTGCATTAAAAGGCATCAATGAGCGAGTTGAAATTAAATGGAATATACCAGATATTGAACCACAATATGTACAAGCATACAAAAACGTTGAATCAGATGTTCAATTTGAAATAAAAGATTTAATACAAATCATCCAGAAGACCATAGACAGAGAACATGTTGATGAGCGACATAATTTAACTAAAGGCAGACTGCAAAAGAATTTATTAAATTGGTTCATTGATGACCAATACAAATTATTCTATAAAAAACAAGACTTAAGTCAATCTTTCGATGCTACTTTCATGCTACTTATTGATGCTTCAGCAAGTATGCAAGATAAAATGGAAGAAACAATCAAAGGGGTTGTCCTTTTTCATGAAACCTTAAAACCTTTAAATGTCAAACACGAGATTCTAGCCTTTAATGAAGATGCCTTTGATGCTGACGATGCTAACCAACCAAATATTATTGATGAAATCATTTCTTATGATCATTCAACATTAGAAAAAGATGGGCCAAGAATTATGGCGCTTGAACCCCAAGATGATAATAGGGACGGTGTCGCTATTAGAGTTGGAAGTGAGCGTCTAATGCGTCGCTCACATAATCAAAGATTTTTAATTGTATTTTCAGATGGTGAACCGTCTGCCTATAATTATAGTCAAGATGGTATCTTAGATACTTATGAAGCTGTTGAGATGTCTCGTAAAATGGGTATCGAAGTGTTTAATGTTTTCCTTAGTCAAGAACCTATTACAGAAGACATTGAACAAACAATCCATAATATCTATGGTCAATATGCTTTATTTGTTGAAGGTGTTGAAAATTTACCTGCACAATTGTCACCATTATTAAAAAAACTGTTGTTAAAGTCTTTTTAATAAAACAAATAGTTATAAATGGCTTTTATATTTTTAAATATTCTGAAATTTATATAGACGTTATCTAATCAAACATGATAGAATAGATAATATTATTTTATTGGTTAGAAGGAGAACGACATATGAATAAAAATACATGGATTATAGGTTTCACACTATTTGCAATGTTTTTTGGTGCAGGGAACCTCATTTTTCCACCAAACTTAGGCTTAGACAGTGGGCAATATTTCTGGCCATCCATACTCGCATTTGCATTAACAGGTATTGGATTACCTCTGTTAGGTGTTATTGTAGGTGCATTGGATAAACAAGGTTACATTGGTTCATTAAATAAAATTTCACCTAAATTTTCAATCATATTCTTAATTATTATATATCTTACAATCGGACCACTATTTGCAATTCCACGTACTGCATCTACTTCATTCGAAATGACAGTTACGCCAATAGCAAATACGAATAGTAATTTAGCACTATTTATTTTCACAGTTATTTATTTCTTAATTGTTTTATATTTATGTATTAATCCTAGCAGAATGGTTGATCGAATTGGATCATTATTAACACCGTTACTATTGATCACTATCTTAGCAATGATTGTTAAAGGATTCGTTGATTACGGTAGTAATTCACATAGCCAAGCAACTGATGCTTTCACATCAAACTTCAGTGGTTTTTCACAAGGATTTACGAACGGATATTTAACAATGGATGCGATTGCTGCGATTGCTTTTTCAATGATTGTTGTAAATGCAGTAAAAGCAACGGGTGTCACACATGCAAATAAAATATTCAAACAAACATTGATGGCTGGTATTATTGCTGCCGTAGCACTTATGTTTATTTACATATCATTAGGCTACATCGGCAATCATATGGCAGTTTCTCAAGAAAAAATCGCGAGTTTGACTGCAAATGATCAAAATATCGGTACCTATTTATTAACTACAATGGCAAGTGTTGGATTTGGAACTTTTGGTAAATATTTATTAGGCATTATTGTTGCTCTTGCTTGTTTAACTACAGCTTGTGGTTTAGTCGTAGCAGTATCAGAGTATTTCCATAGAATTTTCCCAAGAATTTCATACAAAATTTACGTAATTATTTTCACATTAATTAGTTTTATCTTAGCTAATCAAGGCTTAAACTCTGTCATTACAATGTCTGTACCTGTATTGAGTATTGTTTATCCTATTGCGATTACATCCGTACTACTTATTTTATTAGCTCGTTTTGTACCAACAAAACCCATTGCACAACAAATACCAGTCGCTATCGTTTCTATTGTATCAATCCTCAGTGTGATCCATACACAAGGTTGGATAAAATTAAGCTTCATTGATAGTTTACCGTTAAAATCATATTCATTAGAATGGTTCCCAATCGCGATTGTAACTACAATTATTGGATATATTGTAGCGGCAATGGTTAAAAAACAAAAACCGATTGTGTATGAAAAAGAATAACTATAATCATCTCTAAAACAAAATATAAATTTTCAAAGAAGATTCCAATTATTTTCGGAATCTTCTTTTACTATTATAAAGCTATTTTTAAATATTTTTATAATTATAGAATCAAATTATTTTAAATGCCCAATTGATTACTTTTCAAAAGTAAGCTATACTCTTTACTTAAAGTGTTTCGTCATAATTAAACTTTTTAACATTTTGGTCTAAAGCAATGTAAATCGTTTGAAAAAGAAAACACGTAACATAGAGGAGTCGAATAATATTAAATATTCTCAATGGAAAGAAAAACTAGATTGGCCAGTATTTTTAATAAGCGGGGGCATACTTGTCTTATTTGTACTGATGTCATCAATATTCACTAAGACAACATCAACATTAGTTCAAAAAGGATTTCAGCTTTCAATTACATATTTTGGTGCTTTTTGGCAAGTTTTACTGCTAGCTACTTTTGCTGTTGGAGCATTTTTAGCTTTTTCCAAATACGGACGCGTAAGATTAGGTAATGCCTCTAAACCTGAAATGGGTTATTTCAGATGGGCTGCTATTGTAATAACATCTGGTTTAGGAGCTGGTGCGATTTTTTGGGCAGCAGCGGAACCAATGTATTATTTTATAGATGTACCGCCAACAATGGATCCAAATATTAAAAATAGCAGTACTCAAGCCATTCCGGCTGCCATGGCACAAAGCTTTACATCCTGGGGATTCACAGCATGGGCAGTTTATGGTGCAGTCAGTGGCATTATTATTATGTATGCACACTACAATAAAAACATGAAAATGCGTCCACGTACGCTGTTGTATCCAATCTTTGGAAGTAAAATTGAAAAGAATAAAATTGGATGGATGATCGATGTATTTTGTATTTTAGGTGCAGTTGCAGGTACAATTGGCACAATCGGCTTCTTTGGTTTCCAATTTAGTTATTGGTTACATAGTATATTTGGTATCCCAGATAATATTATCACCCAAATTTTATCTGTAGCTGGTTTAATGGTCGTTGTTACAATTTCTGCCACGACAGGTATTGATAAAGGGATACAGTTTTTAAGTAAACTTAATGTATGGCTTGCTTTAGCACTTGCCGTATTTATTTTATTAATAGGGCCTGGCCGTTTTATTATTGATACATTCATTTCTTCTTACGGCGTATATCTTACTCACTTTTTAGAAATTAGTACATTCAGAGGAGATGACAAATGGGCTGGAGCATGGATGTTATTCTTTTTCGGCTGGTTTATTGGTTACGGGCCATTAATGGGCATGTTAGTTGCACGTGTTTCAAAAGGGCGTACAATCAGAGAGATATTCTTACTCGTTTCTATAGTAGCTGCTGTTGTGTCGCACTTATGGTTCTCCATACTTGGTGGTAGTGGCCTCTTTTACGAAACTAAAGATAGTGGGGCGATTAGTAACCCGTTAGCTGATAATGGACTGCCAGCAGCAGTTATATCAATCGCATCACATCTACCATTAGGTACTGCACTGGTCATTGTATTATTATTACTAACTTTAATTTTCGTAATCACAACTGCGGATACGATGTCATTCTCAATATCTATGTCAGTAACTGGAGAGGGAGATCCACCTAAAATGATTAGGCTCTTCTGGGTAGTCATTATGGGTGTTATTTCTATTATCTTGATAAATATTGGTGAGGGTAGTATTAACGCTATTCAATCATTTATCATCATCACCGCCGTTCCCATATCAATCATTATGTTACCGGCTATATGGACAGCACCAAAAATTGCGCATAAATTAGCTGTTGAACAAAAAATCACTACTGAAAATAAACAAGATCATACTAAAGATAACATTTTAGAAGAAAGATCTTCAGATAATAAGCACTAAAAAACACGGAATTACTTATCACAGTAATTCCGTGTTTTTATATACTTAATTATTTATTTTCTTTCATATCTAACAATTGATTTTGTAATTCTGTTTCAAGTTCATTTAATTCTGATTCAGCCTGTTTACGTTTCGTACGGCCTTGTTCTTGAATTTGTAACGTTTGTTCAATCGTTTCAATGATATCTTTTTGCGTTGTTTTCAATGTTTCAATATCCACAACTCCGCGCTCATTTTCAGTAGCAGTTGCTAGAGCATTTTGTTTCAACAGCTCGGAATTTTTTAGTAATAAATCATTTGTAGTATCCGTAACTGCTTTTTGAGCAGAAACCGCATTACGTTGTCTCATTAATGTCAGTGCGATAGACATTTGATTCTTCCATAATGGAATACTCGTTAATATTGAACTTTGAATTTTTTCTGCAAGTGCTTGATTCACATTTTGTATCATTCGTATTTGTGGGGCAGTTTGTATAGCAATTTGTCTTGATAGTTGTAAATCATAAATACGCTTATCTAAACGATCAACAAATTGTTCCATATCAGAAGCAGCTTGCACATCCATTTGATTTCCCGTAGATTTCGCTTGTTCTCTCAATTTAGGGATTTCATCTTGTTGCAAAACGTATTGCTTGTGTTTAGCAGCTTCTATATATAATGATAACTCATCAAAATAGTCTTTATTCATATCATACAATTCATCCAACATATCTATATCTTTTTTTAAATTGTTTTTATGTTTATCTAGTTCAATTGAGATACGATCAATTTGTGAACCGACAGATTGCATTTTTGAAAATATCTCATTAACTGATGCCTTTGTTCGTTTAAAAATACGCTTCAGCTTGGATTGGTTTTCCGGATTTAATTCTTCTGGATTGACCGATTTTAATTTACTCATTAATCCGTTTAATGAGTCACCTACAGGTCCCACATCTGTAGTTTTGACTTCATTTAAAATTCGGTGTGAGAATTGTGACATATTCGATTGCGCTTCGGTACCATAATTTAACAAACCATCATTATCCATTGGTTTAATTTGTTTGCTCAATTTATCAATTTTTTGTTGATCTTCATGAGAAAACTGACTTGAACTTTTTATAATTTCAGACCCATTTGCTGAGTTTTCATCAATATACTTATCCAATGGATGCGAATTAATTGAGTCTTGCTCTCTAGCCATAAAATTCCACTCCATTCTGCCTTTAATTATCTATTTATTTGTTGCGTTTCTGCTCAATTTTATTCAATTCCATTTCAATATCTAGCTGGCTATAATCTTCGTCATTAATCCTTCTTAAATCAGCAACCAAAGTTCGTTTCACTTCATCTAATGTGATGCGCGTTTGTTCTAATTTTTGTTTTTCTTCTTTAGATTTTTTAGGTGATTTAGATAATCTCGTATAAGCTTCAATTAAATTTAAAGCATTATCTATATGAGAGTAAAAGAAACTCTCCACCTTGAAAAATGACCCTGGTCGCTGTTTAACAGCAAAATATATTGCACGGGATAAACGATATATCTCGTTGACTTGTTTAAAATCTTTAATCGATCTAACATTCACAAATGTTTTAAATATTCTTCTAATTTTATCCTGAGCATTATTTAATTGACCATTTACAAAATGATAATCTCGACGAGACAAACCAATTTCTCTTAGATACTTTCTAGAAGTTAAACGTTGGGTAGGAAAGTAAAATACAATAAATGTTGCAGCAGCTACTAACACATCGAAAATAAAATATATATCTAATGCAAAGATACTAGCAAACCAAGCAATAACTGCTGCTGGTAAAGCAATAATTGTCCCAAAAATACGAGAAATATTATATCTCAAAATTCATCTTCCTTTATATCGTTCTAAATTTTTTCAATGATTGATCATAATCTAATGCTTCTATTGTGTAATCTTCAACATGTGATGCTGGAGAGGCACCTTCTGTAACAGCGTTAATAAATTCAGTTAAGGATGGCTCATTACCTTGAGCATAAATATCAACATAATTATCAATATTTTCAACAGTACCAACTATATTGTGTTTTTGTGCTATTTTTTCTGTATAATAACGAAAACCTACGCCTTGTACCATTCCAAATACTTTAATATGTTTACGTTGCATAAAATCACCTCTTAATAACATTATACGAAATTTCACTCTACAAAACTAATATTTACGTTTATAATCCAGTTGTATATAGGCCAAAAGTATGAGACAGATAACTTGATTTTGTCGCTTAACTCGTTAGAATATTACACATAGGCAAAAATTGTACGTCTCTGAATTTAAATAATGAATTCTATATTTAGTCTTATTCATATTCTATTTATAAACATGGGGGATTTTTATTTAGAGTGAATGTATCATACAACATACATATGTATATCCAATTTGCACTATAAGTCTAAAAGGTATGCATTATAATACCAAAAATTCATTTTAGACTAATTGTGAAAGGGTGAAATAAAATGTGGACAGTTGCAAAAATTCGAGCTGATTATGAAGGCTGGTGGTTATTTAGTGACTGGACTGATCAAATCGTGGAACAGCATAATTTCGAGACTTATGAAGCAATGATGGCTTTTTATAATGCTTTAATTTTAAAAAGTAAACGCCACTATGATAATTACTTAGTCGGCAAATACAATATACATGCATTTTATAATAATTGTGAATTAGGATTTTGTGAAGATTGTGATGAAGATTTACAAATATTCTATAGTTATATTGTTTTAAATAATAATGAAGTTTATTATAATTTACCTAATATTGAATAAACAGTTTATTCATATTAGTCTTGCAATTTACTAAAAAATGCTTTATAATATTAGTCAAGCAATTGTTTTATTCCATATTGCAAAGAATATTGTACGAGTAATTTTTTATAATACTGTGTCATTGTATTTTTTGTAATATGCGAATAACGCATATTGAATGAATATTAGTCTTGGAGGTTTCACATTTATGAAACAAGGTACAGTAAAATGGTTTAACGCTGAAAAAGGTTTTGGTTTTATCGAAGTTGAAGGAGAAAACGACGTATTCGTACACTTCTCAGCAATTAACCAAGAAGGTTATAAATCATTAGAAGAAGGTCAATCAGTTGAATTTGAAGTAGTTGAAGGCGACCGCGGTCCTCAAGCTGCAAACGTTGTAAAACTATAATATAGATGCAATATTGACTTATCTAAAGAACCTTGTTAAAGGTTCTTTTTTTTATAGAGCCCCTTATCTCTTTATGAGATTAGGGGCTCTTAATGCATGCGAAACTGCATGTATACCACTTTATCCCTTATCTCTTTATGAGATTAGGGGCTCTTAATGCATGCGAAACCGCATGTATACCACTTTATCCCTTATCTCTTTATGAGATTAGGGGCTCTTAATGCATGCGAAACTGCATGTATACCACTATATACTTTATCTAATATCTTAATGCATATATCTACACTATAGGACAATAAAAGGTGACTGAGCGCCTTTTCAGAGACACAGCCACCTTTGGATTATTTAGTATCATTGATAATTAATTGACGTAATGATTGACGTTTAATAACTTCTCTTGCTTTACCATCTTTTAAGAAAAACACAGACGGTTTCTGCATTTGATTATAATTAGATGCCATAGAATAATGGTATGCACCAGTTGAAAGTATCGCTAGATAATCTCCACGCTTCACTGTGCTTGGTAATTGGGCATCTTTTATGATAATATCGCCAGATTCACATAACTTACCAGCGATTGTTACTGTTTCGTCTTTAGGATCATTTCTATTAACTAATAAGGCCTCGTATTTTGCATCATAAAGCGCTGTTCTAATATGGTCGCTCATACCACCATCAATGGAAACATACTTATTGACCTGAGGAATTTCCTTGATTGTTCCAACTTCATATAAAGTAATACCTGCTTCACCAACAATTGAACGACCTGGTTCGATACCAATCTCTGGTACCGGATAATCTGCATCTTCGGCAATTGATTTAATAGCAGCAGTAATCTCTGCGATGCCTTCTTCGATAGGGAAACTTACATCACCCTCAACATATTTAATGCTAAAGCCACCGCCTAAGTTAATTAAATCAACTTTGATATCATTTGCTTTCAACCAATTAATCACAATATTAGCAGTTTCAACCATAGCCTCTGTGCCTTCAATTTGAGATCCAACATGGAAATGAACACCTTTGAGGTTTAATTTTTGAGTATCTCGCACTTTTTCAATACCTTGAATAGCTAAGCCGTGCTTAATTGATAAGCCAAATTTACTATCTTCTTGGCCTGTTTGTATAAATTCATGCGTATGGGCTTCAACGCCAGGATTCAATCTTAAAACAACATCAATTTCTTCACTTGCATATCGCTCAATCAGATCGATTTCCTCTAATGAATCAATAACAATGTAACCAACTTTGCTTTCTAAAGCATATTGAATTTCATGTTTTGTTTTGTTGTTACCGTGAAAATGAATATGTTTTGGATCGAAACCAGCTTCTAATGCTGTATATAATTCTCCTTCAGACACTACATCTAATTCAAGTCCTTCTTCTTGTACTAATTTAACCATTTGTAAACATGTGAATGCTTTTGATGCATATGAAATATTGTATGCTAATCCACTTTGTTTGAACGCTTCATGATAACGTCTCATTTGGTTTCTAATTTGTACTTCATCATATACAAAAGTAGGGGTCCCAAAACTTTGCGCTATCGTTTTTAGACTTGTGCCTCCCATTGTAAGTTCGCCATTGCTATTATATTCTACTACCATAATTTATCTATACTCCTTTATTAATGAGTCGTGATTCATTGCACTTAATTGTTCTGAATTAGCGCCAACGCCTTTAAAAGTAAATTCATCGACACGTATATGGTTATTATATAGTATCACTTCATCTTGTGCATTGACACTGTCATCAACTTCTACAAACATATGACTCATCATAAGCGCACGAATAGGGTAGCGCTTATGATTTATCAAAGCCTCATGTTGTGCTCTTGCTTTGAGTATACCATCACCATAACCAACATCAACGACTGCCAATTTTGTGTTATTTTTTGTCGCTTCAAAAGCAAAACTGTAACCACAAAATTCTCCCGCATTGACTTCACGCACTTGTATGACATTACCTTTAACTGTTAGCGATTGCTGTATGTCTGATTCATTGATTGTACTATAGGGTCTAGAACCATACAATGCAATACCAATACGCGCATGCGTATGGTTAGGTAATACACCTTGCTCACGATAGTAGCTTGCACTATTCTGTGCATGTATCATCTCAAATTCATATCCTTCATCAAGTAGCGTATCTACAATCTCTAACCACGCGGCACGCTCTATATTATAATCTGGAACATCAAATTCATCTGCGTATCCAAAATGCGTCCACAAACCACTAATGTGCATTTTATGTTCATTTTTATTCTGATTATGATGGTGAATGACTTCTTTAATTTCATCAAGTGTCTTTAAACCTGAACGATGTAATAAATTTTCATATTCCAAGTGAACTTGTATGTCATATAATTCGTTAATATTTTCATAATAAAAAGAAAGGGAAGGCAAAGTCATTTGAATCTGATTCTCACGTATCTTATCAAATTCATAAACTGCATTCATCAAAAATATAGTAGCATTTGGCGCTAATTTGCGAATTCGAATTGCTTCTTTAAGTGATGTGGTACTAAATGTATTTATCCCTATATCTAAAAACTGTTCTACTGCAAATTCAAGTCCATAATGGTACGCATTATTTTTTACTACTGCCATTATTTGGTTATCTTGTTTAACATTTTTAGCGTTTTCTTTAAATAATTGTCGGTTTACTGACCATGTGGCTGTCATTGCGATTGTACCTCACTATAAGATTTGAGTATTTGTTCATAGTAATCTGCAATACGTATTAATATAGATTCATTAAAGTTTAAATGAGAAGTGTGTAAACCAGTCACGTATCCTTTTGCTTCATCTCGAACTCCAACAAATACAAAATAGCTTGGTGCAATTTGACTATAGAAACTAAAGTCTTCACCAAATAAGTAAGGTATAGGTTTATCAATCACTTCAAACTCAGCATTTACTAATCCATTTTCAACATGTTTGCGTAATTGAGGATCATTAAAAGTAGGAGGGTAACCTTCTTCAAATTTCACTTCACACTCGACATTAAATAATAATTTAACGCTTTCACTAATTTTCGTCATTTGCTGTTTTACAATCTCTAAATCTTTCACATCATATGTTCTAATAGTACCTTCTAAATAGCCGTTACTTGGAACCGTATTTATGGCTTCACCAGCTTCAAAATGTCCCATATGGACAATGTTTCGTTTCAATCCATTTAAATGATATTGCTGTATCTGTCCTACTTGAGTCAATACATGTTGTAATGCCTCACCGCATGAATGCCCTTGCTCTTTATCAGCAACATGACTTGAAAGACCATGCAAATAGAATCTATACTCTGTAGCACTTGCTGTAATTTCTTCATCTCTAATCACAACACGGCCTTCATTTTCAAATGGCATGACATGTATACCAAAAACTGCTTCAATAGGATATTTTTCAAATGCACCAGCACGTATTAAACGATTCGCGCCACCTCCAGTTTCTTCTGCAGGTTGAAATATGAAGACGATATTTTGAGGAAGTTCGCCCTTATCAGCTAAATTTTTACATCGTTTAACAAATAGCATAAGGGCAGTTGTATGGCCATCATGTCCACAAGCATGCATAACATGATCTACTTCACTTCGGTAGGATACGTCATTTTCTTCGTAAATCGGTAATGCATCTATATCAGCACGATATGCAATCGTATGTGTACTATTTCCAGATAAATAGGCGATAACGCCTGTATCTAATGGACGCTCATATGGCACACCTAAATCATCTAAAAAATGCGCAATATACTTTGTTGTTTCATATTCATGTAAACTTAATTCTGGATGCTTATGTAAATAACGTCTATGTTCTGTTACAAATTCCAACTCAGTCATCGATATCAAATCCTTTAAATTATTATATTAATTACACTAAATAAGCATAATTGTTAGTTTGCTATGTATTATGTATTTAATTTATAAAAATAGGAGGATAGACAAACTTATCGAAACAAAGCGTAGTTTAACACTTAGCAATAGATAAGGGGAGACATCATAGTAAAATAAATATTGTCTCGTCTAAACCTCCTATATTCAACAAAATAATTCCGTATCATTTTGTGTAAAATACATACGGTAATATATAACTTGTATAAGTTTATATACTTAGTACTCTAGTCGTTTAATTTTCTTAGTGCCGAAACGATTTCACGTTTTGAATCTTCGACTTCAGTTGTTTGTTTAATCACTTTTGCTGGCGTACCAGCTACAACTGCGCCTGCGGGTACATCTTGAGTAACAATGGCACCAGCAGCGACAATGGCACCGGCACCGACACGCACACCTTCAAGAATGACTGCATTAGCACCAATAAGTACGTCATCTTCAATAATAACAGGTGAAGCACTTGGTGGTTCGATTACACCAGCTAAAACTGAACCAGCACCGACATGTACATTTTTACCTGTTGTAGCACGTCCGCCTAATGTAGCATTCATATCAACCATTGTGCCTTCTCCAACAACAGCACCAATATTAATTGTTGCACCCATCATGATTACAGCACCATCTTCAATAATGGCTTGTTCACGAATAAATGCACCAGGTTCAATACGTGCATTCGTATTTGTTAAATCTTTCAATGGAATAGCTGAGTTGCGTCGATCCATTTCAACTTCAATTTCATCAATAACTGATTGATTAGACTCATAAAATGGTTTCCAATCATCTGCTTCACAAAAAATAACTTTGGAATCAGATGAACCAAATACTTTAAAATCACATGGGAAAGTAATGTTTTCAAAATCACCATTGATGTAGACTTTTAATGGTGTAGATTTTTTTGCATCACTTATATATTGAATAATTTCTTCTGCCGTTAAATGTTGTATCATAATTAAATTCGCTCCTTAGGGTTTATAAGTTATCAAATGTATAATAACCATTTTTATTTTGTACTAGTTTTTCTGCTGCGCCAATCGCACCGTTGGCAAATATATCTTTAGATTGTGCGCGGTGTGTAATTTCAATTGTTTCATCCGTACCTGCAAAAAGCACATCATGTTCTCCAACAATCGTGCCGCCACGAATAGAATGAATACCTATTTCATCTTGGGTACGTTTTTCAGTCGTTTCATGTCTATCATATACAGGCGTTGTAGTCTCACGTAAAGACTCAATAACATCATATAATTTCACTAATGTACCACTCGGTGCATCAACTTTTTTATTATGATGTGCTTCTGTAAGTTCAATATCAAAATCTTGCAAGAGCGGTACAGCTGCTTCTAAGATTTTTGTAAGTGCATGTACACCATAACTCATATTCGCACTGAAAAACACTGGCATATCTGTACTCAACGCTTTTAATTTATCTATGATTTGTTCTTTCTCACCCGTTGTAGCAATGACAACTGGTAAATTAAAGTCTTCTTCTAATAATGGTAAGAGTAGTTCAGGATTTGAAAAGTCAATAGCAACATCCGCTTCTGTAGCCTCTGAAATATGTTCAAAAGTAGGGTAGGGATAGTGCTTTTCACTGTTTCTCACAATAACCCCAACGATTTCGTGATTTTTCTCTTCTGCTAACCTTGCTACGCGTTGATTCATAGCACCATATCCAATTAATAAAATCTTCATGAATTTCCACCTGCTTTAAATTGTTCGTAAGCTTGTTCTAATTTTTGGCGATCACTGTCTTCAAGTGTAACAAGTGGTAAGCGTACTTCATAGTTACCAAATCCTTCAACTGCTGTTAATGCTTTTACAGGAATAGGGTTAACATCTACTGCTAACGCATCTAATAACGTTTGAATAGGCTGGAATTGAGACTGTATGTTTTCGTCATTTTGTTTTGCATCATATAAAGATTGGAAAGCATTTGGAATAACATTGGCAACCACCGAGATAACACCGTGACCACCTTGATTGAAATAATCAACAATATTATCGTCGTTGCCACTATATAAAGCAAACTCATCTAAATTAAGGCGTTGTTTTAAGTCTTCTAAGTAATCAAAATCATTTGTCGCATCTTTTAATGCAACGATATACTCATTTTCACTTAAAGTTTCCACTGTTTCTGCATCGATTGTCATATTAGTACGTGACGGTACATTATATAATACAACAGGCAATTTCACTGCATCTGCAATTGTTGTAAAGTGGGCAATTAAACCTCTTTGATTTGTCTTGTTATAGTATGGTGTAATAAGCATAATCGCATCAGCACCAATTTCTCTTGCACGCACAGAAGCTTGAATAGACTTTTGAGTATTATTCGTACCAGTACCTGCAATGACAGGCACACGACCATCAACAACATTGACAACGACTTCTAAAATTTGATCCTTCTCTTCATCAGTTAATGTTGGATTCTCAGCTGTAGTACCATTGACTACGATTGATTTGGCATTATTATCTAGTAAATATTTCACATGTCTTCTCAATGCATCAAAGTCAACTTCATTGTGTGTAAATGGCGTTGCTAGTGCAACACCTACACCTTCAAATATATGTCCCATATTATTTTACTCCTTTCAAGCTCATAACTTGTTCAAGTATTTGTACTGCATTTAATGCTGCACCTTTTAATAAGTTGTCAGAAGTACACCATACATGGAAAGTATTGTCTAAGCTATCGTCACGACGAATGCGTCCAACAAAGATTTCATCTCTACCAGTTGAATGAATTGCTAATGGATATTCATTGTTTTGAGGATTATCTACAAGTACAACACGATCATCTTTTTCAAATAACTCTTGAATGGCTGAAACTGTTGCTTCTTTTTCTAATGTTACACTCATGTGTACACTATGACTGTCTTGTACAGGTACACGGACGCAAGTAGCTGTTACCTTTAAATGATCATCTTGTAAAATTTTACGTGTTTCATCAATCATTTTTTGTTCTTCTTTTGTATACCCATCTTCGAGAAAAGTATCTATATGTGGTAACACATTATTATAAATAGGGTGAGGGTATGCCTCTGGCGCTTTACCATTTGCTCCTTCAGCTAAATCTTGTTTACCTTTCACTCCTGAACCAGATACTGCTTGATAAGTTGTATATGCAACACGTTTTAATCCAAATGCTTCTTGTAATGGTTTAAGTGGCACGACAGATTGAATCGTAGAACAGTTTGGATTGGCAATGATTTTTCTATCTAATTTAGGTTCATTCACTTCTGGTACTATTAAATCAATACCTTCAGTCATTCTCCATTGACTAGAGTTGTCAATCACGATAGCTCCTGCTTGTTCGAAAATAGGGGAATAATGTTCACTTGTACTACCACCCGCACTCATTAATACATAATCAAAAGGTTCGCTAGCTGCTTCATCAGTCAATTCACGTACTGTGTATGTTTTACCTTGAAATTCAATTTGTTCTCCCGCTGATCGCGCTGAAGAGAATAATACTAACTCATCAAAGGCAATGCCTTTTCTATCTACTGTTTCTAACATTTTTCTTCCTACTAATCCTGTTGCACCTGCAATAGCTAATCTAGTCATATACAAAACACTCCATTTTTTATTAGTTGATTTTAAAAAGTTTTGAAAATTCAGATATCAAAAGCTTGATATAAAGTCTGTACAGCACGTTCACCGTTTTCAGCATCGATGACACATGAAATACTAATTTCCGATGTTGTCGTTTGATAAAATGAGATATCATTTTCAATTAAAGTAATAAATGCTTTTGAAGCTACACCAGACATATCTCTCATACCTGAACCTATTAAAGAAATTTTAACGTATTCTTCATTAATTCTGAAGTCCAAGGCACTAAAGTCTTCTTTTAAAGTTTCCAGTATAGATGAAATTTGTGCAACATCCGTATCTTTAATTGTAAAAGACATTTGTAAGCCTTCTAAATTAACAATTTGAGATATCATATCTACATTTACAGAACCATCTTCTAATTGACTGAATAATTTTGTGAGTAATTTATTATCTGGTAAGGGGTAACTAATTGTAACATGCATCATATGTGTATCTAATGCAACACCTGTGACGGCTTTCTTTTCTAAAATTTCTGTTTGTGGCATAATCCATGTTCCTTTCACATTTGATAAAGTTCTACCTAAATATAGGGGAATGTTATAATTATTTGCTAATTCAACACTTCTTGTTTCTAATACGCCTGCACCTAAAGCACTCATTTCCATCATTTCTTCATACGATACATAATCGAGTCGCTTCGCATCTTTATATAGGCGAGGATCTGTAGCATAAACACCATCCACATCTGTATAAATTTCACAAGGCGTATGATTACTCGCAGCTAATGCAACAGCAGTCGTATCAGAACCTCCACGTCCTAAAGTCGTTACTTCTAAATCATCATTAACACCTTGGAAACCAGCCACAACAAGCACGTCATTTTCTTCAAATGCTTGTTCAAATGTTTCAGGATTAATTTCAGCTATACGACTTTTCAAATGGTGCCCAACCGTTTTGATACCAGCTTGATAACCTGTCATAGCTTTAGCTCGAACGCCAATGTCATTCAAAACCATCGATAAGTATGAAACGGTTTGTTGTTCACCAGTTGTGAGTAATAGCGCTAATTCTTGATCCTTTGGACTAGTGGTTAATGTAGATACATTTGCCATTAACTCATCGGTCGTTTTACCCATAGCACTTACTACGACAATAAGTTGTTCTCCTTGTGCAATTCTCAAACTTAACATCTCAGCTATATTTTTAATTTTAGTAAAATCACTAACTGAAGAACCACCAAATTTCAAAACACTTCTTTCCAAATTCATATCCTCCTCGTTGAATAGGGGAGAATCACAGTTATATAAAAAAAGAACAAGTCCGAAATGCGAACCTGTTCTATATTATATATACAAGTGATGCACTCCATTATCTTAAAATAATGACAGACTCTTAGCTCTTAACCATAAAGTCCAACATGTTATAAGCTGCTATTATAACCGTTTCGGCATCTCACCCTTTCAAAATTAGCTGCTAGCAGTCAGATTCTTCTAATCTTTACTAATGATTGATGCGCCTCATCAAAACCTTATTAAATTTTTGTTTATGTTTCACATTATACATAGGCTTACATGTACTGTAAACCGCTTTTCTTTAATTTTTTAAATTTACTGAAAAATATGACATTTAAGGAGTGTTTTTTACCTCAAGAGTGTAAAATGATATCTTTTTGAGGTGTTGCTTTTTTAAAACACAAAATGATGATTCTTTTAAAATTCCTCGTACGATGCCGGATCTTGACCTTTTAGTCGGCCATCTTGCTGTGTCAGACTATTAATTTTATCAATATCTTGTTGTTCTAAAGTAAAATCAAATATATCTTTATTTTGAATTTGTCGCGCAATCGATGTTGATTTAGGAATAGGGACAATACCATTTTGTACATGCCATTTTAAAATGATTTGAGGGATTGTTTTATTATATTTTTCTGCTATAACAGCAATATCTTTATCCTTAATCACCTCAGATGCACGACCTAAAGGACTCCAGGCTTGTGTAATGATGCCTTTTTGATTATGATATTCAATCATGTCCTGCTGATTAAAATAGGGATGCAGTTCAATTTGATTAACTACAGGCAACACACCTGTTTCTTTTTCTAAATTTTCAATATGTTCTGGTAAGAAATTACAAACACCAATAGATTTTATCAAGCCAGCTTTTTGCGCATCTATCATTGCTTGCCATGCTTCTACATACTTGCCTTGTTTAGGATTAGGCCAGTGGATTAAGTATAAATCTAAATACTCAACACCTAAACGATAGATTGATTCTTGAATCGCAACCATAGCTGCATCATAATCTTGATAACGACCTGGTAATTTTGAAGTAATGATAACTTGATCTCTTGTCACATGACTATTGTCAATCGCTTTGCCCACAGTACCTTCGTTTTCATAATTATATGCTGTATCTAACAAGCGATATCCTTGATTTAATGCATTCGTTATTGCGTGTGCACCATGCGCACCATTAAGCTTATATGTACCAAATCCAATTTGAGGTAATACTTGACCGTCAATCATATTTAAATTTTTCATTTAAACATTCCTCCTACAGTTAATTAATTATGATTATATAATTGTGAAAATGCTTTTTAAAGCAATCGGCCTATACCTCTTTTTAAAGTAGGGGAATAAAAAAACGTGACAAAAGTCTATTTTCAAAAATGTGATGTCATAACTACAATAATTAGGTTATGATATGAAAAAAGCGTCTAAAACATTTATTTATGTCTTAGACGCTTAAATATGATTACAATTATTTAGCTAATACACCAGTTTCTTCTAAATAGGCTTCATAAGAAATCTCTTTTGAAACTGCACCAGCAGGATTTAAATCAATAACACGGTTCGCGATTGTGTTAATAAATTCAAAATCATATGACGTAAAGATGATTGAACCTTTGAAGTTCTTTAATCCATCATTTACCGCAGTAATACTTTCTAAATCTAAATGGTTTGTTGGTTCGTCTAACAATAGCACGTTTGCACTTGATAGCATCATTTTACTTAGCATACAACGTACTTTTTCTCCACCTGAAAGCACACTTGCTTTTTTCTTAACTTCTTCACCACTAAATAGCATACGTCCTAAGAAGCCACGTAAGAATGTTTCAGTTTGTTCGTCTTCCGGTGCATACTGACGTAACCAATCTACTAGATTCATGTCTACACCTTCAAAGTAGTCAGAGTTATCTTTAGGGAAGTAACTACGTGAAGTTGTGACACCCCATCTTACTGAACCTTCATCTGGTTCCATCTCACCAGCTAAGATTTTCAATAATGTTGATTTAGCAAATTCACTATCTCCAATTAATACAGCTTTATCATTAGGATCCATTGTAAATGAAATATTGTCTAGAACTTTAACACCATCAATTGTTTTTGAAAGGTTTTCTACAAACAATAAGTCATTCCCAATTTCACGTTCTGGAGTGAATTTAACAAATGGGTAACGACGCGATGAAGGTTGAATATCATCGAGTTCGATTTTTTCAAGTTGTTTCTTACGACTTGTTGCTTGTTTTGATTTTGAAGCATTTGCAGAGAAACGCGCAACGAAATCTTGTAATTCTTTGATTTTTTCTTCTTTTTTCTTATTTTGATCTTGTGCCATTTTCATTGCTAATTCACTAGATTGATACCAAAAATCATAGTTACCAACGTAAACTTTAATTTTCCCATAATCTAAATCGGCAATGTGAGTACATACGTTATTTAAAAAGTGTCTGTCATGAGAAACTACAATAACTGTATTTTCAAAATTAATTAAGAAATCTTCTAACCAACTAATTGCAGGGATATCTAAACCATTGGTAGGCTCATCTAGTAGCAATACGTCTGGTTTACCAAAAAGACTTTGAGCCAATAAGACTTTAACTTTTTGATTATTTTCTAATTCTGACATTGTTTTATCTTGTAAATCTGCTTTTATACCAAGACCAGATAGTAGGGAACCAGCATCTGCTTCTGCATTCCATCCATCCATTTCTGCAAATTCGCCTTCTAATTCTGCTGCTCTAATACCATCTTCATCGCTGAAATCAGGTTTCATATAGATCTCATCTTTTTCTTTCATAACAGCATACAAACGTTCGTGACCTTTAATAACAACATCTATAACACGTTCATCTTCAAATGCAAAATGATCTTGTTTTAATACTGCTAAACGTTCATTTTTCCCCATTGAAACATGACCAGTTTGTGCATCTAATTCTCCAGATAAAATTTTCAAGAACGTTGATTTACCTGCACCATTTGCACCTATCAAACCATAGCAATTGCCATCTGTAAATTTAATATTTACATCTTCAAATAGCTTACGATCGCCAAATCGTAAACTTACATCAGTAACTTGTAACATGCATTTACTCCTTTTCGTTAATCTACCGCACAAATTATAACACACTTATCTTGCACTTTCGACCTTTCGCGCTAGACTGATGCTTGTTTTCCTATAGCATGTTATAATATAGAAGAATAAATTTTATGAACGAAGGAGAAAAGTATGGCCCAAGATGAAAAAGATATTGTAGGTTCAATAGAATTCCTTGAAGTTGTAGGTTTAGAAAGTTCCACTTACAAATTAAAAGGACCCAATGGTGAAGAAGTTAAATTAAACCAATCTGAAATTAATGATGAAGATGAATTACAAATAGGTGAAGAATATAGCTTTTTTGTATATCCTAATAGATCAGGTGCATTATTCGCTACTCAAAATATGCCTGACATTACTACGAATAAATATGATTTTGTAAAAGTTTTAAAAACTGATAGAGATGGTGCACACGTAGATGTTGGGTTACCACGAGAAGTACTGATTCCTTGGGAAGATCTTCCGAAAGTTAAAGATGTTTGGCCAGTACAAGGTGATGAACTATTTGTTACTTTACGTATCGACAGAGATAACAACATGTTTGCTCGATTAGCGACAGAAACAATCGTTGAACAAATGTATACACCTGTGTTCGATGACGAGAAGCAAAACCAAGTGATAGAAGCAAGACCTTATCGTTTACTAAGAATTGGCAGTTTCTTACTATCTAAAGATGGTTATAAAATATTCGTTCATGAAACAGAACGTAAAGAAGAACCTCGATTAGGTGAAAATGTTAGCGTTCGTATCATTGGTCATAATGAAAAAGGGGAACTAAATGGCTCATTCTTACCCTTAGCACATGAGCGATTAGATGATGATGGCCAACACATATTTGACTTATTAGTTGAATATGATGGGGAGTTACCTTTTTCAGACAAATCTAGTCCAGAAGCAATCAAAGAAATATTTAATATGAGTAAAGGCTCATTCAAGAGAGCAATAGGCCATCTTTATAAAAATAAAATTATCACGATCGAAAGTGGTAAAATTGCCTTAACCCAAAAAGGTTGGGCAAGAATCGAAAAATAGTTTCTTCTATTATAAAGCAGTGAACGATTGAATTAATGAAATTTAAATCACACTTCATTATTTAAGCACTTTATTACAATTGCTATTCATTGATTCAGTAAAACATCATACAGCAATCAATATTAAAACCTAAAAATACTACTTTTTTGTAGTTATTTTTAGGTTTTTTTGTATTTTAACATTACAAATTCAAAACTTCTGTAATATTAAAAGAGGAGTATAACGTTGATTTAAAGCGATTTTTGAACCAAAGTGATCACCTAACATTACAAATATAAATATTGTAAACAACAACAATAATTCCTTAACAAAACATTTACATTATCTATATTTGTATTTAATAAAAGGTGTGTAGTATAGATACTGTAAGAAATACATATAACTTTTGGGTTATTCACTTATTAGGAGGATGTTTCAATGAAAAAATGGCAATTAATTGGTACTACAGCAATCGGTGCTTCACTTTTATTAGGTGCTTGTGGCGGCGGAGGTAACGCTGATTCAGGTAAAGGCGAAGGAGAAGTTAAAGGCGATGGCTCATCAACAGTAGGTCCAATCATTGAAAAACTTAACGAAAAATTTGCTAAAGATAATAAAGATGTAACAGTATCATCAGGTACTTCAGGTACAGGTGGGGGATTTGAAAAATTCATCTCAGGTAGCACTGATTTTTCAAATGCATCTAGACCAATAAAAGATGAAGAAAAGAAAAAATTGGATGACAAAGGTATTAAATACGATGAATTCAAAATTGCTCAAGACGGTGTAACAATCACAGTCAATAAAGATAATGATTTCGTTGACGAACTTACTAAAGAACAACTTAAAGAAATTTACTCAGGTAAAGCTAAAACTTGGAAAGATGTAAATCCAAAATGGCCATCTAAAGAGATCAAAGCTTACTCACCTGACCAATCACATGGTACTTACGATTTCTTCACTGAAGAAGTTATGGACAAAGGGGATATCAAAGCAGAGAAAAATGCTGATACAAATGTAATTGTACAATCTGTTCAAAAAAATGAACAAGGTATTGGTTACTTCGGTTATAACTTCTATGAACAAAATAAAGATAAATTAAAAGAAGTTAAAGTTAAAGATGATTCAGGTAAAACAACTGAACCAACTAAGAAAACTATCCAAGATGGTTCATATGCATTGAGTAGACCATTGTATATCTACACTAACGAGAAAAAATTAAAAGATAACAAAGGATTCCAAGACTTCATGAAATTTGTTCTTGAAGACAAAGGTAAATCAGCTGAAGATGCAGGATTTGTTGCATTACCTAAGAAAGACTACACAGAACAACAATCTAAATTAGATGACATCATTGGTAAAGATAGTAAAAAAGACGACGACAAAGACAGTAAATAATTATAGTAAGATCGTTTAGGGTTGGGATTCTGGAATGGGGCAAAGTTAGATTCGTACGCTACTTTGTCATTTTTCCAGACCCAACTTTTTTAAATAATTGGGAGTTTACAAGAAGGAAGGAATTCACATGGCGAATAATAATCTTTCCGTAAGTGAAATGATTGAAAAAAACAACGCTAAAAAGAATGGTACAAGCGATAAAATTGCACCGGTCATTTTAGGAATCATTGCAGTTTTTTCTATTTTAGCAACTATCGGAATTATCGTGACACTTTTAACTGAAACAATTACATTCTTTACACGAGTTTCATTTGCAGACTTTTTCCTAACAATGGACTGGAATCCATTTTCATCAACACCTAAATATGGTATTTGGGCATTGATTCTAGGTACATTGAAAATTACAGTTATCGCGACTATTGTAGCTGTACCAATTGGTTTAGGTGCTGCACTTTACTTAAGTGAATATGCTTCAAGTAGAGCAAGAAGCATTATCAAACCTATACTAGAAATCTTATCAGGTATTCCAACAATTGTATTTGGTTTCTTTGCACTTACATTCGTAACGCCTATACTACGTTCTGTCTTTCCAGAACTAGGTAGTTTCAACTCTATCAGTCCCGGAATTGTAGTAGGTGTCATGATTATACCTTTAATTTCAAGTATGAGTGAAGATGCTATGTCATCCGTACCAAATAAAATGCGCGAGGGTGCTTTAGGCTTAGGCGCTACTAAATTTGAAGTTGCAACTAAGGTTGTTTTACCTGCTGCAACATCAGGTATCATGGCTTCAATTGTATTAGCAATTTCTCGTGCAATCGGTGAAACGATGATTGTATCATTAGCTGCAGGTAGTACACCGTCTTCATCATTAGATTTAACAGGATCTATTCAAACAATGACTGGTTATATCGTGCAAGTAGCAACAGGTGATGCGACATTCGGTTCAGATATTTATTACAGTATTTATGCAGTAGGTTTTACATTATTCTTATTCACATTAATTATGAACTTAATTTCACATTGGATTACGAAACGTTTCAGAGAGGAGTATTAAAATGGCTGAAGTTAACAACAATAGTAAAGCACTTGTCGATCAAAACACCGTTGAAAAGAAACTCTCTGGGAGATTGTCGATAAATAAACTTAATAAGTGGGCATTCTTTGCATGTACAATGATCGGCTTACTCGTCTTAGCGGCATTAATTATTGATACTTTAATTAAAGGTGTTGGACATTTAACTCCTTCATTCTTTACGAGCTTCTCATCTTCAACACCATCAATGGCCGGCATCAAAGGCGCCTTGATTGGTACTGTATGGTTGATGATTACAATTATTCCTATTTCTATTATTTTAGGCGTAGGTACAGCAATTTATTTGGAAGAATATGCAAAAGATAATGCATTCACAAGTTTCATAAAAGTAAGTATCTCGAATTTAGCTGGTGTACCATCAGTCGTATTCGGTTTACTAGGCTTAACAATTTTTGTAAGAGGTATGGGTATCGAATCATTAGCACTAGGTAATTCCATATTAGCTGCCGCACTCACGATGTCACTGCTTATCTTACCAGTAATTATTGTTGCGAGTCAGGAAGCAATCAGAGCAGTACCTAATTCAGTAAGAGAAGCATCATATGGATTAGGTGGTAATAAATGGCAAACAATACGCCGTGTAGTCTTACCAGCTGCAATCCCTGGTATTTTAACTGGATTTATCTTGGCACTATCACGTGCGTTAGGTGAAACGGCACCTTTAATTCTAATTGGTATCCCGACAGTATTATTACAATTACCATCAAGTATCTTTGATCAGTTCCAAGCTTTACCAATGGCTATATACAACTGGGCGAAATTACCACAAGCAGAATTCCAAAACGTCGCATCAGCAGGCATTATCGTATTGCTCGTCATCTTATTATTGATGAACGCAATTGCTATTTTCTTAAGAAACAAATACAGTAAAAAATTCTAATCGTACTCAAATATAAAGTGTATTTAACCAAGGCTAGTCTACTGGGAATATACTATGGATATTAAATCTATAGTCTGGCTAGCCTTATATAAAAAAGGAGTTTTAATTATGGCTAATAAACAAATAATTGATAAAAATGATGACTTACAAGCACATACAGATCGCAATGATAAACCTATTGCAACAATTGAATCGAATCATAAAGAGAACAAAATTCCAGATAGTGAAAAGAAAATTGTCTATTCTACAAAAAATTTAGACTTATGGTATGGCGAGAATCACGCACTTAAAAATATTAACCTAGACATTCTAGAAAATAATGTCACTGCTATTATAGGACCATCAGGTTGTGGTAAATCAACATATATCAAGGCTTTAAACCGTATGGTAGAACTTGTACCATCTGTTAAAACTGCAGGTAAAATTTTATATCGTGATAAAAATATTTTTGACGACAAACATTCAGTAGAAAAATTAAGAACAAATGTAGGTATGGTATTCCAACAACCAAATCCATTCCCTAAATCAATTTACGATAATATTACGTATGGTCCAAAAATCCATGGCATTAAAAACAAAAAAGTTTTAGATGAAATTGTTGAAAAATCTTTACGTGGCGCTGCAATTTGGGATGAGTTAAAAGACCGCTTAGATACAAATGCCTATAGCTTATCAGGTGGTCAACAACAACGTGTATGTATTGCACGTACATTAGCAATTGAACCAGATGTTATTTTAATGGATGAGCCAACATCTGCATTAGATCCAATTTCAACATTAAAAGTTGAAGAATTAGTACAAGAATTAAAAGAAAAATATTCAATTATTATCGTTACACATAACATGCAACAAGCAGCACGTGTATCAGATAAAACAGCATTCTTCCTTAACGGCTATGTAAACGAATACGATGATACAGATAAAATCTTCTCTAATCCTTCTGATAAACAAACTGAAGATTATATCTCAGGTCGTTTCGGTTGATTAATCTATGGCTATAATCAGACAAAAATACGAAGGCCAACTCGATGATTTAATGAAAGATCTGCGTCGGCTTGGTCTTCATGTATATCATAATATTGAATTTGCATTAATGTCGTTAAGTGAAGAAGATAGAAACTATGCAAGAGAATCTATTGCAAAAGATAAAAATATTAATGAACTTGAAACTGAAATTAATGAAAAAGTTATTATGCTGATTACTAAACAGCAACCAATTGCTACTGATTTAAGATTGATGATGGCAGCATTAAAAATTGCTTCTGATTTTGAACGTATAGGAGATAACGCTGCTAATATTGCTGAAATTAGATTAAGAGCAAAGATTATAGATAAATATGTGCTAACAAGGCTCAACACAATGGGTAAATTAGCATTGTTAATGTTAAAAGATTTAAATGATGCGGTTAGAAACAATGATATCACACTTATTAAAGAAATCATTGAACGCGATGAGGATATTGATGATCTATATAAAAATATTGTTAACACTACCTATCTCATTGATAATGATCCTTTTGTTGCCGGACAAGCGCATCTAGCAGCACGTCATTTAGAACGCATCGGAGATCACATTACGAATATTGCTGAAAATATATATTTCTTTATTACTGGTAATCGTTACGAATCTTACAATAAATAACAAAGAAAAGCGCAGTGAGTGTGAAATTGATTTTCTACTCACTGCGCTTTTCTTTTATTGTTCTGCTTCAATTTCGTCTGTCAGCATTTCTAATTCGTCAACAAGCTTGCCAATATAACCAATGGTTGATTTCAATGGCGCATCTGTTCGAATATCAATACCTGCAATGTCAGCTAATTCAACTGGTGATTTACTGCCACCAGCTTTTAATGTTTCTAACCATGCATCGACGGCAGGTTGGCCTTCAGTTTGAATACGTTGTGACATAACTGTACCAATAGTTAATCCTGCAGAATAAGTATAAGAATATAACCCTATATAATAGTGTGGTTGTCTCATCCAAGTCAATTCTGTACCTTCAGTTAATTTCACACTATCTCCAAAAAATTGACTATAAACATCTAACATAATTTGATTTAACACAGGTGCTGTTAACGACTCACCATTGTCGACTTTTGTGTAAACTTCTCTTTGATAGGCTGCTTCTAGTAAATGTGTAACCATATTATGATAATACGTTCTAGAAATAATTGAACCAATTACCCAACGTTTAAACTTCGGATCATCACTATTTTTAAATAAATAGTTAGACATCAACATCTCATTCATTGTAGAAGGTGCTTCAACAAAATACATTGATGCTTCTGATTCCAAATAATTTTGGTGTTTTTGCGCTAATGTAAAATGGCCAGCATGACCCAACTCATGCGCTAAGACAAATGTTTCAGTCATTTTACCTGTCCAAGAAATAAATACATAAGAATGTGAAGCATAAGGACTTGCACAATAAGCGCCTGTATCTTTACCTTTGTTTTGTGCAAAATCAATCCATCTTTCTTCATATGCAGCTTCGACCATCTTCAAATAATCTTGTCCAAGTACATCTAATGCACCATAGATATATTGTTTTGAGTCCTCTATGGAAATCTCTGGCTCATAATTTGGATCAATAGATACTTTTAAATCTTCAAAGCCCATAACATCAAGACCGTGCACGCGTTTGATTAACTTAGCATATTTTTGCATAATAGGCGCTAAATCACTCATAATTACATCAATTTGTCGATCAAACATATCACGTGTAACTTCTTGGTCTTGTAATAAGTAATCAATAACCGACTCGTAGCCCCTTAAATCAGCTTCAATTTTTTCTTGTTGAACTTGTAAATTATAAGTTGCTGCTGTTGTATGCTGATATTTACGTAGCGCATCACTAAAATATTTAAAGCTTGTTTCTCTAAAACCTCTATCCGGATTATCTTCGTATTCATTTTCAAATGTTGCATAATCTAAAGGATAATTTTGATTATTGTGCTCAAATGATTCAAAGTCAATATCTAGCATTTTAGTTGTTCCATATAAATCAAAAGCACCGTCAAAAGTAGGGGATAAACTAGCTAAAACTTTTTCAACTTCTGGAGATAATTTATATGCTTTTTTAGCTTTAATTTTTGTTAAAAAATGTGGATATTGTGATGTTTTAATTAATTCATCTAATGTCGTATCTGAAAGTTCGATAATCTCTGAAACAACAAATGATAATTCACTTGCTATCTTTCCATAGGAAGTTGAAAATTTAGCACTCAATGTTTGTGCTTGTTCATTAGCCGTATCGACACTTAAATTCAATTCGGCGTAATTTGCCATTCTATCCAATTGAATTAATATATCAGAATATGCATTGAGTGCAACTTCAATCATTTCAGCATGATTCAAACGTTCTGTATATTGTTTATTAAATGCTTTGGCTGCTTCTAAAGTTTCATCTAACACTTGATAAAATGCTTCATCAGAACTAAATAATTCAGTAATATCCCAAGTTTCGTCTTTAGGGACATCACTTCTAAACTGTAATGTTCCAGTCATTTAATCACTCCTTCACATAATTTAGGTTTCATATTGATTATACATGAAAGACGATAACAAAGCACAATTGCAAGTTTAATTATCATTGAAACAGGGAAGGTAATTAGATGAAATGTATGGAATCTTTTGTCTTTAAAACAAAAGATTAGTACATACTACTATAGTCCGAATAAGATTGTGGTAAATTGTAGTATAATCTTAATCATTAAGTTAAAATTATAAACAAAAGATATGTAAGGAGTGCAACACATGACAATATTTGATATGCCTAATTATTTATGGATTTCAGTAGTTGCTGTGATATTAGTAACTATTTTCTGTAATCTAGCTTTAAATAAATGGTTTGTCCCAGCTGTATTAACAATCGTCGTATTAGGAATAGCTGCTTTCTTGATTCCTAATTTTGAAGATATTACATATGAACCATTATTAGGATTTGCGGCATTTATGGCTGTAATCAGTTTAATTATTAGTTTCTTAATTTGGTATTTCACACGCAATTGGAGACGAAGCCGTCGCGAGAAAAAAGCGAAAAAAGAAATTCGTAAACGTGGTGGTATTCCTAAAGATGAAATTGAGAACTATCGAGAAAAAAGATAGATATAATAAAAGCCATTGTAGTGGGTTACATTACAATGCCTTTTATTATTGCCACTAAATAGGATAGTGGGGAAGATTATTTAAATGCTTTCTGTATTTGTTCAAGTTGGTCGATGGTTAATTTGATACCACCTTCACCGAAAAACCAACTGTTTGCTTCAAATAATGTAACGTCATTATTTTTAATTGCCTTTGAATTTTTTATAACATCATTCTGTAACGCTTGCGGCATACTTTCACTTTTTACATTTCCATGTTTAGTTCGATCAATGACAAATAATTTGTCTGGATTCATTTCATTTAAATATTCATTTGAAATAAGTATACCACTTGAGTTCGGTTTCATTTTTTTATCAGCATGTTTAATGCCTAAATCTTCATTTAAAAAACCACCGAATCTACCAGTAGTACCATAGGTTTTTATACCTTTATCATCTACATTTAGAAATAATACAGATTCATTTTCAATTCTTTTTTTAGTTTCAGCAACCTTATCATCCAGTTCTGTAATTAATGCCTTTGTTTCTTTTTGCTTGTCAAAAATTTTACCTATATTTTCAGTATTTTTCTTAATTGAAGCTATGTAATCATCGTTTTGAGGACTAATAAAAACAATTTTAGCATTTGGTACAGCTTTTTTCATTTCTTCTAAAGTTTTAGTATGTGCTTGCCTGAAAGAAGCAAAAACAACATCTGGTTTAGATTTTGCTAATTTATCGTAATTAGGTTGACCTGGGTTGCCAATATTGTTGTATTGGCTGCTTTTAAATGCTTTTAGGCTGTCTGGTAAAAATGAAGCACCTTGACCCTTAGCAATAGCAACGATATGGTCTTGCAATTTTAATTGTTGCATCACATCTAACACACCGTAATCCATTACTGCAACGCGTTTAGGATTAACCGGAACCTCTACAACTTCATGCTTAATTTCGCCTTTATTATGATCTTGATTTTTATCTTTAAACTCATAAGAAGTTTCAATTTTAACTGTTTCTTTAGATGCTTTATTACTTTGGGTATGACTACAAGCACCTAAAAATAAAAAACAAAGGGCGGTTAATGCAATACATATAAACTTATTCATATACAATCTCTCCTTTAATATAAAAGTTAATTATATATTAATTGAAAATCATTATCAATTAGAGATTTTAGAAATACTAAATGATTGTGTGAAGTTCATAGCAATTTCGAATTAACATACCAATGCAATGATTAAGTCTAATGATTAAGTCTACAGGAAATAACACATATGAGATTATCAATATACGTATAATTATCATATTAAAGAAAGTCAACGAGCAATAATGATTTAGCAAATTATAATCAAGCTAAAACAATGTGAAGCATATGTAATGTATTCATATTAGCATAGAAATTATATAGATAGTACAAGCATGTACTAAGAAAAAGGGTTCCGAAATTGGAAAATATCTCAATATACATAACTTCCTATAATATATATTATGTAAACTAAAATACAGAAAATATTTTTACTGGAAAATTATTATGCTTTCATAGCATTTAACCTTAACTTAGTAACTATAATGAATTACCTGATTTTTATACTTAATTGTTCTGTTTAATGTTACGTATGATACACATGGTTTTAAATTTGATTCTCACTTAAGTTATCTATTTGTAAATCATTTCTTTGTTATAGATAATTTCAACACTTATTGTTATGACTACAAATGGCCATTTCATTTTAAGTTACTTATTTGCAATCACATGAACAAAGTACCCACAATATCATTTTAAAATGCTCAGAAATGCAAATCTCAGCGCCTATGTTTAACGCTTACTAAAATAATTACTAAATAAGATATCCAATCGCTATCACAATCTCAGTAATCCTTAAATAAATGGTTTTTATTAAGTTCAAACTACATTATAGGTTTACATAATATAAATATGATAATCTTAAAATCTTTTAGTGTTCCTTTTCTTTTTTTGGGTATATACTGTTTAGAGAATATTTTAGGAGTGAAATTTATGCAACGATCTTCAGGTATTAAATGGTCAAGTTTGATCATTGGTGTTATTTTCTTAGTTATTGGCGTATTTATCGTTAGTTTTCCAGAAGAAAACTTATTTGCTATAACTTGGTTAATTGGTCTTTTATTTATTATTAATGGTTTTATAGAAATTTTCATCCGTCGTATAATGAAAAAAGCGACACAAAGGGGCTCCAAATTACTGATTATACTTGGTATAATTAATATAATCATCGGTTTGTTAATCCTATTTAATGTCGTAACGAGTACAACCTTTATTATTTATTTATTTGCTATTTGGTTTATTATTAATGCTATTTTCAATATATTCACCGTAACACCAGCTGAAAAGTCGAATAAAGCTTTCCATACTTTTTCAATTTTACTAAATGTAATTGAAATTGTTTTTGGTATTATTTTATTATTCAACCCGTTAATCGCTGCGGTAATTATTGCTATATTTATGTGTATTGTATTCTTTATCATAGGTATCACATATATTATTGATGCTTTGAATTAATTTAATATAGCAAATGAAATTTTATATTTTAACTAGGGCGCTTAATCATAAAAATCAAAAACCATAAAAACCATGTTGTGATTTGTCGAATTACAACATGGTTTTTTTAACCTATTTTATTACTTACACCGAGTAAATATATATATTTTTTATATTTACTTTTTTAAATCATTATGCTATTGTTATATTGATATTATATAATTTTATGCTATACTAAAAAATGTGGCTAACAACTAGAATCAACCTCATAGAATATGCCACATACTAGATTACCGTTATATTGGAAAGCCATCCTTTTATAACGAATCCTAAACAAAAGAAAGCATACTGATATACGCTTACAACCAGTATGCTTTCTTTTTAATATTATTTTTTAATTTTCTTTCTAACATTATTCAACGTATTAAATAACCAATATTTCGATTTCTTAATTGGTTTATAGAAATCACCAATCAATTCCTCAATTTGTACGTTAAAGCCTCGTTTAAAGCGATATACACCGTAATCTTCGCTATTTTCAGTAAAGTCACCTGATAGACCATAGAAATTATAACGACCATAGCCATGATCAAAGCAATAATTCATCATATACCAGTGCATCATATAGGGTCCCATATATTGATTATATTTTTCTGATGAACCACCTGAGAAATAATTCACTTCATATGCATTTGCAAAATAAACACCCGCGGCTAAGTTTAAAACAGCACCGTCAGTTAGTCTTAACTCACTCGCATGAAGTAATTCTTTTTTATCATGTTCAATCTGTTTGTCTAGCTCTGCAATTTTCTTCAATTGCTTATCAGATTTATTCTCATTTTGCATCATTTTATCGCGGCGTGATTCTTTTTCATTAATGCTTTCTTGAGTATGATTAATATATTCATCCAAATCAATGTATGCCAATGGGATTAATGCTTTATCACCGTAATTGTCTATAAAGTTATAAAAGTATTCATCCGTTTTAGAAACAAAACCAGTACGTTCTTCTGTTTCACGATACAATTCTAAGAAAATATCAAATTCATCTCTTGTTAGTAACCTTACCTTCACGCCAAAATTAATTGCCTTGTTTATATTACGTTTTCTTTGGCTATCAAATTGTTTTTTTAATGAAGCTGGTGTTTCACCATCAAGGTTTAATACGCCCATCCATCTAACTTGGCTAGATGTATCATACGATGTTGTAAATCCGTGATGTATATAACGATGAGATTTGAATAAATTAACGAGTGCATCATTCTTATCATGATTAGGTGATGGATTAATATCCTTATCATATATTTGATAAATCCAATATGGATCCATTTTGACATATAAACAATTATGCTGTTGCAAATAAGTGTCTAATTCACGTAAATAGAAATCTACTAACCCCAAATCATTATAATCCATAACTGGACCGCGATTTGAATAATAAACATAGCTTCCCATTGTAGGAATTTTAGAGAAAAGACTAGCAGCAATAACTTGATTATCGTCATCTTTTAAGCCTAATAATACAACTTGAAATCCATCTTCTTCCCTTGTCGCAATATTTTCTTTCACTTGAAAATAATGACTCTCTAATGCTGGATTCTGTACAAAATTGTCATATTCTTTGACAGTTAACTCTGTAAATTTCATTCTAGCTTAGTTCCCTTCTATTTATGTTTATTTCTTTTTATCCTTAATTTTTTTCAATGTCGTATAAATTTTGTACATTGGCTTATTAATCGGTTTAATAAAATCACCAACATATTCTACTACATCTGCATTAAAACCTTTTTTAAATTTAACAACACCTGCATCTTCTGCATCTTCAGTAAAATGACCACTAATACCATAAAAATTATATCTATCTATATTATGATCTATAGCATAATTAATCATCTTCCATTGTATTGCATAACTACCAGCAAAATGTCTAAATTCATTAGATGTACCACCTGCATAGTAAACGACTTCATAAGGATTAATAATAAAGTAAGCTGCAGAAATCGGTAATTCGTTACCATGCTTTTCTTGTAACGCAGTGGCTTCATCTATTTTTTGTTGGTTTGCAATCAGTTGTTGTTCTAAATTTTCTTTTTTATTATACGCTTTTTTATTTTCTGGTCTTTTTTCTATATCCTTAACTGCTTTATTTATATCTTTACTTAATACTTCGCGTTCAGCCTTTAATTCTGTTATATATTCATCAAAATCCATATAAGCTAATGGGACAAGCACACGATCTTTATAATACCTTAACCTATTATAATAAAAATCGTCATCTCTATCGTCAAAATCCTTTGTTTCAGAAGTATCTTCCATGAATGAGCGGAATATTGGCAACTCATCTTCACCTAAAAATCTTACTTTCACACCATTTTTCTGTACTTTTTTAGTATTTCGTTTACGTAAACTATCCATACCATTAAGTACGTCTTTAGCAGTTTTTCCAGCTAAATCTAAAACAGAATGGAATCTTATTTGAAGTATTGGGTCAAAGCCAGTTAAAAAACCTTCATGCTTATAACCGAGTTGTTTCATTTTATCAAAAATCCAATCGTGACCCGCATTTGCTAATACTTCACCATCATGATTACGATATTGATAAGCAAGATAAGGATCTACTCGTAAATATAAGGCATTATGTTTTTTTACATATTTTGCTAATTCGTTAAAGAAGTAATGCACGAGTTCTTTATTTTCAAAATCTATGACTGGGCCTCTATTGGAATAAAAATACTTGAAGAATTTCATAACAGGCACAGCTGTAAGTAAACATGCTGCAATTACTTCATTATCATTATTCTTAATTCCTACTAGGTGTGTTTCTGTACTTTCTGCAATTTTCAATTCATAATTTCCAACCATTTGCGTAAAATGACTATTCGGCATTTTATCCGTAAATGCACCGAACTCTTTTGCAGTTAAATTCGTAAATTTCATTTTTTATATACTCCTATTTATCTATAGTTCTATTTTCGAGTTTAATTCTCAATCTAGATTATTATACAATATTCATTTATAAAACTAAATCATTAGCCTGTACATAATCTTTCTAATGCAATGATTACACTGCGTTTTATGTATTATTTAATTATATCACTACTTTTATTTTAACAAAGCGTAAGCATTTATTCATATTTAACATGTTAGATTTATAATTTAATTATGAATAACTTTTGGTTTTATTACCTTAATTATATATTTACTGTCATCTTCACTTAATTTATTTGTAAATACATGATAAAACCGGAGAACTTATCTCGTTCTCCGGTTTTATATTATTTCAAGAAAAAGTTTCTAATTATAAAGCATCTCTGATTGCTTTACCTATTGCTACACTTGATTGTGGATTTTGACCAGTGATAAATTGGGCATCAGATTCAATATGCTCTGTAAAATCATCTTTTGTCACAAACTTAGCACCTTGATTTTCCAATTCCGTTTGAGTTAAAAATGGAACTTTGTCTTCCAAGCCCATCGTACGTTCTTCATTATCTGTAAATGATGTTAATGTAACACCTTTAACTAAGAAATTGCCTTGTTTATCTTTGGCACCCACAAATGCACTTGGTCCGTGACATACTGAAGAAATAATTTTCTTTTCTTCTTTAAAGTCTGCAAGGATATCTGCTAATTGTTGGTTATGTGCAAAATCAAATACGGTACCATGTCCACCAGGTAAATAGACTGCATCGTACTGTGATACATCAATATTTTCAATACTTGGTACTTGTTTTAACTTTTCAACAAAATTAGCATACTGATTTAATTCATCATTTTGTGTAGAATTTGGATCTAATGGAATTTCTCCACCTTCAATCGACACGATATCCACATCAATACCTGCTTCTGTTAATATATTATAAGGTTCGCTCGCCTCTTCTAACCATAGTCCAGTTGGCGTGCCATCATCATATTGACTTCTACTCGTAATTATGAATAATACTTTTTTACTCAAATTAAGTCACCTCTTTTAAAAATAAAGGTATGAACGATAAATAATACCAACGATACTATTTATCTAACTCTTCCTCTGATATCATATTACCCTTATTTTTAATGCATACACATAAAAATATATGACAATCTTTGCTTAATTCAAGACATTTCTTATTGTTTTTAAATACTCAATGGTAGTTTGTTTATCGTCATTTTCAAAGCGTTTTACTATTTCACTACCTATCACTACGCCATCTGAAGCTTCAATAATATCTTTTACATGTGCTGCTGTTCTTATACCAAATCCAGCTACTACAGGAACTTCAGTATGTGCTTTTATATCTTTAATTCTATTTTTTAGCTCTGGATGAAATTTACCATCTTCGCCTGTAGTCGCATTCATCGTTACAGTATAAATAAATCCTTCTGCATCCTTAGCTATTTGATGACTTCTAGTATTTGAAGTTGTCATAGCAATTAATGAAATAATATTTGTTTTTCGTTCTGGATGACGCGCTTTAAGTTGTTGCACCAACTCATGAGGCAAATCAGGTATGATCAAACCATACACACCTGCTTCTTCACAAGCATTCAAAAATGCTGATTCACCATAATGATTTATGATATTGTAATATGTCATTAACACATACTTACTTTGAATCTCATCTTGATTTTCTGTAAGTTGATCGAAAATATATTGTATATTAACGCCTTCTTGAATTGCTTTATTACCAGCATTCATGATTACCGGCCCATCAGCAACAGGGTCTGAAAATGGAACACCCACTTCAACTATATCTGCACCTGCTTCACTTAGTGTTTTTACATTTTCAATAAAGTCTCTGTTGCCCATAACATAAGGTACAAATAATTTATGCATGCGTGTCACCCTCCTGTTTCATATAATTTCTGATCGTTTCCATATCTTTATCACCGCGGCCTGATACTGTAACCACAAGTATTTCATCGTTACGCATCGTAGGTGCCAATGTTTCTACATAACTTAAGGCATGTGCACTTTCGATAGCTGGTATGATACCTTCCGCTTTAGTAAATCGCACTAAAGCATCCATCGCTTGTTTGTCACTTGCAGTAGCATATTTCACTCTTCCAATGTCATGATAATATGAATGCTCTGGACCAACGCCAGGATAATCCAATCCTGCAGATATTGAGTGTGCTAATTGTATTTGACCATCATCATCTTGAATTAAATACATTTTTGTACCATGTAACACGCCTTCTTTACCTTTATTTATAGCAAGCGCGTGTTTATCTGAATCTATTCCGTCGCCCGCTGCCTCAACACCGTAAAGCTTAACATCATCCTTTACAAATGGATAAAACGTCCCGATGGCATTAGAACCACCGCCTACACATGCGACAATAGCATCTGGTAATTGACCTTCTTTTTCATGAACTTGTGCTTTAATTTCTTGACCAATAATTTTTTGAAAGTCTCTTACAATAGTAGGAAAAGGATCAGGTCCCAGTGCAGAGCCTAGCAAATAATGCCTATCATCAACATGGCTTACCCAGTACTGTAATGCTTTATTGACTGCATCAGATAATGTGCCTTGTCCTTCAGTGACTGATTCCACTTTTGCGCCTAATAGTTCCATTCTAAACACGTTTAATGATTGTCTTTTGATATCTTCTTCACCCATAAACACAACGAGTTCCATATCAAATAAGGCAGCTACAGTTGCACTAGCAACACCATGTTGCCCCGCTCCAGTTTCGGCTACTAATTTATTTTTTCCCATGCGTTTAGCTAACAGTGCTTGACCAAGTGCATTATTAATTTTATGTGCACCCGTATGGTTTAAATCCTCACGTTTCAAATAGATTTTTGCACCACCAAGTAATTCCGAATAAGACTTAGCATATGTTAGCGGTGTTTCACGACCTACGTAATCTTTTAAGTAATCATCAAGTTCTATCTGAAATTGAGGATCATTTTTAGCGTCCTGATAAGCTTGTTTCAATTCTTGTATTGCGGGCATTAATGTTTCTGGTACATATTGTCCACCATAATTACCGAAAAAACCAAATGCATCTGCTTCTGTTTGTATATTTTCAATCATAGTTTATTGAGCTCCTTTTAAAAGTTTTATAATTTCTAACATTTTATTTAAGTCTTTTTTATGATTCGTTTCTATGCCACTTGCAATATCATAACCAGTATGATGAAGTGATAAGTTTTCTATCTTTTGTATATTTTCATAATTAATGCCACCTGCAATTAAATAATCAACATCATGTATGGTATCTAAAATTTTCCAATCATACGTTTTGCCAGTACCACCATAGGATTGTGATGGTGTATCAATAATAAATTGGTCAACTGAATGCTTGTAATCATCTATTGATGTTAATAATGTTTGTTGATTTACTGCAGGTAATGCTTTAATAATTTTTAAGTTACTATTTTGTTGTCTAATATATTGCACCGTACTTATAGGTTCGTTTCCATGAAGTTGTATTGTTGTAATACCTGTATGATTAATTATGCTATCTATTGTAGCGCGTTCAGGATTTACTAGAATAATCACTTTTTCCTTATCATTTGGTATAATATCTGTAAATTGTTTAATCGTTTGAATATCAACAAATCGCTTACTCTCAGTAAAATGTATAAAGCCCATAGCGTCGATATTCAATGCTTTTGCCTTTTCAACATCTTCTAACGTACGAAATCCACAAAATTTTATTTTCACTTTGTCACCTTAGTTAATTTCAAGCCTGGTAAAAATTGACTTAAATCTTCACATTTCATTAACGATTCACCTATTAACAGACCATCAATACCTGACTCAACCACATTCGCTACATCCTGTGCATCCCGAATCCCACTTTCCGAAATATAATGGTAGCCCTCTTTTTTGTTTTCTAATATTTCATTTGTATGCAACACATCTGTGACAAATCGTTTCAAATCTCTATTGTTTACACCAATAAGTTGCGGGCTTAATTTGTAAGCGCGTTCCAATTCTTCTTTATCATGTACTTCTACTAGTACTTCTAAATTTAGTGATGTCGCATATTGATATAAATCTTTCATTTGTTGATCTGTTAATACATTAACGATTAACAATATGATTGATGCTCCGGCTTTTTTTGCTACATCAATTTGAATTTTATCGACAACAAAGTCCTTACATAGTACCGGTAAAGTCGTTTGTAATGTTAAATCTTGCAATCTTTCATAGCTACCTCCAAAGTAATGCTCATCTGTGAGAATTGAGACTGCATTTGCACCGTTAGCTTCGTAATCCTTAACTTGTTGTGCTAAATCTCTATTTGGTAATTGATCTAATGTTGGACTTTTAGATTTAATCTCTGCGATTAATGCTAATTGGTTAGACTCATCTAATTGCGACTTAAACGAAGATTTATGCGTAATGTCTACCTCATTTAATGTCTTTAATTTCTCTTCATAGTAACCTTCTTTTATTAAATTTCTTTTATAATCCACGATTTCATCCAATATAGTCATATGTCATTCCTCCCATTTTGTTGTATTGTGCAATAGCATTGCCATTATCAATTAAGCGTTGTGCTTCAATTACACCTTGTTTAATAGAACTGACCTTCTCAGCAACATATAAAGCGATACCCGCATTAAACACCACTACATCACGTTTTGCGCTTCGATCAACACCCGTCAAAATATTTTTGGTAATCTCTAAATTTTCAAGTGGTGTACCACCAATGAGCGCTTCATTTGGTGCATGCGCTAAACCAACGTCCTTTGGATTTACAGTATAATTTTTAGTAGCTTCGTTTTCATTTACTTCGTATATCATATTATCACCAGAAAGCGTTGCTTCATCCATGCCATTGGCTCCATAGACAACGATTGCTTTTTTACGGCCTAAATCTTTAAGTGTTTGAGCAATCTTTTCTAATTTTGATGTTTCATATACACCCATCACTTGATAATCTAATTTAAATGGATTAATAATCGGACCAGTTATATTAAAAATTGTTGGGTTAGTCATCATTTTTCTAATAGGTTGAATGCTTTTCATAATCGGGTACGTATCTGTTGCACTCAAGAAAGCTAAACCAACTTGATTCAATTGACTTGGTGTTGCTTCAACAGAACTTGTATTTATACCCATTGCCTCTAGCAAATCTGTACTACCTGATGATGAGGTAACACTCTTATTGCCATGTTTAATCACAGGGATATTTGCGCTAGCAATTACAAATGAAACTGTCGTTGAAATATTAAAGCTATTTGATTTATCTCCCCCTGTACCACAAACACACATACCATTCGGATAATAAGGCTGCTGTCGATACATAGAATGAATCAAACTTTTTGAAATATATGTTAATTCTTCTTGAGTAATCTCTTTTTCTGAGAACGATGATAATAAATTTGCTTTTACTTCGTTTGATATATCATCAGCAATAAGTAGTTCTATAAATTCATTCATTTGTTGCTGATTTAATGGTTTATACTGTTTTAATTGTGCTTGTAGTTCCATTACTTTTGTCCTCCTTTACTATATTCAAAAAATTATTGATGATTTGTACACCATCCGCTGTTGCAAAAGATTCAGGATGATATTGAATTCCGAAGTGTAACAATTGACTATGTTCAAATGATTGAATACAATCTTTTGTTTCTGCTGTTATAATAAATGCTTCAGGTATTGTTTTTGAATTACTAATCAGTGAATGATACCTCATTATTTCAGAATATTCTGGAATATTTCTATACAACTTTGTATCTTTTATGATTCTCATTTGATCCGTTTTACCATGCATGATGAATTCACTTTGAATAACATCTCCACCGTGATAGCATGTTAATGCTTGAGCACCTAAACATACACCTAAGATTGGTTTATTTTCATAATGCTTTATAATTTTCATTAAATCTTCTTTATCTAATGGGTGCCCTGGCCCAGGTGATATGACTACACCATCTACATCTAAATGATAAATCTCCGAATCATCAGGATATTTCACTATCACTTCATTATTTTTGGCTATCATATCTACTAGGTTATAGGTAAATGAATCATAGTTATCAACGATTAATATCATGGTGACACCTCCAATAAACTCTTAGCTTTTAACTTTGTTTCTTCTAGTTCTTTTTCAGGTATTGAGTCATAGACAACGCCACATCCAGCTTCAACATTTACATGTGTTTCATCAATCATCATTGTACGTATTGCCAAGGCGAAATCTAAATCATGATTACAATTGATGTAGCCTATACCGCCACTATAGACACCTCGTTTTTGTGGTTGTGCTTCATAGATACGTTGAATGGCTCTTAGTTTTGGAGCACCCGACACTGTACCAGTAGGTAGTAAGCTCGCAATCACAGACATTGGAGAATAGTCTTGCTTAAGTTGTCCTGTTACTTCACTTACAATATGCATAACATGTTCATAACGCTCAATTGCCATTAACTTTTGTATCTTAGAAGTACCTCTTTCACTTACTCTGTGAATATCATTTCTTCCTAAATCAACTAACATGCGATGTTCACTTAATTCTTTGTGATCGTTTTTCAATTGTGTTTCGTTTGCATTGTCTTCTTCCAGAGTGCTTCCTCTTTTTATTGTTCCAGCAATAGGATTGGTCACTACTGTTTGACCTTGAACTTTTACAAAACTCTCAGGTGAACTGCCGACGACAATGCGTTCATCCATGTTCAAGTAGTACATATACGGACTTGGGTTTTGACGTTTTAAATTTTGATACAACTGATAAGATAATTGATGTAACTGTTGTCCAAAATTGTGTTCATAGCTGTATATGATAGATGGCACAACTTGGAACATATCACCTTGTTGTATAAGATGCTTCATTTTTTCTACTGTTGCTATAAATTGTTCCGTTGCCATATTAGATTTTATGTTTTTTTCTGTTACTTTTTGTTCATTTCGTAAAGGATAGATATTAATTCGTTGTAATTCTTCTACACGACGTTGCACACGTGCTTTCAATTGTTCATCACTTTGATTAGAAAATAAATTCGTTGCGATGACGTATAAATGTTCTTTGTAATGATCAAAAACATAAACATCTTCTACCATATATAATTTTGCGTCGTGTTGTGGGTGATCTGTTAATTCAATTTCTTTTAAAACAGGAAATGCATGTCTTACCAAATCAAAACTACACGAACCAACGAAACCTGAAATAAAAGGTAAATCTTCTAATATTGCATCCTCTATATTAGTTTTATATTGATCTATAAAAGCTTGCATTTTTTCATAAGGTTGATTCTGTTCTATCGTTTTGTTAGTAGCTGTTTGAATAGTCATTTCATCATTATCCAAAGTAATTGCTCCATAAGTGTCAAAAATCACTATAGAATAACGTCCTTTTAATTGTGATTGATCTGAGCTTTCTAAAATCATTTTATTTTTTCTTAATCTTGCTAATGCTTCTGGGGTAACTTCAGCATTTAACTTTTGATATTGTACTTTCATTTAACTTTCCTCCTTATAAAAAAACAGCGCCCTTAAACTATGTTAAGGACGCTGACGCGCGGTACCACCTAAAATTAGTAGATAAACAATTAATTTAAAATCATCTACTCGCTCTTTGTTTTATTCGTTTTAATCCAACAAAACCCAATTTCAGTATATGTGGGTGTTAGTTTGCATCAACCACTAACTTTCTGTAACTACCCTGCCATAACTTACTTCATTTTGTTTTCTAATTCAGTTCAAATTTAATATAAAAAAACACCACATTAACGCATACATACTGTAAGGACGCGTTACCGTGGTGCCACCTTAGTTAACAAATTCATTGTTCACTTTCATTGCTATTAATTTAGTACATTTAAAAGCCCAATTCACAATATATGCAGTGCTAATTTTCATCAACCATTAGCTTTCTTTTTGCTACATGACATATTTGCTACGTTATCTTTCAAATGGCAACTTTCGTTGCAAAAAGTAATTACCTAGAATCCTACTAGGATAAAATCAATTTGTCAATCATTAATTTCATTTTTATACTTTCCGTGCTATTGAAAAATACATCGATTATATTACAAAGCCATATTAGGTAAGCCTATTCTAGCTTGTCTTTATTATTTTGATATTTTTCATAATTATCTTTTGGAGCGACTTTTTTGATTAAATTTGCACCCATGGCAAATAAGAATAAAAAGATAATTGGATGATATTGAAATTTATGGTCAGCAAATGTTACATACATCGCATATAGTAAAACTAATATCCAAAATATCGTTAACAATAACGTTCTTAAACTCGGTTTTTTCATGATTTTATACTCCCATATTACATTTGATTGCTTTTTTTATAGTTAGTCGTTAATTCTATTTTAATGGTATATACATCGAGATGCCAACAGTTACCCTTAAATTGTTATAAACGGCTCATTATTATTAAAAAAGCTAATAAAGCAGCGTTTTCTTCAGTTTAAAAACCACCCTACGCGTTATTTAAATCATTTTGGCCATTGAAATTATCTTTCTTTAATAAGTAATATATAGACATCTTTGATTAGTACAATTTTATATTCCATAATCAAAGATGTCACTTCAATATCATCATATGTTTATTTTTGCTCTAGCAATCTATCCTTGAAATAATTTGAAAGTTTCTTAAGCGATGAAGGATCAGAATAGGTAGCCTCATTTTTAGGATAATAATATATATGATTATTTTTATAAGCTGGCTGATTTTTCCAAAGCGATGATTCTGTAAATTCATTGTTGATAGGGTTACCTTTTTCAGTCGGAATTAATATAAAATCAGCAGTATATTTGCTATATTGCTCATGTGGTATTGTTTTAAAGCCATCTTTATCAAGCATTCCCTTTACACCTTTTGGAAATGGTAATTGATATTCTTGATATATTATTGGCGTGCCTCTACCAAAATTTTCACCAAAAATTGAAAGTTGCTTAGGTTTGATTTCCATTACGGTAAAAGTTTTATTTGAGCCTATTTTATCTTTAATTACCTTTCCATCAGATTGAAGTTGTTTCTCCATATCTTTAATTTGTTTTTTAGCTTCATTTTCTTTATTTAGTATTTTCCCTATTGCAAGATGCATTTCTTTATATGAATAATCATTGTATTTTATTGGTATTGTAGGTGCGATTTTTTGATATTTTTTTATTTTAGTATTTACATCATAAGTCAAAATTAGGTCTGGCTTCAATTTTGCAACACCTTCAACATCTTCTGAACCTACACGTTTAGCACCTTTTTCATTGATATATTTTGATTTTGGAAAATCATTATTAACACCCACAGGTGTAACGCCTAAATCTTTAAAATTACCGAAATTTGAAGTTAAAACTACTATCCTTTTTGGGTGCTTTGGTATTTTAATACTCTTTCCTGATTGCGTTTTAAACGTTTTTGTTTCTTTATTCGAGTCTTTATTTTGACCACAAGCAGACAAAATAATTAATAAACTTAAAAATAAAACAATTAATCTTTTCATCCTATCATCCCTTTTAGTATATTTTTTCAATATCATTTTATTATGCAGTAATTGATATTGATTATCAATAAGATGTCTGAGTTTTCATTTAAATTTATTTATTGTTTAAGTTGTTCATTAACTTTGTTGAATTCACTTACTAGACTGTTATGATTTTTCAAACCAAAAAAAGAGCCATAAATGGCTCTTTTTTTAATATATCTATGTTTTTATGGCATCAAAGATTCTAATTCCATTAACATAGCTGGTACTTCATTTAAATTATAACCTATTTCTATAATTATATATACAAGAAGCAATACCTAAACCAACAAGTAAAATAGTCATCAAATAAATAGAATAATTGTCTGTTTGGATATACATCTTAAAAAATATGAAATGTAGCGCTGCTACTATGAAATACACAGGTATGAATTTTCTTGACCAAAGTAGTGACTGTTCCACTCAAATTCTCCTTTTCAACTAATAATTTTAAACAATTAGTATAAACATTTAGCTCTGTATAGCTGCTAGACAATAAGCCTGTAACAATGCTTGCGTTGCCTTTATAGAATCGATATGTGTCCGTTCTAATGCATGAGAGGATTCAATGCCTGCACCAAATAAACCATGCTTGATATCAGCACCCGCTTTTAATGCTGCAGAAGCATCAGAACTATAATATGGATAAATATCTACCTTGTACGGTATTTGATTTATCTTACATAATTCAACCAATTGCTCTCGTAACCCTTTATGATATGGACCAGATGCGTCTTTTGCACAAATAGAAACTGTGTATTCATCCGATGCTTGTCCATCTCCTAATGCTCCCATATCAAATGCTATAAATTCACTTATTTTTGGAGATATAGACGCATTAGCACCATAACCAATTTCTTCATTATTTGATATATAGAATTGAATCGTATGTGGTAAAGTTAAATTTTTATTTTTTATAGTCTTTAAAAATTCAATAATCATGGCTACGCTTGCTTTATCATCTAAATGGCGTGATTTAATAAAACCTGATGATGTAATCTGTGTTCTTGGATCAAAACTTATAAAATCGCCTACCTCTATACCTAAACTTTGAGTTTCTTCTTTGGTTGAGACTTTTTCATCTATTCTTACTTCCATATGTTCAATATCTCTCGAGATATCGTCATTATTGCGATATACATGTACACTTGTTTCATGTAAACAAATGGTTCCTGTATAGATTTGTCCTGACGAAGTTTCAATTTCACAATATTCCCCTTCTATTGCGTTATAACTAAACCCACCGATTAAATCTAGTGATAAACGACCATCCTCCTTAATTTCTTTGACCATAGCGCCAAGCGTATCCACATGTGCTGTAACACATTTTTGCGCTTCATCATTTTCACCTTTTGCTGTGATTAATAGCGCTCCTTTGTTAGTCACTTCTGTTGGGTAGCCTAATTGTTCTGCTTCACCTTTTACGTATTGAATGGCTTTTTCTGCGTACCCTGACGGACTATTTATTGCCGTCAATGCTTGAATTGTATTAAAAATTGATTCTGACATCTAATCCCCCTCCAAATATATTATATATATAGTCTAACGTTTAAATTTTAAAAATAATACCATTAATACTATATCCCTTTTAAAATACATAGTTGAATTTAAAAATTTATGTTACATTGCATACAACAACATTTTTAAATATTATTTTGAAATTCTAAATAATATGTATTAAATAATCATTATGCTTTAGGGGTGTATAAAACTTTATGAAAAATGACAAACTTTTAAAATTGGAAGTTAGATTAAGATATACGATATCTATAATCTTTTTTATTTTATATGTATTAAATATCTTTCTGACTTCAAGCTCAACAAAATATAACGTTTTCACTAGTATGATTGCAATAAGTTTTTTATTAATTTTAGGTTTATTAAGCCTTCTCAAATTCTTCGGCTCAGCATCAAATAAACTTAAACGAAAAATAATGACTCATGTTTATATTTATGTTTATACAAATATCCTATTGATGATTATAATACTATATTTTGATTTGCCTCATTTACTTGGAAATATTGGCACTATTTTTTTAGTTGTTTTAGTTAATTTTATTTTTATATCTGTATTAGAAAAAAGGTTAAATATAAATTCTAAATCTAAAAATATACAATAACATTTTAAAACCATATGCTAAATTGATGTTGCCAAACATACTTAAATTTTAATTATAAAGCTACTATTCTTTACATAGAGATGATGATAGTAGCTTTATTTTACTTTTAGAAACAGCTTTATGATTGCTTTTGTTATATGTACAGCTTGTTCGTTGTTAATAGCCTCTTTTTAAATCCACTTGATTTTCAAGTATTTCACCATGCTCTATATTTTTCAAAGTATGATAAAAACATGTGACAGCTTCATTCAAATCGGTTAATGCAGAAATATGAGGTGTGATAGTGATATCATTTCTTTGCCATAATTCAGAGTTTTTGTGTAATGGTTCTGACTCAAAAACATCTAATACCGCATGTCTGACGTTACCTTTGTTTAAAGCTGATTTTAAACTTTCTTGATCCACCACTTGTCCCCTACCAACATTGATAAAATAAGCTTGATCAAATGCTTCAAACATAGTTTGATTGAATAATTTTTCTGTTTTTGTTGTTAGTGGCAAAGTACTGATAATATAATCTGCTTGCTGAACTAATGTCTTAGCTTTATGGATAGGAAGCACTTTTTTAAAATAGGCTTTTGCTTTCCCACTATTAGAAATACCGTAGACAGTCATACCTAATAATGAAAATATCTTAGCAATGGTTTGTCCAGTTTCTCCAGTACCAAAAATAGTTATAGTTTGATCTCGCAATGCTTGTGGTGATTGTTTGAGCCAAATGTTTTCATCTTGCTGTTCTTCAAATAACTTATGATGTTGTAAATCAGCTAATATATAGCTCAAACAATATTCGCTCATTTTTTCTCCAAAATCACTAATTGTTCTTGTGAGTAAAGTTTGCGATGTTTGCCAGTCGTCTATAGCTAAATAGTTATTGATGCCTGCATTAAACGTATGCACCCATTTCACCTGTGATGGTTTAAATTGCTCACATGGCTCAAATCCCACATAAGCATCTGCCCAATCTAAATCTTCATTTGTAATTGATTCAACTGACTTAAAACTTAATTGGTAATTCTTTAAATCCTTTAAATATTTTTGGAAAATTGATTTATAGTCACCGGCTATTAAAATATGATTTATTTCCAATGCCTTCTCTCCTAATCCATGCTATGTTTATTTTAGTAAGCATAATATGTTTACTTTAGCATACCTTCTATAAAGTTATTCACTTTTACTTCTACTTTTAATTCATATTGCGAAATTGTATACGCTACTATACAATGTTACTATTCTGAAAATTTTGATAGAGGTGGTTTGTTAAATGAAACAAATTCTTTTCGTTGGCTTAGGCCTTATTGGCGGAAGCTTAGCGAGTAACTTAAGATATTATCATGATGATATCGAAATAACCGCCTTTGATGCGGATACTTCACAATTAGATAAAGCATTGTCTATTGGTATCATAGATTATCAATCAACTGACTATAAAACTAGTGTTGAAAATGCTGACATTATTATTTATGCAACACCGGTACAGCAGACTGTTAAATACTTACAAGATTTACCAAACTATCAACTAAAAAAACATGTAATTATTACAGATACTGGAAGTACAAAGTCAACGATTCAACAATATGAGCAGTTTCTTTTAAATCATGATATTCATTTGGTTGGTGGCCATCCTATGGCAGGAAGCCATAAATCTGGAGTATTAAATGCAAAAAAACATTTATTTGAAAATGCTTTTTATATTTTAGTTCATAATGAAACTGATAATGATGCTGCTTTTGAGGAAATACAGCACTTATTACAAACAACGAGTGCTAAATTTATTTCTACAACAGCGGAAGAACATGATTTTGTCACTGGTATTGTGAGTCACGTCCCTCATATCATTGCTTCAAGTCTCGTTCATTTGAATGCGCAACATGTCGAAGATTCTTCACTTGTTAAGACGCTTGCAGCTGGTGGTTTTAGAGATATTACTAGAATCGCAAGTAGTAATCCTATTATGTGGCGTGATATTACTATTGAAAATAAAAATACAATATTGCGCATTTTAAAAGAATGGAAAAATCAAATGTCTGATGTCATTAATATAATCGAACACAATAATCCTGATGAACTTTATGATTTTTTCAACGATGCTAAAGTTTATCGTGATCAGTTACCCCTTAAACAACAAGGTGCACTATCTGTGGAGTATGATCTATATGTAGACATTCCGGATAAACCGGGTATGATAAGCAAAGTTACAAATATCCTAAGTTTACATAATATTTCTATAAGCAACTTGAGAATATTAGAAGTTCGTGAAGATATTTATGGTGCACTTCGAGTTAGTTTTAAAAACCCACAAGATCGCAAAGATGGTGCAGATGCGCTTAGTGATTTTGATACTTATTTTGATTAATATATGAAATTTTATGAGTGGGACAGCGAAATCATTTTTGGTAAATTTGATTTTCGTTGTCCTACTTGTTTAATGGATGAAGCAGTATTTTTTAGATTTACCTGAGCTACCTTCCATGTATAAGCCCAGTAGAATGCTATTTGGGACTTTACATTTTATGGCCAGCCATAAGCCCTAATCTCCCGTGTTTTGTTCCTGCTTCAGTGTAAGAAGCAGCTTTAGATACAATACCTCGTCCAAATTTGCGATGCAATGCATCAATCGTTTTAGCTAATTTTTCATTTCTCTTTCTTTCATATTCATCTATAAACAAATTCAATTGTCTATCTGTCTCTTCTATAAACTGTGTTAATGAAATACTTACTGTACGAATCAATGCGGTACGATCACATAATTTATCAGCAAAATATTCGACAACTTTAAAAATACTGTCTTCTAAATTCGTCGGTTCTTCTAATGTATACTGTTTATTTATGCCACCCTCATCACTATAACCAAATGAAAAATGAATTGTTCTTGCCAATTGATTTCGCCCTCTAACACGACTCGCCACATCTTCAATTAATTCTCGCATCACTACTTTAGATTCTTCATAACGATAATCACGCATCAGTATCTGACTCTTACAAATAGATGGATTCATTACTCTATATTTATCTCTCACTCTACTTTGATCGATACCATTCGCATGTAAATGTAAATCCACACCTATAACACCTAAATCTCTTTTTAAGTATTGGTGAGGATAATGTGCTAAATCGCCTATCGTAAAAATACCTCTTTTATTCAATTTCGCTTCAATTTTTCTACTAATTCCCCAAAATTCTCTTAATGGTTGGATTGGCCAAAGTTTTTTTGGAACATCTTGATAACGCCATTCTGCAATTAGACTTTTAGTATGCTTTGCTTCTACATCCATGGCAATCTTACTCAATAACATATTAGATCCTATACCTATAGAACAATTGATGCCTGTTTCTTCTTTGATTTCAAATTGCAATTTTTGACAAAAAGATTGAACCGTACTACTAAACCTATGATAACTATTGGTCACATCCATAAAAAACTCATCTACACTATACTGATGTAAATCTTCAGGAGCAATATAGCGCAATGCAATTTTTGATATTGCTACAGAAACTTCTAAATACTTTCTCATACTTGGATTAATAATATATATGTCATTTCTATGTGGTATTTCAAATAATCTAGATCCCGTTTTTACACCTAATGCTTTCAAAGGTCCCGTTGCTGCTAACACAACTGAACCTTGTCTTTTAGTATCAGCAACAACAGCTAATTTTTCTTTCATTGGGTCTAATCCTTTTTGTATGCAAGAAACGCTAGCAAAAAAACTTTTTTGATCTATACACAATACATCTCTCTCTTCCACCAGATTATAATCATACATATCTCATGCCTCCCTCAATTAATTTTATTATATACGAACAAATGTTCTATTTCAATAGCGATAAGAACAAATGTTTCGATTTGATATGTTTATAATTTTCCGAATTTTCATGCTATAATATCTTTAAATTATTAAAGGAGGAATTACATATGCCAATCGTAAATGTAAAGTTATTAGAAGGACGTTCAGATGAACAACTTAAAAATTTGGTAACTGAGGTTACAAATGCTGTAGAAAAAACAACAGGTGCTAATAAAGAGGCGATAAAAGTTGTCATAGAAGAAATGAAAGCATCTCACTATGGCGTAGCTGGTGTGAGAAAATCTGATCAATAAAAACAGAATTAATGATCAAAAATGTAATCAAGTTCATCACCTAACCCACCTGATTACAAATGAAAAATTTTCTATATAAAAAAAGCGTACGCTATCCATAGGGTAACGTACGCTTTTTATTTATGTCGAAACTATCTTAATCTTCTTCAAGGAATTTTTTAACTTCAGCTTTATTTTTGGCTTTATCAATTTCTAAAGCACTACCGTCCATTGGTGTTTGAATATCCTGATAAGTACCTTTAATAGGTAATGTAACAGAGTCGACTTTCTTATCACCACGGATACCAAAGTTTAAACCTGATTGTATTAATGCAGAATCTGGCATATTCGTATTTAAATAACCTCTTAAAATACCAGCAACTTTTGGTAACTTCGGTAATGTATCCAAACTTGCGAGTTCTTGCTTAAGAGACTGCATTACTTGCTGTTGTCTACGTACACGACCAAAATCGCCTTCTGGATCATGTCTAAATCTAGCATAACCTAATAATTCTTTACCATTCAGACGATGATGTCCTTTTTTCAATGACACGCCAATATTTTTTGACATATCTTTCTCAACATCAATTGGCACACCATTAGGTTCTAGTTCATCTATCATTTTTTCAAATCCAGTAAAATCTAAGATCGCATAATATTCAGGATCAATGCCAAGATTTTTCTTCAATGTTTGTCTTAACAATTCTGGTCCACCGATAGAATATGCAGAATTTATTTTATGCTGTCCGTTTCCAGGAATATCAGCATAAATGTCACGCATCACAGACATCATTTTCATCTTTTTGTGAATATAATCGTATTGCGCTATCATAATAGAATCCGTTCTAGAAATTCCGCCTTGTTCTTTATCAGCACCTAGTACCATAACCGTAATTTTACCATCATTCTTTACGGCACCATTAAATTTATGCTGTTTCAACGTTTTACCATGATCTTTAGCATATTTTATGCCGGAATTATAACCATGTACGGAATAGCCTATGATAATTGCTAAAATAATAATACCAATCAAAATAATAAATGGTAGTTTCCTAAACCGCTTCTTTTTCCCCCTACGCATTGGCGGAGGATTAGTATTGCCTTGTGTGTTCTTACTACTTCTTAGTTTGTCTTCATTCATTAGTATCAACCTTATATCTTCAAAATTGCACTTCTATGTACTATAATTAACATATATTAAAGTTATATAAAAAGAGTATAAAAATCAAGTAATATCTTAATATATGGTACTAAGGTCTAATACGGAAAGGATGTTAAGCATGAATATAAACAAAGCCTACTTCGCAGGAGGTTGCTTTTGGTGTATGGTTAAACCCTTCGACACATTTGAAGGTATTGAAAGCGTAACCTCTGGCTATATGGGAGGACATGTGAATAATCCTTCATATGAGCAAGTTAAGACAGGCAACACTGGACATTTGGAAACTGTTGAAATCGAATATGATGTAGCACTGTTTTCATACAATAAATTATTAGAAATTTTCTTTTCAGTAATAGACCCATCAGATGAAGGCGGACAATTTCAAGATAGAGGTGCACAGTACAAAACTGCTATCTTCTATACCAATGAAGACCAAAAAAATGTTGCCGAAGAATATATTGAACAACTCAAAGAAACAATCGATAAAGATAAAGCTATTGCAACACAAGTATTACCTGCTGCTACATTTTATGAAGCAGAGCCAGAACATCAAGATTTTTATAAAAAAAATCCAGAACGTTACGCCAAAGAACAACAAGACCGTCAAAATTATAAGCAACAGACAGATAAATAAACAAAAAGCCGGAAACAGTACGATGATCACTGTATCCGGCTTTTTCTCATAAATCCTATTTTTGTTTTTTCATTTCTAAAGGTATCTTATTTTTTTCTTGAACTTTTTTACCATTAAATAAATCCATAACTGTTTTAATACTTTCTTCTCCCATTAAATTGGGTTGTTGTGCGACTGTTGCAAATAGTTTGTTGTTTTCAACAGATTTTATTGCATCTTCATTACCATCAAATCCAACAACTTTAATATCTTTATTACCAACCGCTTCAACAGCCCCTAAAGCCATTTCGTCATTTTGTGCAAATATTGCTTTAATATCAGGATGCGCTTGAATCATATTTTGCGTTACATTTAGACCTTCTGTTCTATTAAATTTGGCACTTTGTTTTGATACGACATCTAACTCATCATCAGCAACGTTGTGGAATCCCTTACCACGCTCACGAGTTGCACTAGCACCTGGTATGCCTTCAAGCTCTACTACTTTTGTACCTTTACCAAATTTATCAACAATGAGCTTGCCGCCCATTTCTCCACCTTTAACATTATCTGAAGCAATAAACGAAGCAACTTTTCCTTTAGCAACCTCTCTATCTAATGTGATAACAGGAATATTTTGATCATTCGCAATTTGAACACTACCCGAAATAGCATCTGAGTCAGTTGGATTCACGATAAGATAATCTACATTTTGCTGTATTAAATCATCAATATCATTAGATTGCTTTGCTGCATCGTCTTGAGCATCTGCAAATTTAACCTTAATACCTTGTTTCTTCGCCTCAGCTAATATACCATCTTTAATTTTCACAAAAAATGGATTATTCAATGTAGAAATACTTACACCAACCACAATATCTGATTTTTTCTTGTCTGATTTACCACTATCTTGCTTTTCTAGAGGAGACTCTAAAGAACAACCAGCTAACAACAGTATCATTGCCATCATACTTAAAAATATTTTTTTCATGATAAACCTCCTACTTTATTTATTCTTTCTATCAATGAGTACTGCAATAATAATGACAACTCCTTTAACTACTTGTTGGTAAAATGAAGAAACCCCTAATAAATTTAGTCCATTATTCAACACACCTATAATTAATACACCTATTAATGTGCCAAGTATACGTCCCTTACCACCTGTTAAAGATGTACCACCCAATACAACAGCAGCGATTGCATCCAATTCATATGACATACCTGCAGTTGGCTGCGCTGAGTTTAAACGAGATGTGAGAATCGCACCAGCCATTGCAGACATTAAACCAGCTAGACTATAAATCATGATTTTTAATTTATTCACTTTAATACCAGAGATAAAAGCTGCCTTTTCATTACCACCCATAGCATAAGTTTGTCTACCAAATATTGTTTTATGTAAAATGATATACAAAATAATGAAAGTAATAAACATTGTCACTGCTGGAACTGGAATACCTAAAAAATAACCTCGTCCAAATAATTGAAAGGCATAGCTGCCATTTAAATTAGTAATTGGATTGCCATCTGTAATAACCAGTGTCAAACCTCTAAAGACAGTCATTGTAGCCAAAGTCGCTATAAATGGCGCCATCTTACCAAGCGTAATTAAAAGCCCGTTAATAGCACCTAAAATCGCACCAAAAATACAGCCTACTAATAGCGCAATCATAGAATCTACACCTGAGACCATTAAAATAGCTATAAGCGCACTGGATAACGCTAGTGTAGAACCAACAGATAAGTCTATGCCGCCCGTTAAAATTACAAATGTCATACCAAATGCAATTAATCCATTTATAGAAACTTGTCTCAATAAGTTAAACAGATTAGATGGTTCTAAAAATGCACTATTTAATACACTAACGATAATGACTAATAATATTAAACCAATAAATGGAATAATTTTTTCTAAATATGAAAATGATAAGCTAGATTGTTTCATTGATATTCCCTCCTGTAGCTAATGTCATAATACGTTCCTCAGTTAGATCTTTTTTATTTAAAACACCTGCAATATTACCTTCTTGTACAACGGCAACTCTATCACTCATTCCTATCACTTCTGGTAATTCTGATGAAATCATAATGATAGACATACCACGTTCTGTCAGTTCATTCATTAATTGATAAATTTCACGTTTTGCGCCAACGTCAATTCCCCTAGTTGGTTCGTCTAAAATCAAAACGCGTGGTGCAGTAGCAATCCATTTAGCCAAAACAACCTTTTGTTGATTTCCTCCAGATAAATCCATACAAATATCATCTTTTCCACCTTTGATATTCAAACGCTGAATCATCTGTTCTGTATAATTGTTCATCGCTGTTGGTGTTAAAAAAACACCCTTTGAAAAACTTTTCAATGCAGGTAATGAAATATTTTCTATAATAGAATCTTGTAAAACTAAACCTTCTTCTTTTCTATTTTCAGTAATAAACGCTAACCCATGCTTTATGGCCGTCTTAGGATTATTCATGTGAATGGTTTTACCATTAAGTGTTACTTGCATTTGTCCTTTGTCTAGGCCAAATAACACGCGCATGATTTCAGATCTACCAGCACCCATAAGTCCACTGAATCCTAAAATCTCACCCTTGTGTAACTCAAAATGTACATCATTTAAGTCATATACCGTAGAACTTAACTGATTAACTGACAGCACTAATTCATCTTGCTTATAATTTCTTTCTGGATACTGGTTATACAAATCTCTACCAATCATGGCTTTTACAATTTTTGCATTAGAGGTCTCTTGCGTGTTCGAAGTTAATATAGACCGGCCGTCTCTCATCACTGTAATACGGTCTGCAATATTAAAAATTTCTTCCATTCTATGTGAAATATAAATAAATGAAACACCTTTAGATTTTAATTTATTAATTTGTGTGAATAACACTTCAATCTCACTAGTCGTTAAAGCTGCCGTTGGTTCGTCCATAATAATGACTTTAGAATCTTGCATTAATGCTTTACTAATTTCTAACATTTGTCGCATACCTACTGATAACGTCCCAGCCATTTGATTCAAATCAAGCTGTATATTTAAATTGTTAAATATTTCCAACGCTTGCTTTCTCATCACTTTATGATCAATTATCCCTAAAAACTTCGTTGGTTCTTTACCTAAAAATAGGTTTTCTAAAACCGTTAAATTAGGCCAAATATTTAATTCTTGTTGAATAAATGACACACCATGTTGCTCAGCGTCTTTTGTATTTTTAAATTGAAGTGGTTTACCATCTTCTAAAATTTGTCCACCATTTGCTTCATAAACGCCGGTTAAAATTTTCATTAACGTACTTTTGCCGGCACCATTCTCCCCCATCAATGCATGAACTTCGGCATCCGCAATATCAAAATCCACACCTCTAAGAACATCATTCTGACCAAAAGATTTATAAATATTCTTCATTTCAATCATCCATTGATCCCTCCTTTAAAATAAAACGTCACTAGCTAATATGACATTCGCATAAGGTTTCGCTTCACCCGTACGAATGATAGCTTTTACATGCTTACTATGTTGCTTTAATAATTCATGGGATTCAGTAGTCAATTTAATTTCTTCTTCTTTTAAAACGTTATAAAGTGATTCATTTTCAGTTTTCATTTCACTTGCTAAAGTCATTTTTTCGATGGCCATATGCGATTTCACAATATGAAATACATCTAAGAATGATGGTTTACCAAAATCCAATGCTAAATCTATTTTTTTAACACCGTTTGGAATTGGAAGACCACAATCAGCAATCATAATTTCATCTGTATGACCTAAATCACTAAGTAATTTTGAAATATCGCTATTTAATATCCCTGTTTTATACATAAAATTTACCTCCTTATATGTAACCCGTTACATAATGTCATTTAATTACGTGTACTTCCTCTATGTTTAACTGCAAGTGCCAATTGCTTATGGTTGTTTGTTAAATTATCCGTATTCAAACCTAATAGTTGGGAAACGGCAATTTCACCTAAATGATATGCTGATTGATCTATAGTAGTAATTTGTGGATAGGTCATTTCTGAAAATGGAATATTATCATATCCAATAATTTGTATTTCTGCTGGAACTTTAAAATGATATCTTTGTACAATGCCTAAAACGTTTATCGCTAATAAATCATTACTACAAATAATACTGTCGATGCTAAGTTCCTTAATTAAGTCAATAAATTTTTTATCATTATCTAATAACGTTGCTTCTAACATTTTATAATCGATACGCTGTTGATCTAATATGTACTTAATACCTTGGACGCGTTGATGAAATGCATCGATTAATAAATTTTCATGTACGATTAAAACGTTTTTACCCTTACCTTTTCGTACTACCTCTGCCTGAAGTTGACCACCTTTAAAGTGATTCGTTGAAATCCCATTATGCTCATTATTAATACGATCTATAAAAACAAATGGAATGTGATGATCAGTCAGTGTGTTCTCGATAATATTTTCATTAAATGCTGTAGATATCATGCCTGTACAATTGTGTGATACGAATGTTGCTAAGTAGTCTTGTGCTTTTTTTATATCATTTTCACTATTACCAATAAGTACTTGGTAACCATGTGCTAAAGCAACATCTTCAACGCCACGAGCGATAAGTGTAAAAAAAGGATTACTCATATCCGGCAGTAATAAACCTATTAGTTTAGACTTTCTTTTATATAATGTGCGTGCTGCTTCATTTGGTTGGTAGTTTAATTCGGCAATTGCTTCTTCTATATGAAGTCGTGTTTTTGCCTTAACATAACCATTGTTATTAATTGCCCTTGAGACAGTTGCTACAGAACATCCTGCTAAAGTCGCTACATCTTTAATCGTTGCCATGTTTCACCTCTTTTATGTAACCGTTTTCATGTTAACATAAGATTTTACTATTTAATAGTCTATTTTCATAAACTTGTTATTTAATTATTTTTTCACACTATAATTATAATGCTTAAAATTGTTATTATTGATATAACATAAATAATTAGGATAGCTATTTAGCTACAATAAAAATCATTTCGAATAGATAACATTAGATTCATAGTGTAATAATACCTTTAATATTTAAAAAGAATATATAGAGATAATATGTTAAAAAGAAAAGAAATAATATGGTAATACCTTGTTGAAAGCGTTTTCTATTGGTGGTATATTATGGTTATACCTTAAGTAACAAGGTAATGTTAAATTCATAGTTAGAGTCAAAATGATATTTAGAAATTTTATAGTTAGTTTATTAATGTAATTAATAACTTCTCCAGTAATTAATTACACCAAAACCATTAAGCACTATCAACTCCTAAAAACACCCCACATGCTGAGCACATGTGGGGTGTTTTGTCATTCATATTATTTATGTTTTCTAATGACACGCATTACTTTTATCATACTAAGCCATAAGGAATGACGTTTTCTATAAACAAGAAACCTTGGTTCCCAATTTGGATTAAATTTCTCTTTATATTTTCTCAAACCTTGAAATCTATATAAACCATTAAAATGTTCGAAAACACGACCTGCAATACGTTCTCCATAAAATGAATAAGGTAATTGACCTACATTCGATAACGTAGCCATTCCCATATTAAAATGTTGATAATTTTGTTTTTGTGACCATAACAACATATTTAAATATAAACCATCCATTAATGGCAATGTGCAATCTGGTTTCCAACGTATGAGATCAACAGAAATCGTTCCTTTATAATAAGTTGGCATCAACGTACAAAATGCAATAATAAGTCCATCACTGTCTTTTATAATTGCAATGGGTGCTTTTGATAAGTACGATTCATTGAAACTACCTACTGAAAAATGCATTTCTTTTTTATCGGCGAGCCATTCATCACTAATTGTTTTCAAATCCGTAATTAAAGCTTGTGTAAATGGAGGTTCTATAACTTCAAAAGTATATTTTAAATCATCTAACTTATTTAAAGTTGCCCGTAAACCACGTTTTTTCTTACCAGAAATCGTAAATTCATTCAAATCGATAACCGCTTCTTCACCTAATTTAAAGAATTGATTACCGAAACTGTGATAAAGAGACATATTTCTATCCGTTACTTGATAAAAAATAATATCATAGCCAAGATACTCTGCTTCTTGATAGAAAGACTCTAGTAAACTATAGAAAGATTGGGGATTACCTATAGGATCTCCAAGTACAATGTATGCATTGCGTTGATAACGATACATTATAAAGGCATCTTCATTTTCATTAATAAAAAATTTTTTATCGCCACTATACATGAGATGACTTAAATAATTACCACCGTATTGTTTTACAATAGACGCACATATTTTAGTATCTTCTCGTGTATTAGATATTCTATAACGATATTCAAACCACCAAACAATCAGACCAACAATAACCGCTACCAATAAGATAGTAAACCAGAAATAATATCTCAAAATAGAGGTGTCTATCTCAATATGATAAATGTCTAATGTATAAAACGTACTCGCAATAACAATATGATTAATATAAAGTACGAGCGCACCCATTATAAAACTTAAGCATAATTTTAAATATCTAAATGGACGTTTTATAACTCGTGCTCTTCTGTAAAAAATGAACAATAAAATTAACATTACAACAAGCCAACTAAGTAATATAAATGAAGCATACGTATAGGCTGTTACAATAAAAATTAATATAATAGAAATAATCGAAAATAAGATGGCACGTTTAGATAAGCGATATACACCTACCACATTTAAAAGTAATAATAAGCATGCACATGTGTGAACCGATACGATAATGTAATAGATATAGTGATTCGGATCATATAGGCCATCGTAGATAATAGTTAGATTATTCAAGAAAAATAATAGACTCGTAAACATTAATAAAATAGCAATTGAAAACGAGGGTGCACGTGCAATAATATCCTTTTGGTAAGATGATAATAATGATGTCATATCTCTCACCGGAACAAGTATTCTTGCATCTTCCCAGTAGTGTTTAGCTGTACCACGAAATTCAAATGTAGATAAAATTAAAGCAACGAGCACAGGAAATAGATAATACGCAAAACGATAAAGTAATAACCCTAAAACTATAGATTCTTCATCTATATTCAAATGCTTAAGCCCAAGTAATACTACTAAATCAAATGTACCAAATCCACCAGGTATAAAACTGATAAGTCCTGATAAAGCTGCAATGATAAATATGCCCATAAATATTGAGATTGGTACATGAACGCCTACCATTGTTAAAGCCATATATAAAACGAGTGCCGCAACAAGCCATTCAACACTTGATACAATCGTACAATAAACACCTAATAACTTTTGATTTTCTTGTAATGGTCGTAAAATCGTAAAAATTACAAACACCGGTAAGAACAAGGCTACAACATACATTAGCCATTTAATCCATGGGTATGGTGTAAATAGATGTGATACATCAAATACATGGATGACTACTAAAATGGATAATAAACTTAACCCTGTTAACATAGAAATCAATACAATAGAAATCGTGTGCAGTAACGCTCTTTTATCATCGGTGGCATTTTTGTAAAATAAAAAACGCACGCTTGCGCCAATAAAACCACCAAAACCTACGACAGCATTAAGCGCATTGACAATATACCCAACACGTATCGTTTTTAATAAAGAAATCTTTAAATTTAATGATTTCGCTAATATGACATCATACATCGAAAGTACAACAATGGATGCCCCGCCAATTACAAATAAGGCGACTAACCATACACGATTAATTTTTCCAAACGACTGAATCGTTTCTTTAATATTAATATGCGACAATTCCTTATATAAAGTAAACACTACGATACTAAATAAGGCCACCGCAAACACAACTTTTAAAATAGAAAATAATCTACTTCTCATTTCTTTAGACATGTTTTCACTTCACTTTTTAATAATCTAAGCTCAATAAAAAATATAGCACAATAATAATATATAAGAAATAAAATTTTAATAATAACTTCTAACATAATTGTTAGGCCCGTAAAAATGAAAAATCGTTTCTTTAAAACGAAAAAGAGTCCGAGACACCTATTTTTGTCCCAGACTCATTTATCAATCTCTTACATGTATGATGAATAATGAAGTATTCAGTTGTAAATTCTAGCGTATTTGTTCATCGTTTGTAATTTCATATTCACCTGCATCATCGCCATAATATTTATTATATCTGCGTTTATACATTGAATATAAATGTGACACTAACACTTTTAATATAGCGTAGGCTGGAATACCTAAGATGACACCAACAACACCTAAAAGATTACCTGCACTCAATAAGATAAAGATAATTGTGAGTGGGTGGATCTTCAGCGTTTTACCCATAATATTAGGCGATATGAAGTGACCTTCTATAAATTGAACTGCAGTCCATACTATGATTAATTTCAAGAGCATAATTGGAGAAGTAATTAAAGCAATAATGATAGCAGGAGAAATTGCAATTGTAGGCCCTAAATATGGTACAACACTCGTCACAGCAGCTATAGATGCTAAAATTAAACTATAATCTAATCCGATAATACTATAACCAATAAATAGTAAAATACCGATACAAAATGAAACAATAATCTGTCCTTGGATATAAGATCCAACTTGTACACTCATTTTGTCTAATAAATCATGATAATCTTTTCTGAATTTTGGTGGCATTAATTTCGTAGAATATTCTTTGAAATGATGGCCATCTTTTAACATAAAGAATAAGACAAATGGTGTTGTGGCAATGACTACCCCTACATTTACAATAGCTTCAGCAAAGTTTTTCACTTTTGAACCGAAACCATTAAAATAATCAGAAACCATTGATGGTACCTTGTTAGCTAAAGCATCTAATTGTTCTTGTATTTGTCCATAAAAGTTAGAAATCAAGGAATTTCTAGTAAGATTATCAATAAATTGATTCACTTTATCTACATAATGCGGAAAATTATTACCGAAACTTTTAAATTGAGTACCAATGACTGGTATCAATAAATTAATTGCTAACGCGATAACCCCAATAATAACTAGGAATAAAATAATAACGCCCCAAAGACGTGATATATTATAGCGTTCCATCAAATTGACTAATGGATTGAATAAATAGTATAGAATGATGGATACAATAATCGGTGCTACAATCGTATTAAATACAATGATAAATGGTTTAAATATATAGGATACTTGATCAAATATAAATATCGCAATACCAATGAGTATCAGCATGATTAAGGCGAATAATAAATCTTTGCCTCCCATAAATTTCATGAAGCGGGTCTCTGGAAAACTAAGTCTCAATTTTTCTTTTTTATTTTTTGTTTCTTGTCTAACATTGTCTTCATTCGACATATATAACTCACCATACCTTAACTTAATTCTTAAAAATTATAATCATATAATCTACCAGATAAAAAATACTGTACAAAATTATATCATAGAATGCTTTAATCGTCTTAATTACTAATCCTCATCATATCACATTATTAACATTTCACATATCTATTTTTATAACATATATGTACCCTAATTCATACGTCTTAATAATTCTAGTTTAAATATATCCCCAATAATATAAAACCATTGTCATACCCTTTTTCGCATAAAAAAGCCTGAAACATTTATCATCAATGCTTCAGACTTTATTTTATAATATGCTCATAAATTATAATTAGGTGTGTTTTTGCTTTGAGTAACTTTCTTTTTGTCTACATCTGTGGTTTGCGTTGCTTTTTTCTTTGGAATTGGAACAATATAGTTACCATAGGGGATTTTACCTATTAGATAAACAATCAATACAGATACTGCTACTGTTAATATAAATACGCCCATAAATTTACTTTGTGGCACTATATCTTCAATTATAGGCAAACGTTTTACGAATTGAATTGCAACGTAATGCACTAAATAAATTCCCATAGAATAATTACCAATTAAGGTTAAGGTTTTTAAAATGGTGTGATTCTTTTTAACATGTTCATATAAATAATTTAGAAACACAATGAAAAATGGAATATAAATCATATTCGACACAGTAATTGAACTTTGTAAATGATCCAAATCAATACTCAATAGGAAATCGATAAATAATATACCTAAAATAGTAGATAATATGGCTTTGTGCTTAAAGATGAGGATTCTAATTTCATTGTAAAATTTAGCATATACAATACCTAACATAAAGAATGATATCCAATTCATAATGAATAATTTATCATTCACAAAACGTTCGACACCACCGCCACCTAATGAAACTGGCCCCATTCTAATCCAAATGATATTAGCGATTGTCGCTAATATATACACTATAATAATAGGCCAACCTTTTTTGATTTTCTGTAATAACGGAAATAAAAAGTAAAACTGAATAACAGTCAAAATAAAATACAAGTGGAAATTTGCTTTTCCATACACAAAGTAATTCAATAATTTCCCATCATCTTCAAGATTATGTAAATAAAAGGCTCTATATAATAAGTAAAATACTGTCCAAATGATATAAGGAATAAATATTTTACTAAAACGTGATTTAACAAAATAATCTAAATTAAACCCTTTATTCACTACTGAGATTGTTAATAAAAACGCACTTATTACAGCAAATATAGGCGTTCCTAACCTTGCTATTTGGTTAACGTAACCTAAGCCATCTGATGTAAATGTCCCTCCTGACAAAGCTATACTATTAATTGTATGTATCGCCACAACTAACATAGCGGCAACAGATCTTATTATCGGTACCTCATCATAATACTTCATACACGTACGTCCCCCTAAATTCAAATCAGACAGAACACCAAGTATAAGATGATTCAATATACTTGTAAATAGAATTTACAATCAAATTATAAATCTTAATAATTACATTACACACAATTAACAAACATTAATCATTTTCTAGTCAAGTCCAGACTCCTGT